>JBBKXR010000239.1:0-41868 GCA_037969585.1 Verrucomicrobiales bacterium
CATGACCGGCACCCTTTGTCACCCCTTTGCCTGCTCCGTAGGCAGCCAGACCATCGATGACAAGGGTAAGCAGTTCGTGGCTGGCGAGCACAGGAGTGATGTCTTTGAAAATGATGCCCGGTTGGGGGAAATCGGCGACATCGCGAATCGCGTCGCGGAGTTTTTGGAGTTGATCGTCTTTCACGAGGGCGACTCTAGGCGCCCTCGTGGGCTCAGGTCAACGTGACATTGAACGAGGAAGTCGGTGACTGTTGCTGGCGACTCACTGAGTAGAAGTCGTGCCGGTTGCCTTTAAATCGCGAAGGCTGCAGAAATCATCGGCTTCCAATTGCCGGATCGGTCGAGCGGCGATAGTGCGCTTGGTGCTGACCTGAGCGGGGCGTTTTTCCACCAGCTTTTGCAGAAACGCTGATGAGCCAAGAGCCGTTCCCGCAGTCAAATGTCGCACACGAAGTCGGAACAGTTCCGAACTTGCGAGCTTGCCGCCTGCAGCGAGCACTTTCGCAACCGCTGCCAGATCTGGACCCTTTCGTGTAACCACACCGGCACCATCATTGAGGGCCACACTTTTGCCAAACAGCACGACCCGATAATCCTCAGCAATCGTCCGCCAGTTCGGCACCGGCGCGGTGCTATCGGCTCCACGACCACTTACGCCGACAATCGAACGAATGCCTTTCTGCGCGCATCGCACCCCGCCAAGTGCTTGCCCGTAGCCACACCAGCGATAATCCTTCGGGTCAGTTACCAAGCCGGCGCGAACCGGATTTAGATCGATATAACCCGCCACTGTGCGTAGCACCTGAGGGGAATTTTCGACGAGCACGCTGCGGTATCGAGCGCTCCACAGGGTGCCCTGGCGATTGTGCTTGGCATTATACCAAATCGAGAAGCGTTGCTTCAGCTCCTTTACGAAAACCGACAGGTCACCGATTCGAGCAAGATAGCCGTTCACGATTTCATCAGCGGCTCGGTCATGCGCAGCGGCGCGCAGTGCGGTCAGTTCCGAGGCGATCTCGCCCGCCTTGGTGTTGGTGTAAATAATTCGAAGGTGCTCACCTAAGGCCGCTTCGTCATCCCTTAATCGAGAGCGCAGTTCCTCGCTCTTTGTATCGGAGAGCCGGATCAACAGATGAAAATGATTCGATAGGCAGCACCACGTCAGCACCTCGACGCCACAAAACCGCGCCATCTTGTCGAGCATACGCCCGAAGGCTTCCCTCTCAGCAGGGCCAAACAAGAACTCCCGCCCAGTTGTACGGCTGATGACATGGTAGGCGTTGGCATCTTGCCAGCCAAGCAGTCGAGGACGGTGCATGCCGAAAGAATGCGCACAAAAAGTCCAGACGTCAAATATAAATAAGCTGCTTCTATAGCGATTATAGCGATTACATGTAAGGCGTAGTTGCATTGATTAGTAGCGAGGATCAGAACTTACTCGCAATGCGAGGACGGGAGAGCGCGTTTGCAAAGATGGGGGGGCTCCGCTAGTTTTCCCGCCCTGCTTCCCCGGTATTGGCCGGGCTTTGGTCATGGACAAAATTCTTCTCGCAGCTTCGATCCTGTTTTTTCTCGGCGCGTTCGTGTACGTGCTGATGGCGCTGCGTCACAGTCATGAACGCACGCCGATGGCGAACCTGATCCTAATGGGCATTGGCTTCGCTCTGCAATGTGGCGTCCTGCATTTCCGAGGTCAGATGCACGGGCGCTGTCCGATCACCAGTTTTGCTGAGGTGCTGATCTTTGTCAGTTGGAGCATGGTGATGTTGTATTTTTTGCTCGGTCGGACATTTCGACTGTCGCTGCTCGGTCTGTTTACATCGCCAGTCGTGGTGCTGATGCAGGCTGGTGCGCTAATTTCTTTGCTGAGCCAGCCTGACCTGCCGAAACCGGTCGAGACGCTTGACGTCTGGCTGGAAGTGCATGCATCGATCTCGCTTCTCGCCTACGGCGCCTTCGCCTTGGCCTGTGTAGCGGGAGTCATGTACTTGGTTCAGGATAGGCTGCTGAAAACGCACGACCTCAACGCTTTGTTCTATAATCTACCGCCAATCCGCTACCTGGTGAAGGCGATCGGTCGGGTGCTCGGCATCGGTCTGCTGCTGTTGACGGTAGGCATCGTCAGTGCCTTTCTGATGGCAAATACGCCTTCGGCTTGGCATCTCGGGCTTTCGTTCTCGGTGTGGATCGGCTACGCCGTACTACTCGGGCTATATCTGGGTCGGCGGTTGGGGCCTAAACAACTCGCTGTGGGTGCCGCGTTGGCGTTCATCCTTCCGCTTGTCACTTTGATGGCGATCCGCGCCTAGGTTTTTCCTCGTATTAGATGAGTCTCGTCTGCCTAGGTCTAAACCACAAAACTGCTCCCGTCGAAGTGCGCGAGCGAGTGGCGTTTGCGCCCAGTTATCTGGCGGAGGCGATGGCGGAAATCTGTGCGTCTGGACTGATTGAGGAAACGGTGATCTTGTCCACCTGTAACCGAGTCGAGGTTTACGCGGCGAGTCAGCAGGGTGACGGCAAAGGTAAGGCGGAGAACGAACTCCGGGAGCTGCTCGATTATTTCATGCGCCACTTTGAGCTCGAACCTGAGCACGAGAAAGAGTTTTACAAGCTCGCTGACGAGAATGCGGCGCGGCATCTGTTTCAGGTTTCCAGCGGTCTTGATTCGATGGTGCTCGGCGAGACGGAAATTTTCGGCCAGGTCAAAAAAGCTTACTCGGACGCGCAGTTGGCCGGCGCGACGAAGCGGGTGCTCAACAAGTTGTTCCAGCAGGCGTTTACGGTGGGCAAGATGGTACGCTCCAGCACGCACATCACTCGTGGATCGACCTCGGTCGGTTCGGTGGCGGTCGATCTGGCTGAGAAAATTTTCGGTGACCTGTCAGGTTGTCGAGTGATGGTCGTCGGTGCCGGTGACATGAGCCGCAGGGTTGGCAAAAGCCTCAAATCTCGGGGCGCTAAAAGTGTCATCGTTTCCAACCGCTCGTATGACAAGGCTGAGGCGCTGGCTGCCGAAATGGAAGGTGAAGCGGTGCGCTTCGACGCGTGGGAGACGGTGATTCACGACGTCGACATCATTATTAGTTCGACTTCGGCGCCGCATGTTTTGATCGACGCCAAAATGATCGAGGATGCGATGGGTAAGCGTCGCCGTCGCTCGCTGTTTTTGATCGATATTGCGGTGCCGCGAGACATTGCGCCGGAGGTCAACGACATCGACAACGTTTATCTGTATGACATCGATCATTTGGAGACGATCGCCGATGATGCCCGCAAGCAGCGTAAGCGTCAGATCGCTGCTTGCGAAAAACTCATCGACGAGTACATCGACGACAAAGGTATCCCTGCTCTCGAAGCTCCACCTGCCGAACACGTGCAAAAAAGCGTGTCGGATGATGGCGCGAATCCAGGCTCCAAAGCGGTGACCCAATCCTGAGACCGATAGCTATTTCGTTTGATGAGTCAATTTTCTGCAGATCGTCCATTTGTCATCGGCACTCGTGGCAGTGACCTCGCTCTGACGCAGGCACGAATGACGAAGTCCGCGCTGCTCGAGAGCGGTATTCTTTCCGAAGCAGCGATCGAAATTCGCGTTATTAAGACCATTGGCGACAAGCGGCCTGACCTTAAACTGTCGGAGTTCTCTCAAGTCGGTGCTGACGGGCGTCCGGCGGTGGTCGACAAAGGTATTTTCACCCGCGAACTCGAGGAAGCCCTAAACCGTCGCGAAATCGATATTGCTGTGCACAGTCTCAAGGACGTGCCAACCGAGTTAGCTGACGAGTTTCTTATCGCGGCGACCCTTCCGCGGGCGCCGATCGAGGACGTGCTGCTGACCCGCGAACCACTTGGAGACGAGCCCAAGCAGGCTATCGCAGCGCTCGCCGTCGGTGGCGTAGTCGCGACCAGTAGTGTGCGTCGCGCGCGCCAACTTTGTTGGCTTCGGCCTGACCTGCAGGTGGAGGACATTCGGGGGAACGTTCCGACGCGGGTGCGCAAACTTCTCGATTCGAATGAATGGACGGCGACGATGTTGGCGCGAGCCGGTCTTGAGCGACTCGGTATGCTGGAGTCGGGAGCGAGCGAGTTCGATTTCGAGGGGCGAAAAGTTTACGCTGCCGTATTGTCGGCGACGCAATTTCTCCCCGCTGCCGGTCAAGGGGCCGTCGGCATCGAGACACTGGTCGACCATGCGGATGCCCGGACAGTCATCGCGGCTATCAATGATGAATCCACTTTCCAACGGGTCTCTGCTGAACGTGCTTTTCTTGCCCGATTGAAGGCCGGTTGTCAGACACCTGTTGGGGCGCACACCTGGTTTGAGAGCGATGGCCGACTGACGATGCAGGTGAGAGTTTTCGATGAAAAAGCGGAGGATGCGGAACCTACGGAAGGCAGCGCGACTGATGCTGCCGATCAACCCGAAGCGCTGGTCGACGCATTAATGAAAATTTTGTGATTTAGTTAAGTCTGCTATGGCAAAGAAAAAAGAAAAACCCAGCGCTGAGAATGCAGCGGGCACTTGCTACCTGGTTGGTGCGGGACCCGGTGATCCGGGATTGATCACGGTGCGTGGACGCGAATGCATCGAGAAGTCGGACGTCATCGTTTACGACTATCTTGCCAACAGCGAACTGCTGCGCTGGGCGAGGGAGGATGCCGAACTGATCTACGTCGGAAAAAAATCGACCGAGCACACGCTTGAGCAGGACTCGATAAATGAATTGCTGATCGAGCACACTAAGGCCGGCAAGATCGTCACCCGACTCAAGGGCGGGGACCCGGTGATCTTTGGTCGCGGTGGCGAAGAGGCGCGGCAGTTGCATGCGGCGGGCGTTCGTTTTGAATTGGTGCCGGGCATTTCGTCGGCTACGGCCGGTCCGGTGTATGCTGGCATTCCATTGACGCACCGTGAATTCAGTTCGCAGCTGACGATTTTTACCGGTCACGAGGATCCAGCCAAGGTGGAGTCGGCGATCGATTACGAGCTGCTGGCTAAAACGCGAGGCACACTGGTCATGTTGATGGGAGTCGAGCGGCTTGCGGCGATCTGTGAGCAGTTGCTCAAGCACGGGGCGGATGCCGACAAGCCGGTAGCTCTGGTGCGCTGGGCCACCACTGGTCAGCAACGGACTTTAGTCGGTACGTTGTCGACCATCGCCGATCTGGTTGTTGCGGAAAAATTTGAAGCGCCAGCGGTCGCCGTTTTTGGAGATGTCGTGACGATGCGTGAGCATCTCAACTGGTTCGAAACACGCCCACTGTTCGGTCGTCGCGTGGTCGTGACTCGAGCTCGCAAGCAGGCGGGTAAACTGAGTCGGGAACTGTTGGACCACGGCGCTGATGTTCTGGAATTGCCAACGATCCGCATCGAAGAGCCAGAGAACCTGCTTGAGTTCGGAGAGATGGTGCAGGATTGCCACACTTACGAGTGGATCATTTTCACAAGCCCGAACGGGGTCGAGCGATTCTTCGACATCTTTTACCGGATCTATAAAGACGCTCGCTCGATCGGCGGCGCTAAAATTGCTGCGGTTGGACCTGGCACGGAGGCGAAGCTGAAGGAGTATCACATGGCGGTAGATCTGATGCCGACGGTCGCGGTCGCAGAAAATCTCGCTGATGCCTTCGAGAACGAGGTAGGCAGTATTGAAAATCTGACAATGCTGTGGGTGCGCGCGGAGCAAGCTCGACCGGAACTGTCGGAACGCCTCATTAACGCTGGTGTCATCCTCGACGAGGGCATCGGCTACCGCACCGTTCCCGAGTCCCGGGACCGGAGTGAAGAGATCGCTGACTTCACCGAGAACGGCGCGGACATCATCACTTTTGTCAGTTCTTCGGCGGTGGAAAATTTCGTCGCCCTACAACTTCCGTTGCCCGAGCAATTGAAAATCGCCAGCATTGGCCCGATCACTTCGAAGACCTTGACCGAAAATGGTCTCTACGTCGATATAGAGGCGAGCGAGCACACCATTCCCGGTCTGGTTCAGGCGATTTGCGAATGGAGTGCGGCCAACCCGGTGGCGTCGTAATGGGTTACTCGCCGTTTTTCGCGGCGGTAATCCTGATGTCGTCGACCGTCACCGAACTGCCTTTGACGATCAAGCGGTAGCCGGTTTTTTCGGTGGCGAGTCCGGGATGAGAGACGTCAACGGCCTGGCCATCATCGATTTTGGCGCTGACGTTTTTGCCGGAGATTTTGATCACGACGTCGTGCCATTCACCTTTGCTGATCGGACCTTTGCGAGCGCCGAGCTTGATGGCTTTTGATTCGGGATCCTTTTTGTCTTTGTCCTTGTTGATCGACACGCCGGTTTCGGGATCGAAGATGATGCGGAACAGATGACCTTTGGCGTGATTGAGGCTGACGTGCAAAAAATCGGCACCATCGAGGCGAAATTTGAAACGAATCTCCGAGTCGGTATTCTTCGGTCCAAAGCTGATCGCGGCGGCATGGTGGTCAGCTTCTAACTCAGCACCGATCAGGGCGCCGTCGGCGACTTTCCAATCACCCTTGGCGATTTTGAAGCCTGCAGGTAATTCCGTGGCGTCGTCGAAATTCTCTTCGAAGCCGTGGGCATTACTGCCAAGAGCGAGAGCGAAGGCAGCGGTGAGACAGAGTGAGCGCAGTGAAATTTTCATGGCGGTATTTCACGACATTTTCACGTGGCTTTCAACGTTTCTTCACATGGCGCGATGAAGCTTGGAGGCATGAAAATATCTCTGCCTCGTCTATCCGCTCGCGCGCGCCGCCGAATCTGTTCGCTGGCGATATTTGTAATTTTTGCTGTATCGGCAGTTGGAGCTTTCGGCGTCATTAAGCTTGGTGAGACCCTGCTGGTGCCAAAGCGACGGGTCCCCGGTGATTGGCAAAATGCGGTGCTCAACGAACCCGCCCGGCACGGTATTGTGATCGAGCATTTTTCGACGATAGGCGAAGACGGTATCTCGATTCAAGCGCTGTTGATTCGACCCTCAACGAAGCTCGGGACCAGCGTGCGCTATTGTGAAATGCACCGACGCCTTGGGCGGGAGCTAGTAGTTTCCGTTAATGAAGGTGAGACGAAAAATCACGCTCCGGTGCGTGGAACGGTATTTCTCTTGCACGGTCGTTCAGGGATCAAGGAGGACGGCGTGACGATCGCTGAGCGATTGGCCGCAGCCGGACCGGCGACGGTTTTGTTCGACAGTCGGGCGCATGGGGAAAGTCCGGCCCGGATGATGAGTTACGGAATTCATGAGGTCTCGGACCTCAGCCTTTTGATCGATGCTGTGCAGTCTCGCTATTGCGGCGTGGGCGATGCGGGTTCGGTGCCACTGATGGTTTTCGGCAACTCGATGGGCGCAGCGGTGACCTTGCAGGCTTTGCCGCAAGAGGCGCGCTTGCGAGCGGCTGTCGTAGTGTCGCCGTTCGCAAGTCTTTCGGATCTGACCGGGGAAATGCTGCAGCGTCGGTTGCCGGTGGGAGGAGGAATCGTGCGCTGGGCAGTGGCTGGCTACGTACTGGGTCGCTCGGGTTTGGCTCTCGATAAAATTTCTCCCGAGGGTGCTGCGCCATCGATCACCGTGCCGACCATGGTGGTGCACGGTGACTGCGATGGCGTCATCCCTATCGCGCATGGTAAACGGGTGTTCGCGGCGATCGGTGATGACCGAAAAACCTGGCGCTGCGTGGCCGGCGGTCAACACGGCGATGTGCTTATCACAGGCGGCGATGATTTGTATGAAGAGATGGTGCGTTTCTTTTTGCAAGCGGTAGATAGCGAACACGACTCGGCAAACTTCGCTGCACGGCGGTCTGTTCGGTGACACTGGGCGTATTGTCGATGGTGAGCTTTTCGTGTAGGGTGTTGGCCTGTGAAAAAATTGAGATCTCCGTTGGCGTTTTTTAAAGTGGGGCGCCGATCGGCACCGCAGGTTGGGCGGGCACCGGGAATGCCTGCGGGAACGCTGGTTCATCTGGGTGAGCAGATGTCCGACGAGATTCACATTTCTGTCATCGACTATGGAATAGAAACGGTGACCGAGGGGGAACCGGCGACGGTGTCAGATATTCCGGATCAACGAGCAGATGGTACGGCTGTCCGATGGATTCACATCGCGGGCCTTCACGATGTGGCGAAAATCGCAGAGGTGGGAGAACGCTTTGGGATTCCTGCGTTGGTGTTGGAGGACGTTCTAAACACTTCCTGCCGACCGAAGATCGAGGAGTTTGTCGGTGGCATTTTTGTGTTGTTACGGTCGTTGACCGACGACCCTGAGAACCAGCACGTCGACCTGCAGCAGGTGGCGTTTGTCCTTTTGGAGGACAACGTGTTGCTGAGCTTTTCCGAAGTTCCCGCCGCCGCGTTTTCGCCGGTCAGACGGAGGGTTCGCACGGGGGGTGGTGGACGTATTCGCAAGGCGGGTGGCGACTATTTGCTCTGGGCGTTGTTCGATGTCGTAGTCGATCACTACCTGCGAGTTACTGATGCAATGGATGAGGCGCTGTCGAATGTGGACGATCGGCTGCAAGATCGTCCGGAGATGGTATCGGCGGCGGACATCAGTCGTCTGAAGAGCGAGGTGACGGCGCTGTATCGTCACATCCGACCGTGTCGAGAGATTGCCAGTATTCTCAACCGTGCTGACTCACCTCTTATCGAGGCGACGACCGAACCTTATCTACGCGATTTGAACGATCATGCGATTCAGGTGGTTGAAGCGGCGGAAGATTTGCGTGAGACAGCGGCATCGTTGCGCGATTTCTATCACACGGCGATGAGCAATCGCATGAACGAGGTGATGAAGGTGCTGACTTGTTTTTCGACGATCTTTCTGCCGTTGACGTTTTTGGCGGGGATCTACGGGATGAATTTCGAGCACATGCCGGAATTGAAATGGCAAGGGTCGTACGCTGTACTGTGGATTGTGTTTGTGCTGACGGCGTTGGGTATGTTTTGGTTGTTTCGAAAAAAACGATGGCTGTGATCCGGAACCATGGGCACGAGGTGCGACGAAGAACGCAATTGGGGGAAAGCTGTCGCCAGAAATTTGTGGCGAGCTGTCGCTGGGGGCTGGTGGTCAGCTTTTTGCTAGTGTGCTTGCGCGTGGCAGCGTTCGGTCAGCAAGCGTCTGACGCAGATGTTCAGATCGTGGCGGCTCCCGTGCCGGCGCCAGTGCTAACGGACGACGATACAAAACTGATCACGACGCTGAAGGCTTTGGAGTCTTCGATTGCTTCGTTTGAGGATCAGGCCACGGAAAAACGGAAAAAACTGGCGGACGAAACGCAACCGTTGGCGCCGGATGAAAAGGAAAAGCTGATTGCCGAGATCTCGCGCATCAATGAGCAGCTGAAGGATTTGCGGCACAACTACGAGGAGTTTGCCTCCGGCATTGATCTCAGCAATCTGCGTGACCCTGGTGAGGGCGCCGTCGATCTGGGCGCCGACCTTCGCGAGTTCCTGTCGCCGATCGTAACCGAACTGAAAGACCTGACATCGCGGCCTCGCGAGATTGAAGACTTGCGCCGAACCATCTTTCAAGAGCAGAAGAATCGAGATAACGCTGAGAAAGCGTTGGTTAACGTGCGCCATCTGCTCCAACAGCTTCAAGGCAAGCCCGGGGTCGAAAACGTAACCGAGGACTTGCGGGGATTTGAAAAGACTTGGCAACAACGACTGAACCAGATCAGCAGCGACATCGATGTAGCCGAGTTCCAGCTCGAGGAGCGTCTCGGTGACACGAAGTCGGTATGGGGCACCGTGCGTGGCATCATGGCCTCGTTCTTTCGAAGTCGGGGCCGCAACTTGTTGTTCGCTCTATTGGCGGTCGCCACGGTGCTACTTTTGGCTCGGTTAGGATATGCTGGGCTGGAGCGGTGGAGTCCGTTGCGCAAGCTGGAGCGGCGTTCCTTCTACGTCCGCGTTTTGGACATCGCCTACTTCGCGGTCGCGGTGATCGTGGCGGTGATGGCGGCGATGGTGGTGCTCTACTCGGCGGGTGATTGGGTGTTGCTCGGTCTGGTGATCATCTTTCTCGCCGGATTGGCTTGGACCGGTAAACATGCGCTACCGCAGACCTATGAGCAGGTGAAACTGATGCTCAATCTCGGTCCCGTGCGCGAAGGTGAGCGCATTATCTATGAGGGGGTTCCCTGGCAGGTGAAACGTATCGCCCTTTACACAGACTTGGTGAATCCCAGTCTTGAGGGGGGACGCATTCGATTGCCGATCCGCACTCTGGCGAGCTTGCATTCGCGTCCCTTCGGTGTGAAGGAAACGTGGTTTCCGTGTGAGCAGGGCAATTGGATAGTACTGTCGGATACCACCTTTGGTCGGGTAATCATGCAGACGCCGGACTGGGTCGAACTGGTGTTGTTGGGCGGCAGTCGAAAAACCTACACCGCGTCGGATTTTGTCGCGCTCAACCCAGAGAACCTGTCGCGCAATTTTCGCATTCACATCATGTTCGGGGTCGACTACAGCCATCAGGCGATTTCTACGACCGAGATACCCGAATTGCTACATATGCACCTCCAGGCTGGTCTGAAAGAATCTTCGCTGCTCAAGGAGGATCAGATGATTCACCTGGCGGTGGAGTTTTGCAACGCTGGAGCTTCGTCGCTCGATTATCGCATCCTTCTCGATTGCCAAGGCACCGCCGCACAGAACTACAACAAGTTACAGCGGTTACTTGCCAAGCTATGCGTCGAGGCCTCTAACGAACATGGATGGATCATACCGTTCACTCAGGTGACCATGCACTATGCGGATGCTCAAAAAGTGGAGGCTGCAACCAAGGCGATCGTGATGCCTGCAGAGCAGGAGCAGGAAGATGAGTGAGCTGTCGGCAATTTTGGTTAAACGATTCTGACTCGACGAGCGGGGGCATTTTTCAGATCGTGACGCCGTGAAAATCGTCAATCTCGTTTCAGCGCTGTTGGTTGGTTGCTTTGTGTTCAGCCCGAAAGTCGGTGCGACGGACCAGGCTCTGCAAATGCAGGCGCGGGAAACGATGCGCAAGGCGGGAGCGTATTTTCACGACAAGGTCGCGGTGCACGGCGGATACGTCTATTTCTACAGCCTCGATCTGAGCGAGCGCTATGGCGAAGGGCCAGCGACGGCTACGCAGATCTGGGTGCAGCCGCCAGCATCGCCGACGGTGGGCATGGCTTTTGTCGCGGCATGGCGGGCGACCAAGGACCAGGCGTTTTTGGATGCGGCTACACAGGCGGCGGAAGCCCTGGCTTACGGTCAGCTGGAATCGGGCGGCTGGACTAATTCGGTCGATTTCGATCCGCAGGGGAGCGTTGCGCAGTATCGCAATGGCAAGGCGCGCGGGAAAAATAATTCGTCGCTCGATGACGGTCAGACCCAGTCGGCGATCCAGCTGATGATTCGTGCCGATGCGGCACTTGGGTTTGCCAATCAGGAGATTCATGACGCTGCGATCAGTTCGCTCGAGGCCCTGTTGGCAGCGCAATTTCCGAATGGAGGTTTTCCCCAAGTCTGGACTGACCCGGTGCAGCCGCAACCGGTCGCGAAGGCGAACTATCCTGACTACGACTGGCGCAGCGAAGGCCGGATCAAAGACTATTGGGATCACTACACCCTCAATGATGATGTCTGCGGCTACGTCACGGCTGCTCTTCACGATGCTTACCGGGCCTACCGCGATGACAAGTATCTCGATGCTCTCAAGTCGCTCGGTGATTTTCTTTTGCTGGCGCAAATGCCCGACCCGCAGCCGGGCTGGGCGCAGCAGTACAATTATGAGATGCAGCCGATCTGGGCGCGCAAGTTCGAACCGCCAGCGGTCTCAGGTGACGAGTCTCAGGAAGTGATCGAAACACTGATTGAAATTTCCAGCATCACCGGCGACAAAAAATATCTGGAGCCGGTTCCGAGGGCACTCAAGTATCTTAAAGACTCACTGTTGTCCGATGGACGACTGGCTCGTTACTACGAGTTGAAGACGAATCGAGCGCTTTACATGGAGCGTGCCGGTAAGGTGTATGAATTGACTTACGACGACGGCAATTTGCCTGACCATTACGGATGGAAATCCGAATCCCGGCTCGAAGAGCTTGAGGCTGATTACCGTCAGCTGAGCGCCGGTGAGGCGCGGGAAATCACGGCTGACGATGAGCGTGAGTTGGAGAAAAGGGTGCGAGAGATTGTCGCTGATCTCGATGAGCAGGGGCGATGGATTAATATCTCCGAAGGTGAGCGGCTGGTTGGTCAGACAAAATTTCCTAACGGCACACGCTATCTTTCCAGCGAAGTTTTCAGTCGTAACATGGAGACGCTGGCGCGTTATGTCGGCGGTCGGGAGGCGACAGGGAAGTGACGCAATCCAGCGTCAAATCTTGCCAAGCGAAGTCGAGCGAGTGATCAGAAAAAAATACGAAACTACCTAGCCATAAACCAGTTTCGATGTTTAGGATCAGCCCCTTCTTGGCAATTATCATGAATTCTTCTCCCTTCCGTTTCACCGAATCGAGGCTCGCGCTTCGATCGATTCTTCCTTCTGTCCTGATGTTTTTGTTGGTGTTGCTGAGCGGGTCCACCTCGATGGCTCAAGATGGGATCGCCGCGACACTTGAACCGGGCGCCAGCATCGACAGTGGCGATACCGCATGGATTTTGACGGCGACGGCTCTTGTCCTGTTCATGATGATTCCCGGGCTGGCCCTGTTCTATGCAGGCCTGGTGCGCTCGAAGAACGTTCTGTCGGTGCTGATGCACTGCTTCGCGATCACAGGTGTGATGACGGTGGTGTGGTTGGTATTCGGTTTCTCAGCAGCGTTCTCGGAAGGCAATTCGTTTATAGGCAGTCTCGGCAAGTGGGCATTTTTGAGCGGAGTGGAAATCAATTCCGTCTGGCCGGACACTGGCTTGCCGACGCTGTTGTTCTACGCTTTTCAGATGACTTTTTTCATCATCACTCCCGGCCTGATGGTCGGTGCCTTTGTCGAACGAATGAAGTTTTCGGCGATGCTGCTGTTCACCACGCTATGGGCGATCCTCGTATACCTACCGATCTGTCACATGGTCTGGGGCGGTGGCAGTTTGTTTGGCCTGACCGGAGTCATTGATCACGCCGGCGGAATTGTGGTCCACATCACGGCGGGCGTTGGCGCTCTGATCGCGTGTATTTTGGTCGGTAAGCGCAAAGGCTTTCCCCAGGTGCAAATGATGCCGCACAACCTGCCGATGACGGTGACCGGCACGGCGATGCTCTGGGTCGGTTGGTTTGGCTTTAACGCCGGCTCTGGACTGGCGGCGAATGGCGCCGCCGCGATGACGCTGATCGTTACCCACACGTCGGCGGCGGTGGGTGCCATGACTTGGGCAACGATCGAGTGGATCAAGTTTAAGCGCCCGAGTGTGCTCGGTGCGGCAACGGGTTCGATCGCCGGTCTGGCCGCAATCACCCCTGCATCCGGTCATGTCGGCCCGATCGGCGCGATAGCGATCGGTCTGACGTCGGGAATTCTGTGCTGGTATTTTTCGACAGCGATCAAGCAGCGCTTCAAATACGATGACAGCCTCGACGTGTTTGGCGTTCACGGCATCGGTGGTTTGGTGGGCACCCTGTTGGTGGCCGTTTTCGGTGCCACGGTGATGGGGGGGAAAGGTATAGAGAAGAGCATCGGTGCGCAGTTCGGGACGCAGGCCCTTGCCTCGACCTACACCATCATCTACACCGCCATCGTCACTACCGTGATACTTTACGTCGTCCGTCTTTTAATCGGGCTTCGGGTGCAGGATGCGTCGGAACAGATCGGGCTCGATCAGGCGGCGCACGGCGAATCGGGTTATAACGACTGAGCCACTCGATCTGGAAAATGAAAGTTGCGGCCGTCATCACTCACCCGGAGGAGGCTGCTGGCATGACCCGGTGGGCGGCGCTGTTCGCCGGTGCGCTCGGTGGTGACGAGGCCGGTGAGTTGACGCTCATCCTCGGCGACGGCGTTTCGCCCGATGCGGTTCGCGATGTGATGACTGGTGATGAGGGTTTCGCTCCCGCGCTGGAAATCGTCGAACTGGAGCCCGACGGATTCATCGAAGCCGTCGTCGAGCAGGTTGATCGACTTGGTGCCAGTCTTTTGGTCGTCGGTAAAAATCGCTACTCTGATGCCGCAAGCAAGCGTTCGGAGGAGATCGGTCGACGCCTTTTCGATCTGGCGCCGTGCGATACGCTTTTATTGAGACTTGGCAGCGGGCCGGTGAACGAATGCGATTCTGTGTTAGTGCCATCGGCCGGTGGTCCCCATTCGCTGGCAGCGCTGCGCCTGGCGCATGGTCTAACGGGTCAATGGGGTGGTTCGATGACAGCGCTTTATGTCGAGCGAGGCATTCACGATGACGATGGCGAAGCGGTCGGAGAGATTGTTTTGGAGCGAACCTTGGTCGAGGCGGGGATTCCGGCCAGTGAACGGGATCGGGTCCGCTGTCACGTTTCGACCAACGACGTCGCTGACGATGGCATCCGTGAGGAAGCGGAGCGGGGCAACTACGATCTGTTAATCCTCGGTTCACCGACATCGCTGGGGTTGAAGCGCAAATTGTTCGGGACGGTTCCCGATCGACTACTCGGTGGCGACGAGGCGATGGCGGTGGCAGCGATCCGTGCTCGTCGTTCAGCTACGCATCGGATTCGAGAACGGTTCGAGCGATTTTTGCGCCTGCGCGTGCCTCAACTCGAGCGCGGCGAGCGCATTGCCTTGTTCGAAAAGCTGCAGACTAACTCGCGCTGGAATTTCGATTTCATGACCCTGATCACCCTGTCGACGGCGATCGCCGCGCTCGGTCTGGTGGTCGACAGCACGGCGGTTGTGATCGGGGCGATGTTGGTCGCGCCGCTGATGACGCCGCTGCTCGGTGCGGGGCTGGCTCTGGTGCAGGGCAACCTGCCCTTGATACGAACTTGCGGAAAAGCCATCGCCTTCGGGTTTCTGGCGGCGTTGCTTGTCGGCGTGTTGATCGGTGCGGTCGCTCCGTTGACGCGATTGACTCACGAACTTGGCGCACGCGGCAGCGTGCGCATCGAAGACATGGGGGTGGCGTTTCTATCGGGAGTGGCCGCGGCGTACTGCGTGGCCCGACCGGGTTTATCGTCGGCGCTCGCAGGCGTGGCGATCGCCGCTGCATTGGTGCCGCCGATTGCGACCGTGGGAATCTCGTTGGCGCTCGGTGAGTTCGGTAATGCCCAGGGCGCGGCTCAATTATTCACCGTCAATGTGGTCGCCATCGTGCTCGGCGCGGCGATCAATTTTTATCTAGCCGGTATTCGTGCCAGAGTGGGCAAGGGCGCAACCGTGTGGGTGCGGCGAACTTTGGTGACGCTGCTGATGTGCGCAGTGATTCTGCTGGTGCCGATGACTTCGGTGGTGGTGTCCAAGTTGTCTGAACGGTTGCTCAGTTCACGTTCGGTGCTGGGTGATCTTGAGACGAGATTTTCGGAGATCCTTGAGGCGGACGGAATCGCTGTGCAGCAGGTCAATCTCCTGCCGTTGCGCCGCGAGAAGCATCGCTTATCGGTGCGTTGCGAACTGATCGCTCCTCAGCATCCGGACCAAGCGACTATCGTGAAACTTGCCACCGCTGCCCGCGAGCGGCTCGGTGGCGAAGAGGAAGTCGACTTGCAGGTGACGACCCGCTTGTCGACCACCGTCAGTAGTTCGGCATCGCCGGCTACTGATTCGCCTTGATGGGATCGCCAAAGGTGTCGACGACTGGCGGCTCGCCATCGGCCAGTTGCGCTTCGATGACGGCCTGGAGATCCTCTTTTGCGGCTGCGGCCGCCGGGTCGAGCTCTCCGCTGATCAGTTCTTCGACGGGGAGCAGGGGATCGATTTTGAAAAGCCTGCCGTCGCGGAACAGTTTGTAGTTTTTATCCAGAGCGAAAACGCTGCGACCATAGGCCTCCTTGTCCCAGCCGGGACGCGGGTCATACCAGAAAAAGGAATTCTCGCGCGGACTCGGGTGCTTCTTGCCGAACAGTTGCGGCGCAAAGCTTTGCCCGTCGAGTTGGTCGGCATCGGTGATGGGGGCTTCGGCGATTTCCATCAGGGTTGGCACAAAATCGGAGGCGTCGACCAGGTCGTCGCAGAGTTTTCCGGCTGGCACTTTGCCGGGCCAGTTGGCAATCAGCGGAACGCGGATGCCGGCCTGAACGGGGAGCGCTTTGCCGCCGGGAATGTCGATGTCGCCCATTTTTGAGGTGATGCGTCGATCGGTGCCATTGTCGCCGTAGAAAAGAATCAGCGTGTCGTCGCGCATGCCGACTTGCTCGAGCGAGTCGACCAGTTTGCCAACGCATTGGTCCATGTGCGCGACCATGTCGGGGAAAAATTCGGTGCTCTCCTCGTAGCGACGATCGGGATCTTTCCACGCTTCGGATTCGGGTGTCGGGTTAAAAGGCCAATGCGGCAGTGCCATCGCGTAGTAGACAAAAGCTGGACGATCGCGGCCGCTATCGCGATGGCGTTTCAGGAAGTCGGCGATTTTGTCGACCCAGATGTCGGGGCCGTAGTGGTCGGGGAAGGATTCGATGGTGCCGTTGTTGTCCATCTTCGGATCGGGGTAGCGCGAACCCTTGTCCTCGGTGTGCCAGGCGTGGTACTGGGACCATTCGTCGAAACCGGCATCGGCGATCTTCATGCCGGTGCCGCGACGGCGTTCGGCATTCGGAAAATCGGGCGGGTCGTAGCTTTGCAGCTGCCACTTGCCGGCGATCATGGTGTGGTAACCGGCGGCTTGGAGGCGATGACCGAAGGTGGTTTCCCTGGGATCGAGAATACCGAAGTAGGTCCAGTTGCGATGGTTGTATTTGCCGGTCATCAATTGCACGCGAGTCGGCGTGCACAAAGGTTGCGAGTAGGCGTGGGTGAAGCGCATGCCGGTGGCGGCGAGTTGGTCGATGCGCGGCGTTTGGTAGCTGGTGCCACCGTAGCAGCCAAAGCCATCGATGCCGATGTCGTCGGCCATGATGAGCACAATGTTAGGCTGCCTGGCTGCGGCGTCGCTGAGGCTGACGAGCAGCGCGGTCAGCGCAGTGAGGAAAAAGATGATTTGCTTCACGGGACGGTGGGACTTTCGGAGCGAACGTCGGTGGCGTCTGATGGTGTGGCGACGATTGGCCATCCGTCGCTCCCGATGAAGGCGCCTTGAGTAGGTGGCTGGTCGGCGGGAGCCGAGGCTGCGTCCGTGGTCCGAAAGTCGCCGCTCTCGGGGGCGACGAAGCGTGGACTGGAGCGGTCGATATTTTTCAGCTCGATATTCAACTCGGCAAAACGGCGTTGATTGGAGGTGACTTCGTAGCTGCCGTCTTCAAGTTCGATGCTGATCGGACGAACGCCGGTGATTATCGAGTCGACGATTTTGAAGTGGGTCGGTCCGTCGGCTGCGATGTGAATCGTGTCGCCGGGCGAGGTGATGATGCTGCCCTCGATATCGACGTGGGTATCAGCGCCAACGATGAGGGCTGGTTGGTCGACGACGCGAGTGTTGGTCGGCACGATGGTGCAGTTGGTGATCTTGATGCGAGCTCGTTCGTCGAGAAAGATCAAACCGACGGAGTTGCGAATGTGGCTGCGACTGCCGTTGTGGCAGGTGGCTTCTTCGAAGCGGCAGTTTTCAACGACGACGTCGACGCGCACGTTGTTGGTGTCGGCAACGCCGACGCTGAGATTCGGGGTGCGTAGGCCTGCGATGGTAATGTCGCTGCCGACGGCAATGAGGTCGTTTTCGACATCCGAGTGCTGACCATAGAAAGTGATTCCGGCTTCGCGCAGGGTATGAGGCGACGTAGTCGCCGGGCCTTTGGGGAAGGTGCCGGGCTGAAGCAGGATAAAATCACCGGCTTGCTGGTCGGAAAAGGCGGCGCTTAGTGCGCTGCTGTTTCCGGCGGGGACGGTGACGACGCGGCGACCGGCGGCGCGCGCCTCGGTGACAGCGGCGGGTTCCGTCACGTCTTCTGGAATTTCTTCAACAATCGTCTCGGCGGTGTTGTGGGTGGCGGCGAAGCGATCGCGAAAGGCGCGCACGGCGAGAGCTTCGTCGGTCTTGCCTTCACGGGTGAGGTCGTCACGAATGCTGTCGAGTTTGTCGAGGTAGGCCTGGCCGAGTTGGTGTTCCTCAGCGGCACGGGCGGCATTAAATCCGGCCACCTGCTCACGGTAGACGGCGCGGCGCGCGGCGAGTTCGGCGGGAGTGTCGTCGGTATCGATCTCAGGCATCGGCTCGCCAGCTTCGATGCGGTGGCGCTCGGCGCGCAGTGCCACCAGATCGTCGAGAGCGGCGGAGGTTTGCGCAGTAGCTTCGGCGGTGTCGAGGTAGTTGAGGTAAAAGTGATCGAGGTTGGCGATCGATTCGGCGTAGGGAGTTTCGATGGTCTCGGCGAACAGTTCTTCAAAGCGGACCTGTACTTCGGCAACTTCGGCGGGAATCTTCTCCTCAGGCGTTCTGGGCTGGGCGGGGTCGTTGGACGCGGGGGCGTCGGGACTCCGGGGATCGGTAAGGTGTTTGGCGAACATGCGTCGCTTGGGCTTGTTCGGCAATCGTTCACCAGTTAAGGGTGGCTTGGCGGCGCCGGTGAGGGTGGTGTTCGGGCCCTGTGGATCTGGTGCTTTCTCGGGTTTTAAGGTTGTCTTGTGCTGCTCTTTTTGGGGCGTTGCTTTTGATGGCGAGGTGCTGGCGACTTTTTGTTCCGGCTTGGGCTTGGAGTCGGTCTCGGCTTTGGAAGGCCTTTGGGTTTGCCGGTCGGTCGGTTCGGAATCGTGGCTGGCTGGACGATCGGTTTTTTTTTCTGCCGATGGCTCGGCATTGTCGACCTGTTCGTTGAGCGGTGACGAAGGGGGAGATGGATTCATGGCCATGACGATGGCGATGACGGCGACCAAGGAAACGGTAACGATGGCGGCAAGTCCGATCAGTCGATTGGGATTTTTGTCGGGCACCAGAACAGCGACGGGAATGGCAGCAGTATCGGGCGCGGGCTTGCGATTGATTTTTTCCAACGCGGTCGAAATATCAGTGGCGTGCTGGTAGCGATCGGCGGGATCGCTCTGCATGGCTTTCAGCACAACGGCGTCGAGTTGGGCGTCGTAGGCGGGATTTTCTTCCGAGGGATTTCGAAACGCTCCGCGCGGCACCTTGCCGGTGATCATTTGAAAAATCACCACCCCGAGGGCGTAGATGTCAGCGCGGCCGTCGACTTCTTTCTCGGTGTCGATCTGTTCGGGCGCGGCGTAGTCGGGTGTGCCCATCGACAGATTTTTGTGCGTCAGCGAGCCACCTTTTCGATCGGTGGTGGTCAGCTTGGCGAGGCCGAAGTCGGCGACTCGCACTTGGCCTTCGAGGTTGATGAGAATGTTGGCTGGCTTGATATCGCGGTGAACGATACCGCGGTCGTGTGCATACTCGAGTGCGGAGCAAATTTGCGGAATCCAGCTGAAAAAATGCGCGGGCGTCAGTTGGCCGCCGTGTATCAACTTATGCAGGTCGGCGCCTTCGACATACTCCATGACGAAGTAGAGCTGGCCGTCGTCGGTCTCACCAAAATCGTAGACTGGCACGATGTGCGGGTGGCTGAGCTGCGCCATCGACTGAGCTTCGCGCTCGAAGCGTTCGGCAAATCCAAAGCTATCATTTTCGACCCGGGGCAGGATCTTGATGGCAACGAAGCGATTCAGCTTCGGTTGGCGGGCTTTGTAGACAGCGCCCATGCCGCCCAGGCCGATCTGCTCGATGAACTCAAACTGGGGCAGGCGCGCGTTCAGTTCTTCAACGCTGGGCGCGGTGAAGCCGGTCGGACCGGGATCGGGGCTGGGTTCGGAATCACTCACGTGCGGACATGCGGGCGGGCAGGACTTTTACAAAGCCTGAAATATCGCACCATTTGACCCGGCGTCATGCGCGGAGTTTTGCGCGAATACCCCGATCAGAGTCGCAATCAGGTCGGAAAATGGGTCGCGCCGTGAACCTCGACGGGTTGCGCGCGACCTTTGACCTCGTGGGTGCCGAGGTTCTCGAAGAACTGTGCGCCGTCTGGCCAGCCGTGGAGCATTTCGGATGACGCGAGCACGCGATTGCCGATGGTGCGGGTCAGCGTTTCCATACGGAAGGTCAAGTTGACAGGATCGCCGACGAGCGTGAACTCACCCTGACTCATGCCGCCGTAAGCGACCTTGCCGATGTGCAGCGCGGCACCGGCAGTGAAGGTCAGGCCCAGGTCGTCGAAAAGTTCTTGGCGTGATTCGTAAGTTTCCTGACACATGGTCAGCAAATCGCGCACCGCCGAGAGTGCTTTCAGGCGGCTGGCGGGGGACGTGTCGGTCCAGTAGGCAAGGACGCAGTCACCGATGAACTTGTCGAGCGTGGCGTCGTGATTTTCCATGATGGTTTCGCAACTGCCGTACCAGCCGCCGATGACCTGAGCGAGATCGTCGGCCTCCATCTTCTCGGAAAGGGTCGTGAAGCCTTCGATGTCACTGACCAGAATGATCACCGGGGTCGAGCGGATCAGGGCCACGGTAGAGCCGCCGAGGTCTTCGAGATCGCCATCGAAGGCGCCACCATCCTGCTCGAAGCGAAAGTGGTTGTCGGCAAAATCGAGAAGATCGCCAGTGATCAGCTTGCGCGTTGCCGTGACACGGGCGCCATTCAGGTAGCTGCCGTTGAAGCTGCCGAGGTCATAAAACCAGAAGCCGTCGTCCTGTTTTCTGATCATCGCGTGCCGTCGCGAAACTCGCGGGTCTGCGATCAGGACATGGCTCTCCGGGCTGCGACCGAGAATCGACACCGATTCAAGATCGTAGCGCTCGCCGGTGTCAGCGTGAACCAGAATCCCCTTCATTTGCAGGGATTGAACATGAAAGCGCGCCATGGGGCAAGCGGCATCGGTATGGCGGTGCGTTTTTCGAGAATAATTAGAGGCGTATTCACTGTTAGAATTGCCTGGACTCGTTCAGCCGACGATTACTCTTTGGACGATTGGTCGCTGGATTGTTAAAATGACGGGTAGAGATGTTGTCGTTAATGTTACCAATGTCACCGACTGGATGAGAAGATGGAGGATCAAAACGACTTGAAGCCGGGTGAGAAAGTCGTCGATCTGGGTGCACTCTGTAGAAGTGTGACAATCGTTGTCAGTCTGATCGTCACTCCAATCCTTCTCGTGCAATTTGAAGTTACGAGTGGTGGGCAACTTGTGGGAGGAATTTTCTTTGGAGCCTTGGGGGCCTGCATTTCGTTCCGCCTGGTGCCCGGGGTCGTCGTGAAAAGTGCGCAGGCGACAGCCATCGTCGTGAGGCATGGGCGGGGCTCCTTATTACGCGTGTCTCTTGCCGGAATGCAGGCAGGCATCATGACGGCAGTGAGCTTGGGGATTATTGCGATTTTCGCGGTAACTGCGATTTTGGCGGTTTCCCCAAGTGCAATTTCCGTTAGCCAATTAGCGATTTATTCGATGTTTCCCGGGGCTTTGATTGGAGCCCTAATAGGAATCGCAGCTTCGCTGTTGTAGCGATCAAAAGAGAATCGAAAGCGATCGTGATCCTGCCATGGAAGTAATTGCGATAATACTGGGACTTGTCGCCGACGTGTTGGCATCAACGGTAGTGGTGCTATGCGTCTACCACTGGTGTGTGAGAGAAGTGGAAGGACTTTGCTCAATGCTGAGTCGCGTGGGACTGATTCTCGCCTGCATCGGGCTGATACACGCTTACTTCTTTGCCGTTGAAGTCTTCATCGCCTGGTATGGAGAGCCCCGGTATGAGGTTTTCGTTTCGGGGCAATGGTATCAATCAGATCATGACCCGTGGCTGATGTATGCGATTTCACTGGTAACGGTGATCGCTGCCTTGCTCTTCTGGGTCCCGTCGATTCGATCGAAACCGATGTGGGCATTCGTGCTCAGTCTCATTTTGTTGATACCTCCGATCCTTGGCGCCTTCGCGCCAACCGAGATGCCGGTGCCGGGCTGAGACTGGGCGCGCAGCGTGCGCTCAACAAAAAGCGTTGCAGGCGGTGGGGCGATCCGGTTTACTTGGGAGCGAGAATTTTTAGAATACCCATGAATCCGATGAACGAACGACCTAATCCTGCCACACCCGCCACTTCCGAGATTTCTAAAACCAATCCCAAACCGACGCGGCGCAAATTCATCGCCGCAAGCGGTGCGACGGTGGCGGCTGCCTCGGCCCTTCCCATCGAGTCGTTTGCTCAGGTAGCGGGCAGCGATCAGATCAAGGTCGGCATGGTCGGTTGCGGCGGTCGTAACTCGGGTGCGATCGTGCAAAACCTGACCGCAAACGACGGTGCGAGTCTGGTCGCTATCGCCGATGCCTTTCAGGATAAAATCGACGGCACCGGGCCGCGCGGCAAAGGCTTGCCATTGATCCAGAAGCAGTTGGAAAAAGAAGGCAAGGCGGGGCAGATCGACGTGCCGGCCAGTCGTCAGTACGCTGGCTTCGATGCCTATAAGCAGGTCATCGATCAGGTCGACCTGGTGTGCATCGCGACGCCGCCGGGCTTTCGCCCGATCCATTTTGAATACGCCGTGCAGGCTGGCAAAAACGTTTTCATGGAGAAGCCCGTGTGTGTTGACGCATGGGGTTACAACAAAGTGATCGAGGCAGCGAAGATGGCCGACCAAAAGAATCTCAAAGTGGTCGTCGGTCTGCAGCGTCACTACGAAGAGGTCTATCTGGAGGCGTTCAAGCAGGTTCACGAGCAAGGTGCGATCGGTGACATCATCGGTGCTCAGGCTTGGTGGAACGGCAATCGTCCGTGGATCATCAGCCGTCAGGAGGGCTGGACGGAAATGGAATATCAGATGCGTAACTGGTATCACTTCAACTGGTTATGCGGCGATCACATCACCGAACAGCACGTGCACAATCTCGACGTCGTCAACTGGTTCGTCAGTGGTGACTCAGTCGCGGGTGGCAATCCGGTATCGGCAGCTGGCATGGGCGGCCGCGCCGGTCGCGAGCCGCATTCCGTGGGTGAGATCTTCGATCATCACGCGGTTAATTTCCGCTACGGGCCTGAGCAGGGCAATGTGGTCCTGAGCAGTCAGTGTCGCCATATTCCGGGCTGCAAAAATAAGATTGCTGAAGAGATTCACGGCAGCGATGGCATTTTGCATCTCTCGCAGGGCAAGATCACGGATCGTGCCGGTAAGACCAAGTGGGAGCATCGCGTGCCGCGCGGCCAGGCCGCCGTCAGCCCCTACCAGACGGAACACGACGAGCTGTATCGTCACATTCTGGAAGACAAGCCGATCAACAATGCCTATTACGGTGCGAAGAGTTCGTTCACTTCGGTGCTCGGTCGAATGGCCACCTACAGTGGTCAGGAAGTCATCTGGGATGAAGCGGTTGAGTCCAACTTCAGCATCATGCCGGAGAATTTCTCGATGGACGGCGAGCCGCCGGTCAAGCCCGACGACAAAGGCGATTACTACGTCGCCGTGCCGGGCGAGTACACGCTGCCTTGGAAAGCCTGAGGTCGTTGAAATAGTTTAAAGAAGTCGCCCGATCAGTGATGGTCGGGCGATTTTCATTTGCACCGTAGGCCAACCGGCAGGAGGAAGACCTCCAGTGTTGGAGCAAATTATAATTGGCGGATCGTCGTCGGACGAGCAAAGCCTCGGGAACCTTTGCAATGGACGTTCGCGATCCGGCTTCGATCGGGCACGCAGGAGCGAGCCCCTCCAGACCCTGGCGGGTCTCATCGTGTGTCGGAGCATTCGTCCGGAGGGGCAAGTTCCACCTTGCCCGCGAACGTCGGGCGATGGCTGCTACTGCTATCGCGAACAAACACCTCAGGAGGTAAACTCGGCCAGTTTATACTTGGCCGAGCACTAGCCATATGTCCAGAACCAGTGATCTCATGGGATTCGGTCTTTCCGCCGAGCAGGCGTTTTCGTCTGCGGAGCTGATTCCGGACGATTTTTTTCAGCGACTGCAGCTGTCAGATATTTTCGAAGATGGCGGTGACATCCCGCTGGAGGTTGATCTCGGCGCGGGCGACGGCGGTTTTCTGATGGCAATGGCGCAGCAGTTTCCCGAGCGGCGTTACGTGGGTATCGAGCGATTGCTCGGTCGAGTGCGCAAGATGTGTCGCGACGCCGGCAAGCTGGATTTGAACAATGTCAGGCTGTTGCGCCTGGAAACGACTTACGCGGTCGAGTGGTTGTTGCCGCGTGGCGGGGTCGAGCGGGTGCACCTGCTGTGCCCGGATCCGTGGCCGAAGAAAAAACATCACAAGCGTCGACTGATGGCGCAGCCGGAGTTCCTCAAGTCGGTTCACTCGCTGCTTGCTGACGGCGGCGAGTTTCTTTTCAAAACCGATCACCCGGAATACTTCGAACACGTTGCCGAAGTGATGCAGGAAATCGATTTTTTCGAGAGTGTCGATTGGCCGGAAGACGCGTTCTTTTATCCGCGCACCGATTTTGAAAATCAGTGGCTGGACCAAGGGCGTACGATTCACCGGCTGCGGCTGCGAAAAGTGTGAGCGTTAACGGTGGCATCGATGCGCAACTCGCGCTCGCCCAGGCGTATTTCGACGGCGCCGGTCTGGCTCTGATCGAACAGCGCGATGCCGCGTCGGTCGATGTCGCGGCGCCAGCTTTCGTCGATGGCTTCACCGGTGGGGAACGACACGTTGGTAGCGACGATCGCAAGTGGATCGACGACTCGCAAAAAGTCCGCGCTCGCCGAAGCGTCGCCGCGATTTTGGCCTTTGACGATGACCGCGCTGCGCAGATCCGCTGCCGGACAGTGATCGAGGAGCCAGCGCTCGGTCGTGAAGCCTGCGTCGGACATTAGCAGCACACTCCAGGGCCCACTTTCGAGCCGCAGCACGACTGCCTGATCGTCGGCGGAGGATTGCACCGGGTAGTCAAGCGGCGGAAACAGCACCCGCAGCTTGGTGTTTTCATCGAGAAGGAAAATCTGTGTTGCCGTGACGGTTTCGGCAGGCGACTTGAGACGGGATGAAGTTTCATCGATGGAACGTCGGACCGGTGAGCGATTTGGTAGCGAGCTTTGCAGCCAACGTTCGGGAGTAAAGCGCTCCAGCGCTAGAGGCGTGCCGCCGATGTGGCGTAGATCGCCGTGAGTGAGCAGTAGTCCGTCGAGCTCGTTGACGGCATGAGCGCGAAGGGCAGGCTCAACGGCGTGGGCAAATGCGGATGCGGAACCGGTATCGATCAGCCATGTGATTTTTTTCGACCTCGGCCGGGAAGTCGAGTTGCTCGAGCCGGCAGCGGTGATGATCTGGGCGGCACCACTGTCGGCGGTGTCGAGCACGAGCAGCGTCGACAGCGCAGGTGTCTCGGCTTTTTTAAAATCGTCGCCGGGCGCAAACGAAAGGTGTCCGCCGGGCACGGCGGCGAACGCGGTCGCGGCCAGTGTGAGGCATTTGATCAACAGCCAGTTGGCATTGTTGGCGAGTAGGGCAACCGGCGCGAGCTGGCACGCCGACAGCAATAGACTGAGGCAGGCGACGCTGAGAATGACGGCGGCCAGCGGCACCATGACCAGATTGGAAACGATGGCGATCGGTGTGAGCAGGTGAAAATGCCAGATCACCAGAGGCGCGGATCCGATCCACGCCGCCAGGGACATGGCCAGCAGACCGGCGACGGCGGCCCAGGCGCTGTCGAGTCGGCGACGCCAACGCGGCACCAGCGCAAGCGGGATCAGCGGATCGATGGCGAACACGTGCAACAGCGCGAGACGGATCGGATTAGCGAGGATGGCAATCGCGACCAGCACCGCGAACGACAATTGAAACCCGGGTAGAAAGATCTGCTGGGTATCGATGGCGAGCAGGACCAGCGCCGCGAGACCAAGACTGTTGAGTAAGCGTGGCTGGCGTTCTGCGACGAGACCAAGCAAAATGGTACACGCCATGATCGCCGCCCGGCACGCGGACGGGCGTAGTCCGGTGATCACTGCGTAGAAAAGGACGATCGGAATGACTAGCAAAACCACGAGTCGACGCGGCAAACGCAACAGGGAAAGCAGCGCCCAGACGATGGCCGCGAAGATGCCGACGTGCATACCGCTGACCGCGAAGATGTGCAGAGACCCGCTCAGGCGGAACAGATCTTCGAGGTCATCCGGAGTTTGCTCGCGCGCACCGAGCGCCATCGCATTTAAAATCGCGATGGCCTGTGGCGAATCGTCGAGGTCATAACAAATGGCGTCGGCGAGTTGCTTACGTGTGTCCTCTGCGAAATGCCGCAAGGGGTTTCCGACATCTGATTGAAGATGCTCGAATCGATCGCCCGGACCGCTGCGAAGTTCTACGAGCGCACTGATGCTGCGATAGAAAAATCGGCGCGGATCGAAGGCACCGGGATTTCTGGCGGCGGCGAGTCGCTCCAAGGTGCCGCTCAAACGGATTCGGTCGCCGTAGCGGATCGGTCCCGAATCTCCGGATGGTGGCAGCGGATCGAGACGCACGCGCACGGCGTGGCGTACAAGATGGCGATTGCCTTCGAGTTCCAGGGACTCGAGGCGCAGAGTGAGACTGCCGGAGATTCTCGTATCACCGTCTTCTGGCTCGGCTGGTGCGCGCAACACTGTGCCAATGGCCTTTGCTGGAATCTTGTCGCCTTGAGACAATTTTTCGATACTCGGAAAATCGCCGATCTGTTCGACATTCGCCGCATGCAGCCAAGCGAAGGCCAACCCTGTAGCGACGAGCAAGGGGATCGCGCGCGGCCATTTTGACGTCAATACCAATACAGCGATCAGGGCTCCAGCGAGCGGCCAAGGCCTGGCGGGGACAGAGTCGATAGCCAGGATTCCGAGCACTGCAGCCAGCGCGATCCATAGCAGCGGATCTCGACCGAGGCGGGCAGATCCGCTGCGCGCGACCTGAATTATGCGGCGACCGAAAGAGCTGAGGGAAACTTCGGGCATCAGCGATAACAAATTTCACTTGGCAAGCGGTGAGACTTGCCGTAGAAAATCGGACAGATTTCACACAGACCACACGTTGAGATCAAACAAGAAACTTTTAGTGAATCAGGGCATTACCTGACGATCCGAAAGACTAAAAAGTTAATTCTTTTTAAAAGTTTTGGTTGAATTTCTATAATTACTGGAATAAACTCCAGTCAATACGTGTGGGTTGCGGGTATAGCTTAGTGGTAAAGCCCCAGCCTTCCAAGCTGGTTATGAGGGTTCGATTCCCTCTACCCGCTCCATTTGAGTTCCAAACTGTCTGAGTGAAATGAAAAAAATCTGCCAATCTATTCTTTTGGGCGCTGTTGCTTGCGCCGTCGCCGCCTTCATGGCGACGCCACTGCAAGCTCAGGGCATCGACTGCGCCGCCGTTGGCGAGCGCGTAGCTACTGCGGTAAAGGCCAACCCCGACCAGGTTCTGACTGTGGTTGAGGATGCGCTGGTTGCTTACGAAGAGTGCGCCTGCGAAGTCGTCTCTTCAGCTATTAAAAATAGCAATGGCAGTGCCGCCACTGTAAAGCAGATCGTTTTGGTCGCTGTGCAGAATGCTCAAACGCAGGCTCCGGCTATTGCTGAGTGTGCGGTTGCCGCTGCGCCGCAGCACGCTGAATCTGTGCGTGTTGCGTTTGCGGAAGCCTTCAACGGCAAAGAAGCTCCGGCCGTGGAAGCCGCCGTTGCTGAAGCCGAAACCCCTGAGCGCACGGCTTCTCCGGAAGCTGCGACCACCGAGCGCACCGCGGTCGCCACCGCTCCAGAGCGCGCTGCCGCTCAGGAATGGAATGGCAAAGAAGTGACCACTGACACCCTCGGCGGCAAGGAAGTCGTCTACGGTGACCCAGGCTACAGCGATGACTATTCCAGCAAGGCTCCGGTATACGATCAGCCGGCCCTTGCATCCGCCGACAGCGGCTACTTCGGTGCAGCGCCGCTGACGCTTGGAAATGCTTTTCTGATTCCGCCGGTGTCGGCTTCACCGATCATTCAGGATAAGGAGATTGTGATCAAGGAAGTGATTCGCACGAAAACGGTAAATCGCACCGTGAACCGTTCGGTACCGGTGATCCGGGTGCAGACGCGCTTCGTCCCGCGCACTGTGATTCGTGAGGTGCCGGTTTCACCGACCGCACCGTAATCAGAAGCGATTCCTGATACAGTTTAAGGCGATCTTTTCGCCGCCCGACTCTTCTTGGCCCCTGATGTTTTGCATCAGGGGCCATTTTATTTTTGATTTTTAAATTATCAGCAATTGCAAAACATTAAATGTTTGTTATAATTTTGAGACTTTTAGTAATTAACCAAGCAACTGATGAAACTCATTGTAGCAATCTCCCTCACCTTACTGGTGTGCGGCACAACCTGGAGAGCGTCGGCTCAAGGGTTGGCCAGCATCGGCAAGGCCGGTTCCGAAATCACAAACTCTTCGCCCCTGAGTGTCAGCGTCGGCGTTGAGACAGGCTACGATAGCAATACCAACACCACGAGTGGCAACGAGACCGATTCGTTTTTCTCCGGCGGCGGCATTGGTTTGTTCTACGCCTACGCCACCGAAACGACGCGATTCGATATCGGCGGAAATCTCTCGGCGCTCTACTACGAGAACACCGCCCCGGGACAGGACGACATATTTTATAATACGCGCATGACCGCCAACCTCGGCCACAAGCTGAGCCAACGCGCGACCTTGACTAATAATCTGCTCGTTTCCTACGAAAATGAGCCGGACTACGTCGTAGGTGCCTCCAGTGCCTTGCGCAACGGTCACTATTTCTACGCTTATGACAGGCTCGGTTTAAACTATCAGTGGTCACGTCGCTTCAGCACGATCACAGCGTATGCCTTTAACGGAGTCTGGTATGAGCAAAATCAACTCTCCCGACAAGAGGACCGCCACACTCACACCGTTGCACAGCAGTTGCGATATGCGCTGAGTCGGTCAACGACTGCTAACGTCGAATACCGCTACGCCTACACGGATTTCCTGCATGCGCAGAATGACAGTAACTCCCAGTATCTCCTCGGTGGCGTCGATCACGAGTTTTCTTCCTTTACGCGTGGCGGCATTTCGGTCGGTGCCGAGTATCGCGACACCGAACGTTTTGGATCGCTGACGCGTCCGTATGGAGAAGGTTATTTGATGTATAAACTGACCGAAGACACCAGCCTCCGCTGGGCTGGTCGTGCCGGATTGGAAGACAACGAACTTGGGAACTTCCGCGAGCGTTACGGCTATCGCACCGGCCTTACCGGCATTCATGCTTTTACACCGACGGTTCGCGGGTCGCTGGGTATCAGTTATCTGCACAGTGACTTCGAAGCTCCCGATAATGACGGCGATCTTGGAGATGCTTCCGATGACGCCGTCAGTCTCAATCTTGGTGTGAACTATCGGTTGTTCCGAAATGTGGACGTCAACGCAGGCTACCAATACACGACGTATTTCTCCGATCTTGCTGGGCGTGACTACGATCGTCATCGCGTATCGCTCGGCATGAGTTCGGCCTTCTGATTAGCCCATCGCATCGGCAACACTTTTTGCGGCGCGATTTCTCGAAAGAGGATCGCGCCGCTCTGCGTATCGACTTTGACGTAAACGTTCGCGTGCGACGACCAACGAATCTATTGCTTAGAACTGATCCTGAACGCCTCTTAGAGCGCTTCTAAAAATCAAGCTGTACTCGCTCCAGAAATCGCGTGAATTCGACCTGGAAAGTAAGCTGGCAAGGCCGCTAATCGAACCGAAGGGTGGTAGGGGGACAGTCGAAAATGTCAGGGCCCACTGTGATGAAGTCATGGTGTCTCCGCAGGCGCTTACCGATAGCGAACCGCTGCGAAGGTTTCGGTGTAGCGCTCGGGACGATCTCTTGGGGCGATCTGGTCCTTCAAAAAACAGAAGCAAGCAACGGTCGCCGGAGGCCGTTGATTCCGCGCAGCACGGACGCGTGTCAATTGTAGTTTCCCGGGAAAAATAGGTAGTTCTCGGGAAAAATAGGTAGTTCTGTGCCCGTTCCCTCGAAGGTTGCCCCTGCCAACGCTCGGAGGCAGGCGGTGCGCAAGCCTTGTAATAGCGGCCTTCAGGGAGGCTTCCGGCTTCTTAGCTGCCGCGCGAAAATATGTCGACTGAGTCCGGTTGCGAAGCGCCAGGCCGGGCTTGGACGCCCGCTGGAAGGCCTGCCGTTCGATCCGAAGCGGCGTCGAGACACGGTGGTTGAGTTAAATCATCTTGATATTTAATAAGAATTAAACATTGAGAAATCTTTCATTATCACTATAATTTCTATTATGCAGTCACCCCCAAGTGAAAAACGTCTCCACGCCTTGGATTACTGGCAGGTGATCCGCAATCGCTTTGCGATCATCTTGTTGACGTTTTGTCTCGTGTTCGTGACAGCGTTTGCGATCACCCACGTGCTGCCACGTCAGTATCTGGGGCGTGCCGCACTGGAGATTGTTCAGGACGAGAGTGACCTGACGATATTCGCCAATCAGATGGGTGGTGGCCAATTTGCGTCGATGAATTTCATCCAGACGCAGTTCGAGATCATCACCAGCCAACAGACGCTCTACAAAGTGATCGACGAACTGAAGCTGGTCGAGCGATGGAATACCGGGGATAAAGCCGGGGCTTATCGGCGGCTGCACAAGCGCACCGACCCGAGCGCTCGTCGGAATACCAATCTGATCGACATCGAAGTCTTCGCCGACGCTCCCGAGGAAGCCGCTGAACTGGCGAACGCCATCGCCGAGAACTATTCGAAACGCCGTCAGGAAGATGACGACACGCGCGCACTGAAAGGTGTGACCGCGCTCGCGGCGGAGGTAGCGAAGCAGGAGCAGATTGTCACCAATGCGCAGACCAAAATGCTTGAGTTGGCCCGCGAATTTAACATCGCCGAAATGGGGCCGACGTCAGGATACAGTACCAATGGCGAACCGATCACAGCAGCGCCTGGAGTGCTGGGCTTGAGCGAGCGCGACCTCTACATGAACGAGCTCGATATCGAAAGACTGCGCACGCAGGTCGAGAAGCTACGCGATCTGACGGGTGACGAACTGATCGAGCAGGCGACTAATCTCGATGTGGCCGATGTCACGGTTCGCGAGCTCTACACACAGTATTACACCGAGCAGAAAACGGAGCAGCGCCTCCTCAACGGTGGCCTCGGCGTGCAGCATCCGAAAGTGAAGTCGATCCGCGCGCAGCTCGATAAGTCCCGCGAGCTGTTGCACAACTCGGTCGCCAGCATTCGCGACTCTCTGCAGACGCGCCTCGAGATCGCCGAAGGTTCGTTGGAAAAAGTCGAGAAGATCCGTGACGGCCGAAAAGAAGACGCCATGTCGGAGCGTGAATCTCACGTTGCCTACGCTGAAGCAAAAACCGAGTTCACCCGGCAGCGCGCCGTTCTCGACACGATGCGCGAGCGCCTGGTCACAGCAGAGATTGATCGCAAGATGACCTCGACGCCGATTCGCATTCACGAATACGCCGAAGCCAATGCCATTCCCGCCAAGCCGAATGTCCTGCTCAATCTTTTGCTCGGCGGAGTCGTTGGTCTCGGCCTCGGCCTCGGCATGGCTTTCGTCCTCGAGTATCTCGACACCAGCGTAAAGAGCGTTGAGGACGTCGAAAGCCTGCTCGGTGTGCCGGTGCTCGCGGTGGTGCCGAAAGATGTCGGGCTACTGATGAACAACACCGCCGACAATCTCGACGCCGAAGCGTACCGAATTTTGCGTACTAACATCGAGTTCAATCGCACCCGTGGTGACGCCAATGCCATCAGCGTGGTCAGCGGCAGCGCCGGTGAAGGCAAGTCGACGACGCTATCTAATCTGGCCGTCGTTTGTGCGCAGGCCGGCTACACAACGCTGCTTATCGACGGTGATATGCGCCGCCCGAAGTTGCACACCTTCTTCCAAGTCGACAATCAACAAGGCCTCAGCACCTATCTCGGCGCTGGAGCCCTTCTTGAAGACACGGTCCTCAAAAGCCATATCGAGAATCTCTGGTTCATGCCCAGCGGCATGATGCCGACTGATGCCTCGGGTCTACTCAACTCAAAGCGCATGCGCGAGCTGATGACCAATCTGAAAAGCCGCTTCGATGTCATCCTGATCGATGCGCCACCCATCCTCGGCGTGAGTGACGGTGCCGTGCTCGCCAGCGAAGCTGACATGACCATCGCCGTCGTGCAGCATCGCAAGTTGCCGCAAAAAACGCTGCTGCGCGTCAAGCAAGCGGTCGACAATGCCGGCGGCAATCTGCTCGGCGTCGTGCTCAACAATGTCGACGTGCGCAGCGACAGTCAGTACCAGTACTACACCAGTTACTACACCTACTACTCGACGCCGAATCCCGAAGCGGCGGCGCCCACACCGGTTGCTAAATCGCCGCATACCTTGGCCCGCCAACAAGCGGCTGCCGCAGCGACCGCCGCTGTTCCAGCTTCGGTTCCCGCGCAAGTGGCTACCCACGAGACGGTGCATCCGCAGCACGGTCAAATTCAACCCCAGCACGCCGCAGTCAACAGTCCCAGCCTGCTCGGCGGTGTTCCGCAGCAACCGCAGCAGCAATACCAGCACCCGCCGCAGGTACCGCAACCGCAACCACCGGCGCACAACGATCAGAACGATCTCTATTGATCATTGGATGTCGTGGCGCCTCCCGGCGTCCGATCTGTCCGACGCACCTCGCCCTATTTTAAGTTTCTCTTTCAGCCGATCATGAAATCACCATTCCGTTTCCTCGTTTCTTTCGCACTAGTGCTGGTGCTCACTGGAATCGCCTCGGCCGATGAAGCGCCGCTGCGTCCGGGAGACAAAATTCGGCTCGAAATCAAAGGCGTTCCCGATGAGGAAAAGACCGATCTAAATGGCGATTACACCGTCGGTGAAAACGGCACTATCCCATTGGCTTACATCGCCGACGTTTCCGCTGCCGGAGAAAAGCCTTCGACCTTGGCTCGCAAGATCGCTCGCGCTTATCAGGACGCAGAAATTTACACCAACCCGACCATCGTCATCAATGCCGATGGAGAGGCCAGCGTGCGCGTGATAGCAATCACCGGCGGGGTAAAGCAAAGCGGAGCGATCACCTATCGCGATGGCATCAGCCTGCTCGGAGCCATTTCCGAAGCGGGCGGACTGAGCGATTTCGCGAAAGAGAAAGACGTGAAACTGATCCGCAACGGATCGTCGTCCGAACACGACCTCAACGCCATCGTTCGCGACTCGAGACTCGATCCCAAACTCCAACCCGGCGACCAAATTATCGTGCCCGAGTCGGGGCGGAAGTTGTAGAGAGCGATCCGTCGGACCGATCGGTGGTGAGCGTGCTCTGCGCTCGGTAGGGGCTATCAGCCCCTACTTGCCAATTTGACTCAGGATCGTGGGGTCTTTGATCTTGTCGTCTTCGGCGAGAAGAAAGGCTTTGCTGAGAATGATAGATATCGTTCTATCGCCCTCGAAAGGAAGGTGGAGTTTTGCAGCTGCGGCGGTGCCGGGCATTTTTGCTCCAGGGACAATGCACAGGTATTGGTCGCCGGGAGTCATCAGAATATTACCGCTGCCCAGGTGGATTTTGTAGCCGCGGCGCTTGCCCTGAACGTGGAGGAAACGCCCGTCCAATTTGCAACGTTCAGCGATCTTGAGGCGGGGGATCAGCCGTTCAAGGACGGCGAGGCGGGTTTTTGCAGTGGCGTTGAGTTCGCCGAACGAGTAGTCCTGCCAGTAGTCGACATGGCGACCGCCCGGCCCGCCGTCGTTCCAATTGGGATCGTTACCGACACTGCCCACACCGACGAATAGATCGACGTCGCGCATGATTTCGGAAAACACCAAGGGAGGAATGTCGGACATTTGCAACGGATCGCCGGTGTCATCGCTGCGCCATCCGTGGCCGTAGCCGCCGCCACTGGCGTGGGCAGAGACGATCTCGCTGTCGATGACGTAGAAACGAACTTGATCGGTGGCGAGGTGGAGATATGAACCGCTTTCGGTCAGATCGATGCCCCAATCGCCACCGATACCTTCGACCCAGAATTCAGCGCGCATATTCCACGCGGGAAGCAGTCGATAGGGAGGGTGGTAGGCGTCGTCGACCGCAAGCCGCAGTTGGTTCTTCCAGCCTCGGGCCTGACAGAGGGCGTTGAATTGATGCTGCTTGATGATGTGGGCTGCGTAGCGGTTGCTGTAGCTGCTAGTGTTGCGCTCGGCATCGGTCAGCACATAGATCTCTCGATAGGCCTGTTTGAAAGGTTGGGTGATCTCGTGTTTGTCGAGCAAGTCTCGCCACAGCATCACATCGTTGGTTTCGCGATCGATGGGATGCCAGATTTGCACGATGGTTTCTTCTGGATTGGACACTTCGTGGCGATTTCCGTCGGCATCGATCAGTTCGCCCTCGAGTAGAACAAAATCGAACTGCGGCTCGCCGTCGCTCTTCCGGCAGGCTGTCCAGATGACCCGGCGGGCGAGGGTGCCGACGATAGGGTGATCGAGATAGCGCTCGCGGAAAACGTTCCAATCCCAGGATTTCTTCGACAAAAAAAGCTGATCGATACGGTCGCGCTGAGCGGGCAGCATTTTCTGCACGTCCTTGGCGATGGCGCGCAGCTCCTTCAGGTCATCGGTGAAATCCTGACGCACCGCAGCGGGCACAGTCTTCTGGATTTTTCCATCGGGCTTCACCCATGCCAGCTTGGTGCTGGTAGTTCCGGTAATGGTGAGGCGTGCCGTAAAATTTTCGCCGAAGGCCTGTTCGAGTTGCCCCACTTCATCGAAGCCGTAGCCGGGCACGGCCAGCTCGGCAATGTCTTCGGCGGTCACCCCTGCACGTTCGGCGGCGGCTTCGAGGGCCCTGTCGATCAGCCGCTGGGCGGTGCCAAACTTGACCTTCACCTTAAGCACCGCGAGTTGCGCCAAGGCGTCGTCATTGGCGAGCAGCTGCAGGCCGACGATGCAGGCGTTGCCTGCGCGTACTGCACGCGGGCCGATTCCCGGAATCTTTCGATAGAGAGAAGCCGCCATCGTTCCGAGTGCGCGAGTCAGTCCAGAGTCGTCGACTGATCCAGCTGCCCAAGCGAGCCCTTTGAGGATGTCCTGATTGGATTCAGCCAGTTCCAGCGGATGCATGCTGGTTTCGTGGCCGTAGTAGTCTTTGGTGCGATCTTCTGCCGCTGCCTTTCCGGCTGCTGCAAACCATCGCGGCCCCAAGTCGATGAACTGCTGTCGAAGTTTGGGGTGCAGAGTGAATAGGTGGTGAGTTTCGTCCTGACGTTTTTTCGTCGGTTTGCCGGCACTGGCGGACTGGCAGTGGGCAAGAAACGTCGCCCACGCTGCTCGCTCGGATTGGTCGAATGCGTCGAGATCGTTGATCGCCAGTTGCGCCCACGGATCGGACGGATCGATGAGGATCTTCATCTTTGTCTCTGAGAGCAGTAACGAGATAGCGTCGAGGCATACTCGGCAAGCGTCGTCGAATGAGCTGTCGCTGAGCTGTTCCAGAAACTCGGTGCAATGCGTCAATAGAGCCGGTGTAAATTTGCTATTTCTCGCGCCGAAGGCTTGCAGTGCGGTTGTCGTTCCGCTCAACGGCAGCAGATGCGTCATCCGCTTGATCTGCGGATTGAGCCACTTCAGCAGCGCTTCCAACTCCTCGCTGACCAGTGGCAGACCCGCTTCGAGAAGCATCTCCAGTATTAAAACCTGGCGCCTCCATCTTGGATAATCGGCTGGCTGACCTCGCTTTTTCTTTGCCTGCAGCAGTTGACCAAGCAGAGCCGAGTAGATCCAGCGCAGCGAATCCTGATCGGAGGCGAGAAGGGCTGCTGCATTTTCCGAGTTCTCAGGAATCGCGGTTTCCTGTCCGTTCGTTGCCTGAATGACCTCAAGTTCCTCGAGCAGCCCATCCAGTAACCGAAATGTCGCTGCGTGCTGGTTAGCACCTAACACGCTCTTGATCCGGTCGAAAAATCCCATCGCGCTAACCGCCAATCAGCGGCATGAGTTTCACGAAACTGATTCCGGCGTCCGCAGTCACGCTGAAAGTTTCGTCGAGGCTTTCGGCCTGTCGATCGCCGACGATGACGAAAAATCCATTTTGCTCGAAGGCTTTACAGGCGGTCTCAAACTGGCATTGCCAATCGATAACTTTGCGCCGTTTTCGCTTTTCGGGTGAACCATTTAGAGCCGTCTCGCGCTCCCCCGGCTCGACCAGGCCAAAAAAAACTGTCGGCTCGCCACGCTCGCGGTTGTAGTCGGCGACTCCTTGATAAATACGGGCTCGAATCAGTTCGCGCACCGTCATGGACTCAGTCAACGAATCGAGAGTAAACTCGTGAATGGTTTCGCCGCTGAGGTTTTCGTCGGTGATGGTTACGCTGGTGGTCGGGGCGCTCATTGCAGAATGTGAAAATCCTGTCAGCTAACCATTGGCTCAACAATCCTTTAACAAGCCCCGATTCTTCATCGTGTAGCTCCAACCTGACCACAGCGTCAGGATCATGGTCACCCAGATCAGGATCTGGCCGGTGATCTCGGGGCCGGTGGGTTTCCACTCGAACAGCGGGGCGATCCAACGGAAGGCGGGCTCGTTCGACGCGAGATAGATGAGGAAATAAACGACGGTGATAATCTGCCAGGTGGTCTTGTGTTTGCCGAGTTTTTCGGCGGCGAGCACGACGTTTTCGGCGAGAGCGATCAGGCGAAGACCCGTAACCAGAAATTCGCGAGTCAGGATGACGACGACTACCCACGCAGGGATCAAGTGCATCTCGGTGAGTAGCACGAAAGCTGCGCACATGAGCACTTTGTCCGCGAGCGGATCCATCAGCTTGCCGAAATTGGTGATCAGATTGTGTTTGCGGGCGAGATGGCCGTCCAAAAAGTCAGTGAATGCGGCGACGGCAAACACGACCAAAGCCAAAGTGCGCGACCAAGGGAATTCTATCGACAGCAAAACGACAAACACCCCGGTCAGGACGAGGCGCAGCAAAGTGAGTTTGTTAGGTAAATTCACGAGCTAGGGAAAATTTTTGATCAGGCCTCGAACAAAGCACAAAGAACAATGAATGAAGAACGGTTATTGAACAAAGCACGGCTTCTTCCAAACGGGGACGGTTTCTTTGATCATTTTCAGGGCGGTCTGAGTCAGTTCGAAAGCGGCGGCGCTGTGCGGCATCTGCGCGCGGATCAGTAGCGATGCGTCGCCGGTGGTGACTTTGCCGATGCGGTGGTGGATGAACAGGCGGCCGTCGGGGAAGCGTTCGGACAGCTGATCGGCGATCTTTTGCAGCTCGCGTTCGGCCATTTCGGCGTAGCAACTGTAGTCGATGGCGGAGATGCTGCGATCGTTTTCGCGATCGCGTACCACGCCGTGAAAACGGATGTCGGCTCCGTGGAGCGTCGATGATTCGAAGCGCTTCTCGACATCGGCGACGCTTTCTGCGGAAATATTGGTAACGAAATGCTGGCTTGCCATTTTCTAAAGCTGGATAGCTTGGACGTGGCCGCGACATTCGGTTCGACGGCGTTGAGAGATTTTACCACAGGAGACACCTCGGAGATATGAGCAAAAGTGATTTTGGATTGATTGGCTTGGCAGTGATGGGCCAGAACCTCGTTTTAAATGTTGAGAGCCGCGGCTTTCAGGTCAGCGTTTACAACCGCACCACAGAGACGATGGAAAAGTTCGTCGCTGACAATGAGGGCAAAAATTTGGTCGGTGCCAAGACTCTCGAAGAGTTTGTCGACAGCCTGGAGCGTCCCCGCAAGGTGATGATGCTGGTGCAGTCGAAGGCGGGTGCGGATCCGGCCGATCGTGATGCGGTCGATGCGGTCATCGATTCACTGGTGCCGTTGCTCGACGAGGGCGACCTGATCATCGATGGCGGTAACACCTTTTTCATACACACCGAGCGTCGCTCGAAAGAGCTCGCAGAAAAAGGCCTACTCTACATCGGCACGGGTGTTTCCGGTGGCGAAGAGGGCGCGCGTAAGGGGCCGGCGATCATGCCGGGTGGTCCGGTGGAGAGCTGGGAAATCATCAAACCGATCTTCGAAGCGATCAGTGCCAAGGCGGGTGAGAACAACGACGAGCCTTGTGTAGTGCACATCGGCAAAGGCGGCGCGGGGCATTTCGTCAAAATGGTGCACAACGGCATCGAGTATGGCGACATGCAGCTGATCTGCGAGGCTTACCAGATTTTCAAAACCGCGGGGCTGTCGACGCAGGAAATGGCTGACATTTTCGACCAGTGGAATCAGGGTGAGTTGGAGAGTTACCTGATTCAGATCACCAGCAAGATCTTTACCATCAAGGACAAGGAGACTGGCGAGCCGTTGGTTGAGCTGATCATGGACAAGGCCGGTCAGAAGGGCACCGGTCGTTGGACAGTCATGAATGCTGCGGAAAATGCGGTGGTGATCTCGACCATCAACGCAGCGGTTGAGGCGCGCATTTTGTCGTCCTTGAAAGATCAGCGAGTGCCGGCTTCGAAATTGTTCGAGGGTCCTACGCCATCGATCGATCTGCCGAAGGACGAACTGGTGAAGAAGGTTCACGATGCGCTCTACGCGTCGAAGATCATCAGCTACGCGCAAGGCATGGATTTGATCAAACGCGTTGGCGAGGCGCACGATTGGGATCTGGATCTAGGTGGTATTGCCAAGATCTGGCGCGGTGGCTGCATCATCCGTGCGCGCTTCTTGAATCACATCGCAGAGGCCTACGATCGGAAACCTGAGCTGACCAACTTGATGCTCGATCCGTTTTTCACCGGGTTGTTGAATGACAATCAGGCAGCGTGGCGCGAGATCGTTGCGCTGGGCGTGACCAATGGCATTCCGGTGCCGGCGTTCTCGGCGTCGTTGGGATACTATGACAGCTACCGCAGCGAGCGACTGCCGGCGAACCTGTTGCAGGCGCAGCGGGATTTCTTCGGCGCGCATACCTTTGAGCGCACCGACAAGCCCGCCGGAGAATTTTTCCACCAAGAGTGGCCGGAAGTGATCGAGTAGGTCGAACAGCGGTGGAGACCTCTGAGAAGGGCTATAGGATGGCTACATGGGTTTTTACCGCAATTGAGCGGAGCGAAACAGCGGGCTGAAGGTCACCCGCAGGGTGGAGCGGAGGCGACGGCAAATTGCTCAGAAGGGCGCGTATTTTCAGCGTCCAACGGGTAGCTGATAGTTTCTTTTATAGCCACGAGTGGACGCTAATGAATGTGAATTCGTGCTGCTCGATGGCTAGGCTTTTCTAAACGCTCACGGGAGGCATGGCAAAAGTCCATCCCTGGGCTTGCCCGGTATTGGTGGGGGGCAGGTTTGGGGAAGGGAGTTGCGCGCGCAGAGGCGCGGAGCTTTTTCGTTGAAGGAACATCGAGTGTTCGCCGTTCCGAACTCGGGTCGGCCGCGCTCCATACCAAGCGGATAGATTTTCCGGTAAAATGATCGGTAGGCGATAATAGAAATTTTGCGCTTCGCGGCGTTGTTCATCAACGTTGGGCGCATTGCATCAACTGCTGGGTGGTCGGGCATTCACTGTGCTCGCAAAGCTTTCGCTCTGTCTGCCTGCTCGTCCCGTCCCGTTGGGCTGCGCTACACGCAGGCTATGTCGTTCCACTGCGTTGTCCTCACGCGTTGCACTTGAGGGAAATCGACTCAGCCATTCTATCAACAAATCCATCCGGCTGGCATTGGTTGAGTGTTGGCGACCACCAGCATTTGTGATTGCTCCGAGATTTCAATTATCATGGGCCGTGCCGTCACCTTTACCTTGGGGGTAACATTGTGAGCCGAACCAGCGTTGATAACCAACAGGGCGCTCATGATCAGGCCTGAGGTCGCAATCAAGGCAGGAACGACGGTAGGGGCGATTGTGTTGAATGCAGGTGTGGATTGGACGTGTAGCGTCCACGGCATACCTTAAATGATAAGTGCGACGGCGAACGAGAATCGCGTCGCCGCTGTTTCTTGCGGAACCAAAGAGCGGATTCTCCTCACTCGGCGCCACGGCGCTACCGTAGGGCTGGATTCATTAAGCGTGGTCGCCGCCGCAGAGCACACAGTGCATCATGTGCCACGCTCGGAAGAGGGCAGAAACCTGCCGGTGAAATTCTGGCGCCGTTGCTCAGCGCGGCGAGGGTTTGGAAGTTCATTGGCCAGGACAGAGGTGGATCCAAACCGCAGCCGGGTTTCTAAAAAACCGATCTCGCAGACCTTCCTACGGCTTAACCTGTTCAGGCAGCGATCGAGCGATCGAACTTGCCGCGCGTTGTGTTTTTCTGCCTGCAATTCAATGGAGGGTATCGGGGGAGCATCGCAAGGCCAGCTTGCACCGGGCGCCGCACCGAGGCGGTGCAATCTCAAGCTCAGTGGATACAACGTCATCAAGCAGGCGATAGCCCGAGAACGAAGGAGTTACTCGTCACTGACCACTTGCCGGTGCGAAAAAGGCGAGTTCGTAGTGCCAACAACGGAAAAGGCATCACCGAGGTGACCTTTTTTAAGCGACAATTGGCCAAACAAACGGGGAACAGCCAGAAACACTGAAAAAAACAGGCTCCATCAAGGTTACCATCAGTGCCGATCAAGATCCCCAAAGAGGGGTGTAGCGACGAAACTCGTTGATCCAAAAGGGTTTGCGAATAGCCGTTCAAGCCAGATTGAAAAAAGTGACCTATTTTGCAAATTTTTTGCCAAAAGCGTTTGCACGTTCTCCATCCTCTGCTAATCTCTGAACACCGGCCGGAACGAGTCGGTGCTTGAGGATATTGACCGTCGATCGCGACTAGCTCGCAATCGGCGTTTTCGTCCCCAAGGGGCCCGATTTAGGAAACTAAATTGGCAACGATCTTTACAAATGTAACTGAGTTTGAGTTGTTCTGTCCTGGCGAAACACACGCCGTGACAGGAAAGTGAAAGCGGTCGCAATTTTTGCGGCAGACGCCTCGCACGACGAAAAGCTCAGCGGAGAAGAAAAGGTTAAATTGTGCGCTGCGCGTCGATTTTACTGAATCAGTTTTTCTGTTTCGGTCGATGCGCGGTTTCAAGTTTGGAGTCTGTAATACTTCATTCTTGATTCGGTCAATTTTCTGTCAGTAAACAATGAATTGCGATGAGTGTTTGGCCTCAGGGTCATATCGCTCATCGAGTAACAACACGTTGTTCGAGCAGATCAAAATTACGTTTTTACGGAGAGTTTGATTCTGGCTCAGAACGAACGCTGGCGGCGTGGATAAGACATGCAAGTCGAACGAGAAACTTTTGGAGCTTGCTTTGGAAGTTTCTAGTGGCGAACGGGTGCGTAACACGTGAGTAACCTGCCCAAGAGAGGGGGATAGCTCGAGGAAACTCGAATTAATACCGCATATGGTCGATCAGGACATCCTGTGACGACTAAAGGTGGGGATCTTCGGACCTGCCGCTCTTGGATGGACTCGCGGCCTATCAGCTTGTTGGTGAGGTAAAGGCTCACCAAGGCTACGACGGGTAACTGGTCTGAGAGGATGATCAGTCACACTGGAACTGAGACACGGTCCAGACACCTACGGGTGGCAGCAGTCGAGAATCATTCGCAATGGACGAAAGTCTGACGGTGCGACGCCGCGTGGAGGATGAAGGCCCTAGGGTCGTAAACTCCTGTCATCAGAGAGTAAGGTTTTTTGGTTAATAGCCGAAAAAATTGATAGTATCTGAAGAGGAAGGGACGGCTAACTTCGTGCCAGCAGCCGCGGTAATACGAAGGTCCCGAGCGTTGTTCGGATTTACTGGGCGTAAAGAGTATGTAGGCGGCAAAGTAAGTCAGATGTGAAAGCCCAGGGCTCAACCTTGGAACTGCATCCGATACTGCTTTGCTTGAGTAATGGAGGGGCATCTGGAATTCACGGTGT
>JBBKXR010000240.1:0-5112 GCA_037969585.1 Verrucomicrobiales bacterium
GCGTATTTTGCTGGGAGTGCGCCTCTATTGGGAGGCATGGCCTCGAAAATGATTCAATCTGCCACCTTGCTCGAGGCGCCATTGCAGTTGCAAATTTTGCTGTCATCAAAATGGAGCGAACCGTTGATATGGATGGTTCCTCCAGTGATGGGTTTGCCTCCTATTCTTGTAATGCTGTTCTCAAAAAGTGCTCGGGCGAAACTAGTTGTGCCGATTGGCTACCTTGCGTTTGTCGTTGCATTTGTCGCTGTCGCTGATCGGGGGCTGGAGATGCTCGTTCAGGAAGTGGGAGAATCGTTGAATGGCTGAGCAACTTACAAGCCCGGTGCAGTGCCCGGCCGCGAGGCTTAAAACTTAACTACTTAAAACTTAACACTAAAATGCGAAGCATTTTCATGGGCACCGGCGAGATCGGTTTGCCGACTTTGCGCTGGTTGCTCGACGAATCCGGCCACGAGATCGTCGGCGTGTTCACTCAGCCGGATCGTGCCGTCGGGCGCAGTGGCAAATTGCAGGCACCGGAGGTCAAGGTGCTCGCCGAAGCGAAGGGTATCCCGGTTTTTCAGCCGGAGAAATTGCGCGGCGACGAGCAGGCGCTCGATGCCCTGACGGCGCTCGAATCGGAACTGATCATCGTCGTAGCCTACGGGCAGATTTTGCCGAAAGCGGTGCTCGAAGCACCGTCGATCGCCTGCATCAATCTTCACGCGTCGTTGCTGCCGCGACATCGCGGTGCTTCACCGATTCAAGCGGCGATCCGCGACGGCGATGCGCAGAGTGGCATGACCGTGATGCACGTGAAGGCCAAGCTCGATGCCGGTGATGTCATTCTCGCCGAGACGACGCCGATCAGTGCCGACGACACCGGTTTCAGTTTGCACGATCGATTGGCCGAACTCGGTGTGCCGGCTTTGGCGAGAGCTCTGCCGCTTTTGGAGAGCGGCGAAGCGTCGCGCACCGTTCAGGACGAGGCGCTGGTCACTCACTGTGGAAAATTGGGCCGCGAAGACGGTCGCATTGACTGGACCTTGAGCGCGGCAGAGATCGAACGCACCATTCGAGCCTATCATCCCTGGCCGGGGACGCACACGCATTTGCCCGATGGCAAAATGCTCAAGCTGTTTCCAATGGTGGAAGCGATTGCGGCGATCGAAGGCGCGACTCGGGGCGAAGTGCGGCTCGAACCCGAAGCCGGCGGATTTGTCGTCGCAACCGGCGATGGCGCTTTGCGATTTGCCAAAGACGGAGAGGTGCAACTGGAGGGACGGCGAAGGGTAGCGGTTGCGGATTTCCTCGCGGGAAGAGGTCTCGAAGACGGCGTTTCCCTAAGCTAACGCAGGCCTGGAGCCGCGCCGCAAATCTCGAACAGCCACAACTTCCGCGCGTGAGATGTAAATATAAGCCGCTTATCTATAGTTGCTTTTCCGCCGTGGGCATTGCTCGGGCGCGGATAATTGGCGCGGCATGGGCAACATTAATCGTTGCAAGCCGGCGCGGTTGTTGTTTCCTTGGCAAACCCAAGGGAAAGCATGCGAAGAGACTTCAAGCGAGTAGTACTGAAACTGAGCGGCGAGGCCCTTCGCGAGAATGGCAGCGAGGACAATATTTCGCCTGAGATCGTCGAGGCGATGGCGGAGCAGATCAAAGCCGCGCAACAGACCGGTCTCGAAATCGCGTTGGTGGTCGGCGGAGGAAATTTCTGGCGCGGCATCAGTGCCAGCAATCGCGGCATGGAACGCGCGACTGCCGATTACATGGGCATGCTCGCCACAGTGATGAATGCGCTGGCGCTGCAAAGCATGCTCGAGGCGCTTGAAGTGCCGACCCGCGTGCAGTCGGCGATCGAGATGAAAAACGTCGCTGAGCCCTTTATCCGTCGTGTCGCCATTCGGCATCTTGAACTCGGTCGCGTGGTGATTTTTGCCGCAGGCACCGGTAACCCGTTCTTTTCAACCGATACCACCGCTGCCCTTCGTGCCAGTGAGATCGCTGCCGATGTGGTCATGAAAGCGACCAAGGTCGACGGTGTTTACGATAAGGATCCAGTTACCAATGCCGACGCGGTACGCTTCGAGTATCTGTCCTTCAACGAGGCGATTGAGCGTCGCCTCAACGTCATGGATACGACCGCATTTTCGCTGTGCCGCGACAACGACAAGCCGATCGTCGTGTTCGACATGATGGAGCCAGACAACATCCGCCGAGCCCTTGTCGGTGAACCGATCGGCACCCTGGTGTCCGGGCGCGAATCGACCGAAGCCGCGGCGAGTTAGTTGCCATTGCTCGCCCATTCAGTCATACTTTTTCTTAGACGCCCAGAGCCAATCCACTTCCCTCACTTGCCATGACGCCCGACGAAATCATTCTCGAAACTGAAGACGCGATGCAGAAAGGCGTCGACTACGTGCTTCACGAAATGTCCTCGGTGCGCACCGGCAAAGCCAGCCCGAGCCTGGTGGAAAATATGGACGTGACCGTCGCCAGCTACGGATCGAGCATGCAGCTCAAGCAACTGGCGATGATATCGACCCCTGAACCGCGCTTGATCACTATCACGCCGTTCGATCCGTCGACCACACAGGACATCGAACGCGCGCTGCGGGAATCGAAGCTCGGCATCAATCCTGCCGTCGACGGCAAAATGATCCGCCTGCCGATCCCTGAACTTTCCGAGGAACGCCGCCGCGATCTGGTCAAAGTCATCAAGGACATGGCCGAAACCGGACGCGTCCGAGTGCGCGGTGCGCGACGTGAAGGTATCGATAAGGTGAAAGCTGCCGAAAAGGACAGCGATATCACCGAGGACGACATGCACCGGCTTGAGAAAGAAATTCAGACGCTGACCGACAAATACGTGAAGACGATCGACGAGCACCTTGAGCACAAGGACAAAGAGATCATGACCGTGTAGCAGCGACGGCTATGTTTTTGTAGTCGTTGCAGCGTGGATCGTCGGCGTAGGGTTAAATTTTTACTTAGGTAACCGCGGATTGCCGGCCGCGATTCTGGTTATCGGCGCCGTACTGACCTTCATTCATTTCACCAGAGGACTTGGATTTATCTACATCGGTGTGATGGCGCTGCTCGCCGCCGTGATCTGGATTTCTAACAAGATCGAGATGCTCTGACGGAGAAGAAGGAGGTCGTCTTAAATCCAGAAATCATGTTTGCCGCAGAAAAATTCCTCGACCTGAGTCACTGCGAGCACACCGAGTTGTTCGTTGCTGGCGAACCGGTGTGGACGGCGATCTCGCGGATTGCTGCCTACTTGGAGGCGAAGCAGAGTTTTCTCCATCTTGGCGATATCGCCGAGGGGGCTTACGTCGGTAAACGGGTTCATGTCGGTGAAGGCACGATCGTCGAGCACGGTGCCTACATCGAAGGGCCGACTTGGATTGGGAAAAACTGTCTGGTGCGCAGTGGTTCTTATGTGCGCGGCAATGTCATCGCAGGTGACGGCTGCGTGCTCGGCAACTCCAGCGAGTTCAAAAACTGTCTGCTGTTCGATGATGTCGAAACGCCCCATTTTAATTACGTCGGCGATTCGATTCTCGGTTATAAAGCGCACCTTGGTGCCGGCACGATACTTTCCAACGTTCGCCTCGACCGAGGTGAAGTCGTGGTTCGTGACGGCAGTGGAGAAAAGCACGCAACCGGTCTGCGCAAGTTCGGCGCGATTATCGGCGACCGCACCGAAATCGGCTGCAACAGCGTCATCAGCCCCGGCAGTCTGCTCGGTCGCGACTGCGTGATTCATCCGTGCACTCATTGGAACGGCCTGCTCGGTGATCGCCAGTTGGTGAAGAATCGCCAGACGCTCGACGTGGTAGCGCGGACGGATTAGTTTCTGGGGTATGAAGGCCCCAAGGTTACTCATTCTTTGCTCCGGCGCATTGCTGGCGTGGGTGAATGTGGGCGAAGCTCAGGAATTCAAGGTCGCTTCACCTCCGGGTGATGATCTTGCTTTGGTGAAAAGGATCCGCGAGCGTATCATTGAGAAATCGGAAATCACGCAAGCCGCCGATATGGTGAACTATCAGGGCAGGATTCCGCGTGCCGAAGATGAGCCCTATGACATGGTCGCGATTGCCGGAGGTGAATTCCTCATGGGTAGCCCGGCGACTGAGAAAGGCCGCGACGAAGATGAGGGGCCGCAGCGGCTTGTCGAGGTGCAGCCATTTTGGATGGGGAAATACGAGGTCACTTGGGATCAGTATGAATCGTTTGAGATTGGCAGACGGGGGAGGCTGGAAAACACCCAAGCTACAGAACTTGTCCAAGCCACAATGCAAACTGACATCGATGCGATATCAGGTCCTTCGGAATGGGCCACACACCGATGGCTGAAATCTGGCCAGGATCGGGAAAGTTACCCTGCCATCGGCATGACCCAACACGCCGCCAGCAAATTTTGCCAATGGCTGAGCGCACAAACTGGCCACTTTTATCGCCTGCCAACCGAAGCCGAATGGGAATACGCCTGTCGGGCAGGGACGACGACAGCCTTTTCGTTTGGTGACGATTCGTCGAAACTTGCCGAATACGGCGTTTTTGATCCAACGTTAATCCGAACCGATTACGAAAAGGTCGGCACTCTCAAACCCAATCCGTGGGGACTGTATGACATGCATGGCAATGTGTTCGAGTGGTGCCTCGATCAATATTTTGCCGATGCTTACGGCGGAAAGCGTGAGCCTGTTCCGGCGACCAAACTTTTCCCGCGCGTGGTTCGCGGCGGATCATGGTACGACGAGGCGAAGTACCTGCGCTCAGCCGAACGCGAAAAGTCGGATGAAAATTGGAAAAGGTCAGATCCGATGCTCCCCAAAAGTCTCTGGTATATAGCTGACGCTCCATGGCTTGGTTTTCGCATCGTTCGCCCGCTCGAAATACCTGATGCAGAAGCGATGTTCGAGCTGTGGAACAGCGGTGGGATTTACTATTCTCCGTAGCAGGCGAAATCGGATCTCCGATTTTGAGATGGCCCGTGGAGCTAGTCCTCAACCTAGCCTGACGGGACGTAGGAATTCGCTGGCAAGGTGGAACTTGCCCCTCCAGATGACCCGCGACATTGCGCGGCAGGTTCGATCTGGACGAAGACCCGCCAGGGTC
>JBBKXR010000241.1:0-14739 GCA_037969585.1 Verrucomicrobiales bacterium
CGTCTGCAGAGGACGGCAAACGGCGTGTAGCCGTTCGACAAATTCCTGTCCGGTCAGCTTGGAAAATTCTTCGTCAAATTTAACGACGAGAACCCTGTCGATCCCCTGCCCTGTCATCAGCGCCATTTTGTGACGCTTTGAGGTCAGCAGACGCGGCGCGCGACCAGGCGCAATCACCCGGATAGGATGCGGATCGAAGGTCACTACCACGACCGTGCCACCCTTCGAGCAACTGTCGGCAGCTTGGTGCGCGGCTCGGATCACCGCCTGATGGCCGCAATGCAAACCATCGAATACACCGATCGCCAGATGCACCGGCCCGGCGATTTGATCGAGTTCGGTGATGGAGTTGAGAACTTCCATGACAGTTCGATACTACCGAGCCGCGTTAGTTACGCCCCGCGCAGCTTCGATACTTCCGGCAGCGTGTACATTTTTTCAAGAATGCTGTCCCGGTCGCCGTGCTTGAGCTCGTCAAACGTAACCGAACGCTTCAGATCGAACTTGCCCGATTTGGTGCGTCGCAGGGCACTGAGGTGGGCACCACAACCGAGCTTTTCGCCGATATCGAACGCATAAGTTCGGACATAAAAGCCCTTGCTGCAAACCACGGTAAAATCCACCCGCGGCAGTTCGATGCCATCAATGCGGTGTGAGTAGATGTGCACAAAGCGTGGTTCGCGTTTCACTACCTTGCCCTGCCGAGCCAGTTTATAAAGTGGTACGCCATCCATTTTGATCGCCGACACCATGGGCGGCGTCTGATAAAAGTCCCCACGGAACTCATCGAAGACTGCTTTGATCTCCGTCTCGCTGAAATCGGGCACCTCGCGTTCATCGACGACTTCACCCTCGGCGTCCTGAGTGTTGGTGGTCTTGCCGAAGGTCATTGAGCCGACGTATTCCTTGTCCTCGCTCATTAGCAGATCCTGGATTTTTGTCGCTCGACCGATCACCAGAATCAGAAGTCCCGTCGCCATAGGATCGAGTGTCCCACAGTGACCAATTTTCTTGATGCCGAGCGCACGCCGAGCCACCGCGACCACATCGTGCGAGGTCATATCCTGTCCCTTGTCGATCAGAAGAACTCCGTCAGTCGCATTCATTGAGTTGGTCACTTATAGCCTTGGTAAAAATTTCCACCGCACGGTCGAGCGGCCCTTTCATTCGCGTGCCAGCAGCCAAAGTATGACCCCCACCGCCAAAACTTGAACACAACGCACCAACATCGACTGCGGGCGTCTTGGAGCGTGCGCTAATGCGGATTCGACCATCCTCCATTTCTTCGAAGAATACCGCGACCACGACGCTGTCGATCGAGCGAATCAAATCGATCAAGCCTTCGGTGTCGGTCGCTACGAGATGCAATTTATCAACGAGAGATCTCGGCATTTTAAAAAACGCCACCCGTCCGTCGTCGCGAATCTCCATGTCCTTCATCAGCTCCCGCAGCAGCTCGAGGCGCCGCAGCGGATAACTTTCGTACAGCAATTGAGATAACTTGCCTACATCCGCCCCCGCCTCGATCAGGTCCGCGCCAATACGATAGGTAGTCGCCGTCGTGCTCGGGTATTGGAACGAGCCCGTATCCGTCGAAATGGCGACGAAGATATTGTCGCGAGCCACGGCGTCGAGCGGCCAGCCCATTTCATCAATCAGTTGAAATACGATCTGGCCGGTTGCCGGCGATTCGATGTCGATCAAATTGATGTCTCCGTAGCCCGGATTGCTGTCGTGATGATCGATATTGATCACCTGGTGCTCACCGCGAAACGTCGCCAAGGCCTGCGTGCCAGCTCGGTCATGACTACCGGTGTCGAGAATGACCAGCACATCGACTTCGATGCCGTTGGGAAACTCAGAGGGTCGCGACACGCCATCGCTGCCCGGCAGAAATGCCAGCGAATCCGGCACGCCATCCTGATTGAGCACGGTCACCTCGCAACCGATCCCGCGCAACGCAGAACCGAGCGCGATCGCAGATCCGATCGCATCGCCGTCCGGACGAGCGTGACTGATCACACCCACTCGTTTGGCCCTTGCGAGCACCTTTCCGACGGCGCGAAGCTGCTTTGCAAAATCCGCGCCGCTATCCATGATCTTCGGGAGCTGGATCTGATGGGCTGGCATCAGCTTCGCCATCAGTGGGCAGTTCGTTATCGGGCGCCGGCTCAAGGCTATCGAGAAGATCTACCATTTGAACTCCGCGCTCGACCGAATCGTCGAAAATGAAGTGCAGTCGCGGCGTGTTCCTTAGCACCACGCGCTTGGCGAGACGGCCTTGAATCATACCTCGCTCGGCATTGAGCCGTTCGATGATGTCAGCGGCACGGTTTTGATCGCCGATCACTCCAATAAACACCTTCGCAGACTTCAGATCAGGTGGCATTTCGACATCGTGAAGCGACACCAAAACACCTTTGAAGTCATACTCACGCTGAATGTCATTGCCCAGCTCGCGCTTTATCAATTCCTGAACTCGGAGCACTCGATGGTTCATAGCGATGTGGGAATCGGCTGAGTAACGATCTGCCGTACCGGTAACCGGTCGGCATCAACGCAAAGAGAACGATCTCCCTGCGACGGAGAAACTAGAGGACGACTTCAAGCTTCTCGAGCTCATAGCACTCGATGACATCGTCTTTCATGTAGTCGTTGAAATTACCAAGGCGTATACCGCATTCGAGACCTTTTCGGACCTCTTTGACATCGTCTTTGAAACGGCGAAGCGTTTGAAAGCCACCGTCGTAGACTGCCTGACCGCCTCGTAACACACGCGCGCGGGCTTTTCGAGTGAGACGACCGTCGGTGACCACCGAACCTCCGACACGACCGGAAGAGAGCTTAAACACTTCTTTGATCTGAGCGTGCCCGATGACGTTTTCGCGGGTCTCCGGATCGAGCATACCGAGCATCGCCTCGCGGACCTGATCGATGAGTTCGTAGATGATACTGAACAGCTTTACCTGGACGCCTTCGCGCTTGGCGATGGAAACCGCTTTACTCTCAAGCTTGGTATTAAAACCGATGATGATCGCGTCCGAAGCGCTGGCCAAAAGAATGTCCGACTCGGTGATCGCTCCTGCATCCTGACGGATGATATCGAGCCGTATCTTTTCAGATTCGATCTCGCCGAGAGAATTGGCGATGGCTTCACCCGACCCTTGGGCATCAACTTTAAGAATGACCTTGAGGACTTTCTTAGTGCCCTCTTCGATATTCGCGAACAGTGTTTCCAGAGCCGATTTTTCACTAGGCGCCAGCACTTCTTTGCGCACCATATCGAGACGGTCGCTACTGAGCTTCTTCGCAGCCCGCTCATTGTCCATCTCGATGAGATCGTCGCCGACATTGGGCAAGCCTGAAAAACCGAGCACCTCTGCAGGCAAAGACGGGCCAACACTCGTCAGCGGTTTGCCACGATCGTCGAGAAGTGACTTCACCTTGCCACTGAAATTGCCGCAAATAAACGGCACACCAGTTTTCAGTGTGCCGGATTGAATGATGACCGTCGCTGTTGGTCCGCGACCGGGTTCCATCCGCGCCTCGATCACCGTTCCGCGCGCCGGCAATTCAGGATTAGCTTTCAGTTCGAGCACTTCGGCCTGAAGCGCTATAAGATCGAACAAATCATCCATGCCGGTGCCTTCCTTCGCGGAAACCTCCGCACAAATCGTGTCACCACCCCAGTCTTCCGGTGTCAGACCTTTGTCCTGAAGTTGACCTTTGACCTTGTCGACATTGGCACGGGCAAGATCGATCTTGTTGATAGCAACGATGATCGTCACGTCGGCCGCTTTGGCGTGGTCAATCGCTTCCTGCGTGGTCGGCATGATGCCGTCGTCGGCAGCGATAACCAGAACCACGATATCGGTCACCTGGGCACCACGAGCACGCATTTCGGTAAATGCCTGGTGACCGGGAGTGTCAATAAAGGTCACCGTCGAATCACCGCGAGTGACCGTGTAAGCGCCAACGTGCTGGGTGATACCACCGGCCTCGCCGCTGGCAACTTTCGAGCCGCGGAACGCGTCCAGCAGCGAAGTCTTACCATGATCAACGTGCCCCATAAAGGTGACGATCGGCGGACGAAGCTTGAGCTTGTCTACAACAACCTCCTCTGGAGCAGGAGCCACAGGCTCTTCGATAACCTCCTCAACCTTATGGACGCCACCCCCTTTTTCACGCTTTTCCTTCTCGAAGAAAAAGCCGTGCTTTGCGCAAACTTTAGCAGCAATATCGGGCTCAATCGATTGATTCTGACTGGCAAAAACTTCCAGCTCCATCAGATCCTTCATCAATTTGAAGGCTTTGACGTCCATGGCATCGGCCAGATCCTTAACGACAATCGGCGGCTTGAGATGGATAATCTTCGCGGGATCTATCTCTTGCTTAACGGGTTCGCCGCCGGCGTCTACATCGGCATCCGCGTCGACGGCCTCGGGGACTTCTTGCGGTTCTTCTTTAACTGGATCGGATTCACCTGTTAGATCGAGAACCGGTTGGGCCTTCTTCTTCGCCAGCTTGGGAGCGGGCTTAGCTTTCCCTGCGGACTCTTTGTCGGCATCAGGATTTTGAGACAAAGGCTTAAAAATAGATTTATCTTCAGCCGGAGCGTTAGCGCCACTGCCCTGTTCACGGCGTTCGGCTTTCTTCTCCTGATCTTCAAAAAGATTCAGGGGTTCTTCCTTGGCAGCGCCGGCGGTTTTAGTTTTCGCCTTGCCTTTATTTGCGGAGTCCGCTTTGTTTTTTTCGGAAGCCATTCAGTTCTTTTACGGTCGTCTTGCTGCCATCGATCTCCTACGCTTCAGCGCAGGTTCGACCGATGGTGAAATTGGGAAATTCTCGATTCGAAATGCTCGGGTCAGACAGGCTGATCTTCAGGTGCCGCAGAATTTTCTGTGACTGCGGCTTCCGCCTCGGCGCCTTGTTCTTCGGACTCGGGATTTTCAGGGGCTGCTTCAGTCGAAGCGGAAGGCACATCGGCTGCTACCGCAACTTCGGCAGGCTCGTCGGAAGCAGTTTCGGTCGTAGTTTCCGGATCGGCAACTGCCTTATCGCCGGCACCACCGCTGTCACCGGCAAAAACGGCTTGAGCCTTGGCGACAATCTCAGCCGCTTCACTCTCCTCAATGCCGAGCATTTCAGCGATGTCTTCGGCACCGACCTCGGTAGCGAGCAGTTCCAGACCAGTGATCCCTTCCCTTACCAAATCAAGTGCAGCTTCCTCGGAAATGCCAACCGCTTCAGCAATGCCGACCGCAGCCTCCATGACGCGAGCTTCGACAGCCTCACGAGCAGACTCGTCTTTCTCAACCTGCACGTCCCAGCCTACCAGGCGTGACGTTAGACGAGCATTCTGGCCTCGGCGACCGATCGCTTTGGAAAGTTCTTCTTCTTCGACGGTCACGCGCACGCGCTTCTCTGCCTCGTTCAGTTCGATCGAGCGAATCTTGGCGGGTTTAAGCGCTTCCTCAACAAATTCACGGACATTGTCGCTGTAGCGAATGATGTCGACTTTCTCATTGTTGAGTTCGCGGACGATGTTTTTAACTCGTGCACCACGCAACCCGACACAGGCACCAACTGGATCAACTTTGGAATCGATGCTGTGCACGGCGACTTTGGTGCGATAACCGGCTTCACGGGCGATGCCGCGAATTTCCACGGTGCGATCCGCGATCTCGCTGACTTCAGCCTCGAACAGGCGGCGAACAAAATTGGGATGACTGCGAGACAGGATAATCTCCGGTCCGCGAGCACCATTTTCGACGGCAACGACGTAGGCGCGAAGTCGGTCACCGACGTTGTACTCCTCGGTCGACACACGTTCACGGGAAGGCATAACACCCTCAAATTTGCCGAGATCGATCATCACGTCGGAACGTTCAAAACGACGCACGGAACCCGCGACAATGTCGCCGGCGCGATCCTTGAATTCGTCGTAGATCAGTTCTTTCTCGGCCTGACGGAGCCTCTGCATCATCGCCTGTTTCGCGGTCTGTGCGGCGATACGGCCCATGTCCTGCGGGGTCACCTCAACCTCGACCTCGTCGTCGAGTTCGGCACCGGGTTTGATGCGCTGAGCCGTCACCAAATCAATCTCATCGTAAGGCGCTGTGACTTTCTCAACCACGATCAATGTCGCGGTCGCCTTGATCGTTCCCTTGTCGGGATTGACATGGATGGCGAGTTCTCGCGCAGGGCCAATGCTCTTCTTCGACGCTGACAGCAGCGCATTCTCAAGGGCCTCAACCATGGTTTCCCGGCTGATACCCTTTTCTTTCTCGTAGTACTCGAAAAGAGCTAGCAATTCGTTTGTCATGTTCCGCGCTGACCAATTTCCGTGAAATCCAGAGAACAAAAAGGAGTGGGAAAGATTCCCACTCCAACATCGGCCCCCTTAACCTTTCGGCATTGGTCGTCTAAGTGTTGAAAAGATGCCAACATAGGCACAAGCTCAGACGCTCGCAAGTAAGAATTACTTGATCTCAGCCCTCATGGAAGCCTCCTTCAAAGCTCTCTCTTTCGACGCTGCAGGAACACTTTTTGAGCTGGCTGAACCGGTCGGCAAAACCTACTCCAGAATGGCTTTGCAGTTAGGTGTGGATCTACCGCCAGCCGCTCTGGAGAAGGGATTTAGGATGGCGTGGAAGAAACATTCAGATGTCTTGAATGTCGGCATCGGAGAGGATCGCGCGTTATGGCGGAAGTTGGTCGGCGAGACTTTTGCACTCGCGTCGGCTGAGCATTCGATCTCTCCTGTCGAGATTTCTGACGACCTGTTCGACAGATTATTTGCGCACTATGCTGGCGGACAGGCCTGGCGTCTCTTTCCCGAAACAGAAGCGGTGTTGCGACGTTTTTCGGGAACTCTGCCGATGGCAATAATTTCCAATTTTGATGGACGGTTGAACAATGTTCTCAGTGAGCTTGGAATCATTCATTACTTTGACGCCGTCGTAATCTCCGACGACCACGGCTTTCGGAAACCTCACACCGAACTTTTCCTGATCGCTTTGGAAAAGCTGAAAATCGCCCCCGAAGACCTGCTGCACGTCGGCGACGATCCGATATGCGACTGGCAGGGCGCAGATGCGGCTGGATGTCAGGCGTTCCGACTCGACCGGCCCAAGTCATCTCTCGAGGACTTGCCGATTTGCAGATAAGAGCACGGATGTGGATGCGGCGACTTTTTCCTTGCGCCAGCAGTGATTGTGATTTATTTCACAAACGCTCGAAATTGGCGCCCCTTTGGGATCCGCTTTACGCTTCGGGCTGCGCTCAGCAAAGCTCAGCGAACGGGTGGATAGCTCAGTTGGTAGAGCAGTGGCCTTTTAAGCCATTTGTCCCGGGTTCGAGCCCCGGTCCACCTACGCTGATGCTGGCGCGCTTCTTTTTCGTTATCCCGTTCGGATCAATTGCCGTCCGTTGATTCCGGCACCTCAGGCGAGTGAGGAAAGTCTGCCGAGAACAATGCCCTGGCGGTGAGGATGAGCAGCGAGATGACGCCGTAGGTCAAGCCCAGCACGACGCCAGCGTCGATAATCCCCCGCCACGGCTGAGGCGCAAACTTGACCATGATCACGAGCAGAACAATACCGAAGGTCAGTGCGAAAGCGATGATCCGCGTTTTGCGCTGGGCGTGGAAATACCCCATGCAGAACAACGGCGCTAGAATTACGTGCAGGACCTTGGGATGATCGCGCACATGCTTGATCCTCGCTGCGGTGCGTGGTGAGAACTTTTTCTGAAAGCCGCGATAGCCCTCGGCAACGAGCATGAACAGCACCCACACCACCAGCACGATCCAATGCAGGGTGGTCAGTTCCATGTTGAGCGCTTCCAGAGCCCGCGGCGCGAGTCGATAGATCGCGCAACCCAGCAGAGACAAAACTCCCAACAATCCCCAAAGCGCACCGATCCAGCCCATAATATAAACAGCAAATAGTTTACCGACGATGCGCCGGTCGACCTTTCGATCCGACGCTCATCAATCGCCCCCAACAAGCCGCAAGCCGGAAGAGATACCAGCAAAAATATCGACGCCGTGCTGGTAATGGATCGGTCTATTTAGCGTCGGTCGCAGGAGCAGCCTCTTCCGGCTTCGCATCCGCAGCAGGTTCTTTCGGGGCTTCAGCTTTGGCGGCGTCACCTTCAGTGGTGGCAGGAGCTTCCTCAGCCTGTTGGGGGGCAGGCTTAGTCACCGGCAGCTCTGGCATGACCGCATAATCGGCATATGCAGCGTCGACTTCGCCATGACCGAAGGCAGTCTTAAAGACATAAGCAACGCTCTGTAGCGGCCATTTCTTGGAACCCGTGGCATTAATTTCCGGATCTGCAGCGTGGATCGCCATGGCTCCGGCCATCGCCTCTTTGGCGATGTTAGACTGGTTGGCCTGGGTGAGAGTGAAGGCTCGGTAGTAATCTTCCAAAGCTTGAGGTTTGCGTCCTGCGGCTTCGTGAACTTTCGCGCGCAGAAACGACAACTGGACCAGATCGCTTTCAGGCAGGTCGTCGATGAACAGCTTGTCGGGCAGCATCTTGTCATCACCGACCACCGGTTTCTGGTAGGCCTCAAGTTCTTCGCCGAGTTGATCAATATTGTCGGCACCATAGTAAGCCCACAGCTTCAACAGCGCGACCTGCCGATCGAACACGTCGTCCAGAGCGGACTCAAGCGCTTTGCCGGTGTTGGTTCCGAACAGTTTGCTCAACTCCGCGTAGCGACCCAGGCGGCGCAGGCTGTCCATCTGGTAAAACCGCGCTTCAGCGGCAAAATTGTCCGGAACGTATGCGGCCTGAGGATAGGTATCGGCGATTTGTTCCATCGCGGTCGCAGCATTTTCCAAATCGGCACCCAGGTATGCCTTGCGAGCATTCTGAGTGATCTGGCCTCCGTCGGGAAAATTGATCGCCGCCAGTTCTGCGTAGGTCACGTTTTGCGCCGGCGCCCCTTCTTGAAGCGCGAATGCGATCACCTCCTCGTTGGCGTTAATGATGATGCCAACCTGTTTGCGGTTGTCTTTATAAGTGAGCTCCACGCGCAGCACTTCTTGCTGAGCCGATAGTTCGGATGGGGTGAAGGTGCCGACGGTGACGGCCAAGGCCGACAATAAGATCAGGCGAACGGATAGAGAATATTTCATCGAAGGAAAAAGAGATGGTTAAATAACTGCGCCGAAAATGTCGTGGCGGCGTGGTCTTTGATGGATTGAAGGTCGATATTGTTACTCCGGCTGATTGATGCCGAGTTTGGCGTCGAGGGCGGCATCCTCTTCGACGGTAATCCCCAATTCGGTGCGCACTTCAGCGACTCGCAAGCGCATGCGGGCAAGCGCCGGAGAATCGTCATCGGGAATCTTCTGCATGATATAGAGCATGCGTTTGAGGAAGGCGTAGGCCTGGATCTGCTTTTCCCGATCACCCGCAGCTTTGGTTTCCTCGAGGGTAAGATTAAAGCCGCGCTCCAAAGCGATGCCCGACCACTGACCAATATTGAGGTAAACTGCGAGCACATTGAGGTAAGAGTTTTTAGCATTCTGAATATCGCCAAGCTCCTCGGCGGCGATGCCGTAACCAACGTTTGATTCCGCACGCTGCTCTCTATCGAGCCATCCCTTCTTCTTATTGATGATGCGGAAATTGTCGATGGCCTCCTGCCAGTCTTCTAACTTGAGACCGATACGACCGAGATACAGATGCGATTCCGGCGAGTACTCCGGATCCTTGTAAGTGTTCACCACCCGCAGGAAACGTTCGCGTGCCGCCTTCAACTGGGTGTCGTCGGTACCGCGCGCCTCGATCTCACCGAGCGAAAAGTCCGCCGGTACTTTAAAGTCGGGGGCGTTCCGGTTGAGCAACTCCTCGAAATACCGCTTAGCGAGGAACGGCTGATCTTCTTTCAGATACAGGCCAACTTGCTGAAGCGCGAAATCGGAAAGATTGGCGATATCGAAGCCTCGGAGCTTCTCAAACACCGCGTCGATCCGCTTGTCGACAGCTGCATACTCAGGCGTGTCTTTGCCATGAGCCTGGCGCAGTCCCTGCAGCACGATGACTTTCTGAATCTGCAGCCAGGTCAACAACGCCTGATTATTTGGATCGAGTCCCGGGAAATTGTCGTAGGCGGAAATCGTTTCTTCGGCGCCGCGGTGCTCAACCGAAGCCTCCGAGTACGAGCCAATCGCTTTGCGCAGCAACTCGATATCCTGACCCTCTTCCTGAGATCCCATCATGACGATCATTTTTTCCAGCTGCTTCAAGCCGTCTTCGACGCGACCGACTTTTTCCAAGGCTTCGAGCGAAAACACCGAAATCTGGGCCTCCCAGGAACTACCTTCGTAGATTGGGAAAAAGCTGTCGTAGAGCGCCACAGCGTCCTCCCATTTCTCCAGCCGAAGCGCGACATCCGTAGCCTTGGCGGTAGCTTCAGAACCTGTAGCGAGATTCTCCTTTTTCTGCGCTGCGGCGATTCCTCCACGGTAGAACTTGAGAGATTCTTCGAGCAACTTGGCTTCATCTTCTTCTTCGGCATCGTAAGACAAGGCATCCTTCGCGTCCGCCACCAGGTTATAAGCGCGATCGAGAACCGCAGATTCGGGCTTTTCTTCGATGAGTCGTGCCCCCTTCTCAGCGCAGAGCGCATATTGCTCAGCGTTGAAGTGGCAGGTCGCACGATCCAACAGGGCGAGATCAAGAAACTTCGTTTCGGGAAATTTGGTCAAAAAGGCGTCAAGCAGGCTGGCAGCTTTTTCAAACTGACCGAGCACGACCGAGTTGCTGGCCTGGTAGTACTGCGCCGCCTCCAAGTTGCCGCTCTCCTGATAATTCTTCACAAAGGCATCCAGCTCCGGCTGTGCCTCTTCGTGCTTTCCTGAGTAGTAAAGTGAACTGGCAAAAAGGAAATCCGGCAGATCACGCTCATCACTTCCGATGTCATAACGATCACGAACCTTGGTGGCGATCTCGAGGACAAGATCGTATTTCCGTGCAGTGAACAGCGACTGCAGCATGAACGTCGCAACGTTGTTGCGCAGTTTGTGATCCTCTGGCATCTCCGCCATGAACAGATCGCCGTAAAACTGCGCACTGCTGTAGTCGGCCACGAAGGTTGAGAAGCGCGCTGCTTCGTGAAGGATCTCGGCGCGGCTTTTCGACTCGGGGAAATTCTGCGCGAGATGTGCGTAGATGGCACGCGCCGCGTGACGATTGCCGAGGCGATCCCAAGCTGAGGCCGTGAGGCGCAAAAGCTCGACTTGTGGCGGATCGGCACTCGCCAACTTGGCCTCCTCCTTGCTGATCAATTCGGCGTAGACCGCCGGTATATTGTCACCATAAGTGGCCGACCGCATTTTTAGGTCATCGAGCACCTGTTTGGTGGTCGGAATCATCGAGTAGTAGCGCAGGGCAAGCGTACTCATGCCGGAGTTGTTAGAATCGTAGCCAAGTTTGCGCAGCCGCTCGATCATACCAAATCGCTGCTTATCAAAAGGCGACAGTTGCAGTGAGGCCTCATGTTCGTCGAGAAACAGGTGCGCACTCTTGGCGATCTCCGTCGCTTGACCGGGATTGGCCACCGCTTGATCGATCCAACCGAGACCCAGCTCCAGCAAGCCCTGCATGAGGAACTCCGCGCCGACCCTCCATTCGGCTTTGTTCTCGAAAATTTCCTGAATTTTCGCGGTTCCCGCTTCCAGGTTACCCGAATGCAGATGGGCAGATCCCATGCGCAAAGCCAGTGCGCTGCGCACCAACATCAATTCCGTTTCATCGGGCTTGGCATCGATGTACTGCTGATACAGCTCCAGCGCTTTTTTAGGATCACCCAACTTGTCTTCGCAAAATCCCCACTCGAAAAGCGCGATGTTCTTGCGCTTGTTGGTCGAACCAATTTTCGAGTCTTTCGCCAACACATCGGATTCCGAGCAGGCCTTGAAGGCATCGCGCGCATCCTCGAACATGTTCAGACGCAACAGACAGGTGCCGTAGTCAAAATAAACCCCGCCAAAGCCTTTGCCGTAATCCTCCCACCCGAAGTCACCGACACTGGCGAACGCTTTTTCAAGCATTGCCTTCGCTTCTTCGAACTTGTTCTCGACCATCAGGTCGCTCGCTTTGAAATAGAGCGCTTCAAAGTCTTCATCTTCGGCAGCAGCATCTTGTGCCGAAGCGGTTACGGCAAACATGCCGCTGAAAGCCATGACGACGATGACCAGAAGCGATGCCGGCCGAAGCAGGAAAGGATGCTCTGCGACGCGGCGAGATTGAGGGACGATAGCGGACAAAACTCTCATGTGGGGAAGGTGTGACAAATCTGCAGCGGAGGGTGCAAGTTCCATTAAGTATTTCACAGAAAAAATTCACTGCCAAGCATGACCCGCTCCAAAGCGAAAAAAACTCTTACCCAAGGATCTGTCGGCGGGAGCCGATAACCAGACACTCAAGCTGGGCCGTATCCCTAGTGGGCGCATCAGATCGCTCCACCGCGGCGGCTCCTGCGAAGTGCGCGTGGCATGCCCCCAGTCTCGATTCACCTAATAACGAACTCAGACCATCCCGCCTGCGGAGGCTTGCCTTTGTCCCCACACCAAACGCAAACGGCGCCGCAAAAGTTCGCGCCCCCCCTCGTCACCAACAAGCCCATCCTCACCGTTGCGAGCAAGGCGACAGCCAGAACGGAGACAAGCCTCCGCACTCCTCAGCATCGTCCGACATCTCAAGGGTGGAGGCCGCAGATAGAATGCATCACGCTTAACGGCCCCGAAATTTGATTCGGGGCCACCATCCATAAGCTTGATGCGCCCTGACGAGACGCGGGATCCGTCCGATTCTGCCAACAACTCCGACGTCATTCCAGGATGCGATCATTTGGATTGGCTGAAAACCCGGATTGAAATCCGCGCCTTTATTGCCCGCTGCCTTCAGCATCGGAACCAATCCGAGCGAAGTTTCAATTAATGGGTAAAGCTCAGGCAACCTTCCGCACGCCCCTGCATCACTCGACGATGCCCCTACGGTCTAAAGTCGGCGAGCGTCACATTTTCGATGCGCTGTCCGGCGACGCAATTGAGCACATCGACAAAACGCTGACAGCGTGTCGTATCCGCCGCGTTGACCACGACCACCGGCTTTTGCCCCATCAGCTCGGTGGTGGTTTTGTAAAAAGCGAGACGGTCGCTGAGCTCAAGCAGCTCCAATTTCGGCGCTGAATCTTCAATCACTTCGCCAGAGATCTGCACTTCACCTTGCGGATTGATATCAATCGTCAGCAAGTCGATTTCGTATTCTCCATCTCCGCCCACCTTCATCCCGAGATCAACCTCCTTTGGTTGCAGGGTCGACGTCGCCAAAAAATAGATCAGCAGCAGAAAACTGACATCAATCAAGGACGAGAGATCGAAGGCCGGCGCGGCCTCCGGTGCAGTAGCGGAGCGGCGTGACGAGCGTTTCATACCCGCACTTTAGCACCTTCCGCATTCTGCGGAAAACAAAAACGCTGTCAGTGCTACTCGATCGAGAATCCGGTGATGGTCACATTAGAGATGCCCACATCCTTGTCCGCCAACGTATTGAGCACATCGATGAAGCGCTGTCCTTTCGACTGATCGTCTGCCGAGATGATCACCACCGGAGTGGAATTGAGCATCTTCGCCGTCTGAACATACTGCTTGAGCCGATCCAGCAGCAAAGGCACTTCCCGAACATTGCCATCCGCATCCATGGCTTCTTCGTTGACCGTGATAAGGCCACTGTTTTCAACCTTGATCGTCAATTGATCGACTTCGACATCGGAAGACTGCGAGCTGTCCGTCGTCGGCAGGGTCATGCCCAGATCTGCTTCCTTGGGATCGAGCGTCGAAGTCACCAGGAAGTAAATGAGCAACAGAAAGCTGACGTCAATCAGAGACGACATGTCCAAGCCCGGATCGGTTTCGATCGGTGCGCTATATCGACGTTTGCGGCCTGCCATGAGAATTAAAGAAAAATACTAACTGAAACTAAAAAGGAGTAGTTACCCAATCCAACAATCGATATTGGCTACTTTTCGTCCATGGCGAAGGCACCGAAAATCACATCGATGACACCCGCTTCGCCGCCGCCTTGGACGGCTTTCTTGATGTACTTGGTGTCGGTATTCCTGTCAGCGCGCACGTGCAATCGCGGAGAAATCCCGCTGTCGCGCAGGTTTTCCTTGGCAGCTTCAACGTACTCGACAATTCGCTCGGTGCCCTGTCCGGGAGCCGACAGCAAATTTTCCTTATCCATTCCGTAGATTTCGCCGTTTTCGAGAATGTTCATGACAATGCGACCGGTGGCGACTTCAGCAACCCTGCCGTTCTTGGCGAAGGGAGGTTCAACGCGGGAATCGATCTGCACGATGATCATGGTTGAACTGACCATGAAGAAAATCAGCAACAAAAACACCAGATCGATCATCGGTGACATATCGAGGGCCAATTCCTCGTCACCTTTGTCGCGAACGGCACGTAGTTTTGCTGAGGCCATAAAATAGAGGAGCGGTTAGTGCTCGAAATGAGATTATTCCATTTCGACCACCGAATCAAAAACTCAATTAACCTTCGGCAATGCCTTCCGGAACTTTGGCGAGTTGCTGGTCGGCATTGACCGTAGAGATCGCCGCGTCGAGAGCTTCGCGCGAAGCGTCGTGAGTCTGGGCGATCATGTTGTTAAGTTTATTCTTAAAGAAGTAAAAGGAAAACAGGCAGGGAATGGCGA
>JBBKXR010000242.1:0-32784 GCA_037969585.1 Verrucomicrobiales bacterium
CACGTTCCGCCTCACCGATCCTGCGCAGATAGTCAAAGGTGTAAATGCCCGTCTTGTGACCGTCACTGAAACTGAACTGAACCCCATAGCCGCCGACCGGCACCCACGCCGTCACCGTAACTCCCGGAAACTCGGTCTGGTCGGTGCCGCCGTAAAGATTTCCAAAAAGGTCGCGCTCGCCCTGGTTCTCGGCGCTCGGTGACAAAGCGCGCAGATTTTCCATCGGGTAAAAATCTTCGACGCCGTCGGTCCAGCGCAGGGCGACCGTATCGCCGATCAGTTGTATCTCGTCAGGTTTGACCATAGTCATCGTTTCATGGTAAGCGAAGCTTCGGCGACTCGCCACCAACAACGATCATGATTCAAACTACCACCGTCGGTTCTTATTCACCCATCGACTGGCTGGCCGCGCTGCCCAGCGAACAGGCCGTGCTCGATGCCACCGCCGTAGTCATCGGTACTCAGCGAAATGCCGGCATCGATCTGCCCACCGACGGCGAACTCTATCGCTTCGATGTCAACCATCCCGACACCAATGGCATGATCGAATACTTTACCGGCCAGATCGGCGGTATCGATTCGGCGGTCACGCTCAGCGATGCACAACGCTTCCGCGAGCGCTCCGATTTCGCCTGGCGACGCAAGCCGGCCGCCGTGGTCCGCGAAGCGCTCGGCGAAGGCACGCTCGATCTCTTCGGAGCCTGCTCGCGCTCGGCATCGGTGGCTGGCGGCGATTTCAAATTCACCCTGACCAGCCCCTACATGCTGGCGCGCACCTTGCTCGACGATCACTACGGTGACTTCGACGCAATGACGCTGGCGATCGCCGATGTGCTTGCCGCGCAAGTCAGCGAGCTGCCGTGCGCCTGCGTTCAGATCGACGAAGCCAACGTGCCCGGCAGTCCGGAAAATGCGCCAATCGCCGCCGAAGCCATCAATCGCATCCTCGACAAAGTCGCCGCCGGCACCCAAACCGCCGTGCACTTTTGCTTCGGCAACTACGGCGGCCAGACCATCCAATCCGGCGAATGGGCAGCGTTGATCGAATTTCTCAACAGCCTGCGCGCCGATCACCTCGTGCTCGAACTCGCTCATCGCCCGGACGATGACCTGCACGCGCTCGCCGAGATCGATTCACGCATCCAGCTCGGCCTCGGTGTCATCGACATCAAGGTCAACCACGTCGAGTCGCCCGATGAGGTCGCCGCACGCATCGACAAAGCTGCCAGCGTGGTCGGTGCTGAACGCATCGCCTTCGTCCATCCCGACTGCGGATTCTGGATGCTGAAACGTTCCATCGCCGATCGCAAGATCGAGGCGCTGGTTCGCGGCCGCGATCTTTTTCAGAAATCTTGAAAGCGACCGGCACTAACTTGACTAGATAGATAAATATTATGGCAGTCTTTTCAACGACCACATCGCAAGGCTGGGGCAGCCGACTGAAGAACTCCTTCGGCGGAATCATCGTCGGGCTCATCCTGGTCGCCGGCGCCTTTATCGCCCTCTGGCTGAACGAAGGCCGATCCGTACGCCGCTATCAGGATTTGAAAGACGGTAAAGGCAACGTCGTCTCCATCAGCTCAGAAAAAATCGACGCTGCCAACGACGGAAAACTGGTCCATTTCAGCGGCAACACCGCTGCCGGCAGCACTCCGAGTGATGCAAAATTTGGTGTCGTTTCCGAGGGCGCGCTGAAACTGCGCCGCGACGTCGAGATGTATCAATGGAAAGAAAACACTTCCAGCAGCACCCGCAATAAGACCGGCGGAGGCTCCGAAACTACAAAGACCTACAGCTACGAAAAAGTCTGGTCCGGCGCTCTGATTGGCTCCGATTCCTTTAACCAGTCCGGACACGACAACCCCACCAAAATGGCGTTCGAGTCCACCACCGAAACCGGCAGCCCGATCACCGTCGGCGCGTTCACACTTTCGGATTCGTTGGTCGGACGACTCAACGATTTCGCCCCCCTGCCCCTCGCTTCACTCGAAGGCCTGACCGACGCGGCCACCGCAAATGCCAAGCTCCACGAGAGCGGCCTCTATCTAGGCGTAGATCCCGCCGTGCCCGCCATTGGCGATACACGAGTAACTTTCTCCACCGTCCAACCCGGTGAGGTCAGCATCGTTTCCCAACAAAGCGGCCAGACGCTGATTCCGTATCAATCCAGGAATAACACCGTCGAGCTACTGCAATCCGGCATCCACGCCGCTGACGCGATGTTCGCTAAAGCCGAATCCGCTAACAAAGCGCTCACCTGGATCCTTCGCTTTGGCGGTTTCTTGGCCATGGGCTTCGGTTTCATTCTTCTGACCCGACCGATCACCGTCATCGCCGACGTGTTGCCCTTCGTCGGTAATATCGTCGGCGCCGGACTCGGCTTCATCATGTTCCTGCTCGCCGGCGTGCTGTCCTTCATCACCATCGCCATCGCCTGGATCACCTACCGCCCGCTCATCGGCATCAGCCTGTTGGTGGTCGCTGGATTCCTGACGTTCTTGATCATCAAGAAGACCCGCAGCACGTCACCGCAGGTGGCTGCTGCCGATGGCCCGCCACCGTTGGGGTGAGATTTCAGCCCGCTCTTTAACGAGCGTCCCCATGCGGCCCAGCCTGGAGCGCGAGCATCCCTACTCGCCCGTTGGTGACCATTCCCTTCATCAGGCTCTAGCGCAAAGATCAGCGAGATCCGTGAAAGCCTCAATATTTCAATTTTTGCAACCATTCAGTTTCCGGGAATATTATAGAATCCTTGGGCTGGTGGCACTATCTTTTGTCACGTCATTACAACGATCAGTGTGTTGCTGAGCCAGTGCACAAGAGTGACGAACCAGATACTTCGGTTGGTGTAAACGTAGATCCCTGCGAAAAGCAGCGCCGAGAAAAAGTAGGCTGGCAATTTGCCTGGACCATACTGCAGATGGCACAAAGCGAAGACCGCTGAAGAGAGCAATACAGCCAGCACGGTAGAGTATCGCGACGACGGAATCAGTCGCTCTAGCCGTTGGATCAAATATGCTCGATAGAACAATTCCTCAGCAAACGCATAAACTGGAAAGATGAGTAAAAAGAAAGGCTTCGACACAGGATCTGTGATCATCTTCGTCGTTTCATCAATCTCGGGAATGCTTCCCGACACCAGGTAGCTGATCCACGCGAAGGCGAATTCAGAAGCGAAGAAGCCTCCCAGAATCAACGGGAGCATCCACAGGAGGCGATTCCAAGGTCCCGGCCACGAAAGATTGAGTTCACGGATCCCGCCATTGATACAGAGAAAGATGACCGCCAACAGAGCAAGCACCGGAGGGCTACTTTGCATTTTCTCCAACGAGAAGGAGGTCAGCACCCATGAGATTGGCAGTTCCATCTGAGCAACTTCAGCCCAAAAGAAAAGGCCACCAAAGATTGCGAACTCCACTGAGATTCGCCCCTTAGAAATTTTCACAGGAAGTACCAAAGGCGCGGCAATCGCAGCCCTCACCGGTGACTTTTCGTCAGTCTCCGTCTCCATCAAATGCAAATATAAACCTCAGTGGGAAACACCAAGAACAAACGTCGCGAGCCGCATTCACTTTTTCCAAGAAATACTATCAGCACCCCCCTCTTTACTACCAGCCCTCGTTCCAATTTATCGCTCACTCATCCCGCCCGAACAACAGTCGCAAGCTGTTCAGGCACACCAACACCGTGCTCCCCTCGTGCATCAACACGCCAACCGTCAGCGGCACGATGCCAAACAGAGACGCGCCGACCATCAGCACCACCGTGCCGAGTGAGATGGTCAGATTTTGCCGGATGATCGCCCTCGCGCGACGACTGACCTTCCAAGCGGTGAGCAGTTTTTCGATGCGGTCTCTCATCAGCACGACGTCAGCCTGCTCCATCGCCGCATCGCTGCCGCGCCCCCCCATCGCAACCGACACGTAGGCCGCTGCCAAGCTCGGCGCGTCATTCACACCGTCGCCGACCATGGCGACCTTGTGACCTGATTTTGTCAGCGCATCGATGGCTTCGACTTTGTCCTCTGGATGCAGTCCCGCGCGCACTTCGTCGACGCCGAGTTTCTCCGCCACGGTTTCCGCTGCACTGCGCCGGTCGCCAGTCAGCATCAGGGTGCGAATGCCGGCATCCGACAGCGTTTTTAAAACCGCGGCACTCTCCTTGCGCACTTCGTCCTTGAGCAAGATCCGCCCGATAACATCCTGATAAACCACCCAGACTTCGGAAAATTCCATCGGCGGTTCCGAGACCTCTGCGAGCCATTTATCAAACTCACCGGACTGCATCAGTTCGCGGCGACCGAGGTAGCACACCTGCTCGTCGACTTTGCCACGAAGCCCCTGCCCGGTGATCGACTGAAACTCGCTCAGCTCGCGTGGAACCAACTCCTCCCGATGGCCATAAGCGGTGATCGCACGCGCGATTGGGTGATTCGAATTCGCCTCCAGCGTCAGCGCAATTTCTGCGACGTCCTTTTCGCGACCCGCCGGAAAACTCTCAACTTCGTGGACCATTAGCTCGCCCGTAGTCAGCGTCCCAGTCTTGTCGAGCGCGACGATGTCGACCTCCGCCAGTTTTTCGATCGCTGCGCCACCACGGAACAAGACGCCCTTTTTCGCGCTCCACGCGATCGCCGCCAAAATCGCCGACGGGATGGACAGCACCAGAGCGCACGGACTGGCCACAACCAACAGAGTCATCGCCCGATAGAACGCCGAAAAACTGCCGTCGGCCGGATCGGCAAAAGGTGAAATGCCGAACACCAGCCACCAGATCAAGAACATCGCCAGCGTCATGCCAAGCACGCCGTAGGTATAGCGCGTGCCAAATTTGTCGGTGAAACGCTGACTCGGTGCCCGCAGATGCTGCGCCCGCTGAATCAGATCGATGATCCGCTGCAGCGCACTCTCCGACGCCGCCCGGGTGACTTTTACCGTCGCCATGCCCCATAGATTCAGCGTGCCCGACGACACCTCGTCACCGACCGCCTTGTTAACGGGCACCGCCTCACCGGTCAGATTGGATTCATCGGCCGCCGTCTCGCCATCGATCAGCTCGCCGTCGACGGCAAAATTTTCATCCGGTCGCACCCGGATTCGATCACCGGGCGACAACTCTCCGACCGGCACCATTTCCTCGCTGCCATCATCGCGCAAACGACGCGCCGTCTTCGGTGCCGCTCGGGTCAACGCATTGATCTCACGATGCGTGCGATGCAGCGCGTAGTGCTCGAGCGCACCCGACAGCGAAAACAAAAACAGCAGCAAGGCACCCTCGTTCCAATGCCCGATCGCGACCGCCCCGACCGCGACCGCCAGCATTAGGAAGTGAATGTCGAGCGACCCCTGTCGGATCTTTGCCCAGGCATCGATGGCCGCGTCCCAGGCTCCAGCGATGATCGCAATACTATAGAGCCCCAAGCTCACCCATCGGGGAATCGCCTCGATCGCACCGCAAACCCACGCCGCGATCAGCGCGAAACCGCAGACCCCCGCCTGCACCGCAAGTGCTTTCCACTCCTCCTCGCTCTGCGCCTCGATCTCCTCCGGCTCGGGCCATTTGAACTCACGCCACTTCCACAGCGTTGGCGCGGTCGGACAGCTCGGTTTTTCAAAAAGCGTCTCGTTCGGCAACCGCCGCATGCGCACCGTGCCCAGATTCGCGCCCGCTCCGTTGCCAACCACGCTCAGCGTTTTTTCGTCGAGCGAACGCAACACCGCATCCAACCGCGCCCGCAACTTCGTCTCATCGACATTGCCCAGAGTCGCCAGCGACACCCGATGCGCCCCAGGCTGCACCAAAATCGCTTCCACCTCGCCCTCCCGATTGAGAAAATCGGTTAAGCGCTCAACCCATTCGGGAGCCGCCGGATTCGCCCCACCGTTCGGAAAATCCGCAGCAGCTGTGCTCGGGAGCGGTTCGGACGTTTGCTTATCGGGTTTTCCAGCCATGTCACTATCGATCGTCGCGAGCCTCACCTCAGCCCCCAATAGACGCAAGACCAATTTAGAATAATTCTAAGTAATAGATTGGCACCCGATCTCAAATAAATATCGAGACACTGCTTCTACAGAAGCCAGGCACCGACCTGCAATTTATTATTTTACCGGAAAATAATACTATCGATTCACTGCAGCCTTTGCCAGACAAGGCTTCCGTCAATTTTCATTCCCATTTAGGTAATCGTCTGCCGCGTGCTCCTACCTCCATTCTCATCCCGGTCCTTCAGCTACATCAAGACTCGCAGAAACCTCATACCGACAAATATTTTAGATTACTAAGATAAATATTGAAGGAATTTGGCTCGGAGCTTACTATTTGCTGTGATTTCTCTGGTTTAATCCAGTTTTTATAGATTTTTAACAAAGCGAGGGCATCCAAGGGCTTCGGTTGGTAGTCGGAATTTTCCGCCACTGCCCCGCAAGCAACGGACGGGGTCCTGACGCGTTCCATGGCTGCCAACCGCAAAAATACCCCTCGCAAGAAGAAAGCCAGCGGCAAAGCTGGCGCCGCACCTTCGCCCTACGTCTGGCACGAGGGCATCGCCATCGCGCTCGGCGGCGTCGCGATTTTGTATTTTCTCGCTCTCGTCTCCTATACCCCGCGTGATTTGCCCAGTTGGGTCCCGTTCAGCAGCACCGCCGGTGCCAAGGAAGCGGTCAGCAACTTCATCGGCCCGGCTGGCGCGCTGTTTGCAGGTTGCTCTTATTTTCTCTTCGGTGCTGCCTGTTACCTGATCCCCGGCGTGCTCGTCTGGTGGGCCATTCTCAGCCTGCTCGGCAACCGCTTTTTTAGTATCCGTAACGTCTGCGCCCTGGTTGCGCTGGTGACCTCTGCCACGTGCCTGCTCGAATATCAGGACCTGTTATTCAACGACTGGGTGCAGCAATACAACCTCCCGAAAAGCTCCGGCGGCCTGCTCGGCTACTCGATCGGTGAAAAACTCTTCGCCAGCATCATCGGCACCGTCGGCGCATTCATCGTCGCCCTGATCGTCTACGCGATCAGCCTGATCGTGATCACCGGTATACACCCGCTGCGCTTTGTTCTGTTGCTCCGTCAGCGCAGTGAAGAGTGGTTGGAAAATCGCCGCCTCGCCCGCCAGGAAGAACTCGAAAACGACCTCGAACCCGTCCGCCGCCGTCGTCAACGCAAAGCCATCGCCGATGAAGCGGACGCCGAATCCGAAAACGCTACGCGCAAAAGATCCCGCAAAGTCGCACCAGTTGCCGAAGCAACCGAGCCCGAAGAACTTGAGCTACCACTCACCGATCCTCTACCCGAACCGAAGATCATCGACTCCAGCCAGCGCCGCAGCGAGGCTGATGCCAACGGCGAAAAACTCGATCCGGCGATGGCGCTGTTCCGCAATCGCAGGAAGGAAAAGGCCGAGGCCAACGCCAATCAGGGACTGATTTCCTCCAACGGTGAATTCGACGATTACGAGCTGCCCAGCCTCAAACTTCTCGAAACACCCGACCCGGACGACGCCGTTCCTACCGACACCGGCGCCCTGCTCGACGTGCAGCGCACCATTGTTGAAACACTCAACACCTTCGGCGTCGAAGTCACCGCCGGTGACATCACCAAAGGCCCGACCATCACCCGCTACGAGATCTACCCGAGTCCCGGCCTGCGCGTCAACCGCATCACCGCACTCGAAGCCGACCTCGCCCGCGCCACCAAAGCCGAGCGCATCAACATCATCGCTCCGATTCCCGGCAAAGACACCGTTGGCATCGAAATCGCCAACAGCGATAAAGTCCTCGTTCCGCTGCGCGAACTGTTCGAAGACGACGCTTTCAACAAGACCAAGGCACATATCCCGCTCGCGCTCGGCAAAGACGTCTACGGTCGCACCATCGTCGGCGATCTCGCCCGCATGCCTCACCTGCTCGTCGCCGGCGCTACCGGTTCCGGTAAGTCGGTGTGTATCAACTCGATCATTGCCAGCCTGCTCTACCGCTTCACGCCCGACGAACTGCGCTTCATCATGATCGACCCAAAGGTCGTCGAGATGCAGATGTACAATGCTCTTCCGCACCTCGTCGTCCCCGTCGTCACCGATCCAAAGAAAGTCCTGCTCGCCCTACGCTGGGTGGTCAACGAGATGGAACGCCGCTACGCGATGTTCGCCAAGCTCAACTGCCGCAACTTTGACAGCTTCAACGCCCGCCCGCGCGAAGGCGGCGAAGCAGATATGGCAGCCAAAGAAAAACGCGCTGCCCGCATTGCACGCCCAGAGTCGCCCCACGCCGTCGCCAAGGATAACGACGATGACGACTTCATGGTCGACCTGCCCGAAGACGGAGCCATGTCCGACGCCGTCGTTCCGCCGTTCGAGCCCGACAATATCGACGCCAACGCCGAGGCAGTGCTCACCGCTCACCCCGTTAACATCAACCAGAGCGCAGGACAGGGCTTCGACGCCGTCAGCGGCCCGACGCCTGGATTTAAAGAAGACGAAGAGCCGGAGATGACCTCCGCCGAACGCGCCACCACCGACGAGAACAACGTCCCCGACACCCTGCCTTACATCGTCGTCATCATCGATGAGCTCGCCGACCTCATGCAAACCGCGCCCGCCGATGTCGAGACCGCCATCGCCCGGATCGCGCAAAAGGCACGAGCCGCTGGCATTCACCTCATCGTCGCCACCCAGACACCGCGCGCCGACGTCGTCACCGGCATCATCAAGGCCAATATACCGTCGCGCATTGCTTTCCAGGTCTCGTCAAAAATCGACAGCCGCGTCATTCTCGATGCCGCCGGAGCCGACCGCCTCGTCGGCAAGGGCGACATGCTCTATCTGCCGCCTGGCAGTTCGCAACTTCAACGCTGTCAGGGCGCGATGATCTCCGATGACGAAATTCTCGGCGTCGTCGAATTCTGCGCCCAACAGGGAGAGCCCAATTTCGAACCCGACATCCAGCAGACGCTCGAAGGCGGTGGCGACAACGGCGACGACGATGTCTCTGACGAAGACGAAGAGATCCTCGACAAATGCCTCGAAGTCATCGCCCAGGAAAAGCGCGCATCGACCTCCTTTTTGCAGCGCCGCCTGCGCCTCGGTTACACCCGTGCCGCACGCATGATGGACATTCTCGAACAGCGTGGCATCATCGGCCCGGGCGATGGCGCAAAACCGCGAGAAATACTTGTCGATCTCAGTCAGGACTTCGAATAAGTTGACAGCTACCGTAAGCTCGGCAAAAGATCCGAGCAGAGGTTTCCTTTTCAACCCATATGGCCAAAACCATCGGCGAACGTTTGTGCGAGTCACGCGAACAGAAAAGCCTGTCCATCGAGGACGTGGCTCACGCTACCCGTATCCACGCCAATACCTTGCGTGGACTCGAGGACGATGACTATTCCGGTTTCGCCAGCACGACCTACGCAAAAAGTTTTCTGACCCTCTACGCGCGCCATCTTGAGATCGATGTCGACGACGCACTTGAGCAGTTCAGTCACAACGACACCGCCCCGATCGTCAGCGGCGCAAATTATATCCGCTCCGTGGCAGGCTCAATCGAACCCGTCGAGCGCACCAATGGCATCCGCAGTAGCGGCAGTCATTACGCCGAGCCGAAAAAGAGCCGAGCGAACAGCGAACAACCCGCGCACCCTATCGTGCTTGGTATGTTCCTTCTGCTGGTCATGGGCGTTTTCGGCCTTCTTCTCTACGCCGGCAACAAAGCCGAGACGCCGGAAGAAGCTCTGCGCAACATTACCCGCATCGTAGGCGGCGATGACACCTCCAGCGAAGGCGAAGTTTCCAGCGCGCAGACCCCCGCCGTCGAAATCGACGCTCGCCCCGGCACGCGCGTCACGCCCGCCGCACCGATGACGCGACGGACCCATCCCGAGCCAATTCCTCCAGCCAAAAGTGAACCTTCGCCCCCGATCGCCCAAGCCGATCCTCCTAAGCAGTCGGAAACTACGCCAATTTCAGGCTCTCCGATTAAGGCCCGCCCCATTATCGCCACCCCGGTAACACTGCCGGCAGAGGAAGAAGCCGTAGAAAAGCCCGACAGCAATAGCGACGGTGATGATCCCTCAGCCACCGACCCTGACGGCGAAACAGAAGCCAAGCCGAGGCCCAAACCCTCCGACGACGAAGAAGACCAACAAGGCAACGGCAACAGCCCTGCCCCCGGAACCGCGACGACGGCCTCCCGGGCCAACCAGTAGGCAGCGCGCTTCTGGCGCTACTGCTTCGCTTCGTTGACGATCAGGTCTTCGAGCTTTTCGTCCCATAGACCGGGCAGGCCGTAGTAAACGTTTGAAGTGCCGCCTTCGTAGCCGCCTTCCTTGAGCACGCGCACGCTCGGCACGTAGGCCATGACGTCATTCGAGTAAGCTGCAACCCAGGTCGCCTCGCCGTTCATTTCGCGCTTGATCCGCAACGCGTAATCGACAACGACCTCACCACCGAGGAAGACAAAGTCTACGCCCTCGTCGCCGCCCAAATTCCACACTCCCACCGGATACGGGTAATGATCTTTCAGGCCGCCACTGTTCTCAAACTGGCCACGCAGGTATTTCGCTCGCGATACCTCAAAACGGTTCGTCGAAGTCTTTGCCATTGCTTCATTCTCCTGCTTCGTCGGCAAACTCGCCAGCGGTAGATCGATCTCACGAAAACGCGTGCTCAACGAATCTCCGAGCTCCGCCATCGGCGAACTGACCACCTCGTCGACCGCCTCGGCCAGCTCCGCTCCATACTGCTGCGCCAGCTCGATCGTTTTGCGCGGTAACGGATTCTGATCCGCACCACAGCCTGCCCAGAACAGCGCTACACAATCCGGATGCGCTTTTTCCAATTCGATCTGCGCATAACCGGGATAATCACCGCACCACTTATTCAAACTAAGCACCGTCGAGTGACAGGCGTAGCCAAACAGCAGCGCCCGCAATTTGCCATCCTCCGGCGAGCGCACACTGAGCACCGGCACATCGTGGTCAACCGGCCCGACCAAAACTCCTTTGCTGCGCAAATCCGGCACCGTATCTTGCTTGTTCTCGCGACGATTGACCGCAAATGTCGCCAGCCCACTGCCCCACTGCACCCGAGCCGGTGAAAGCGCCGCGATCGCCTCGCCGATCGCACTGACGACTTCATCGTGTAGGCGTACTGCATAGTCTTCGATGAGCTTCTGCTGCTCCTTGGCCACCAGCATATAGTGCAGCGGACCGAGATTTTTGTTCACCACTGGTCCCGAATGAGTATGCGACGTGCACAGCGCAATCTGATCGCGATTCAGACCGTGCTCTTCAGCTGCCGTCTGGCAAATCTTCGCCGCCGTCGCGCGGTCGATGCCAACCAGGTCGAGCGTGACGATAGCCGCGCGTTTGCCGTCGGCCGCTTCGAGCACCAATGCCTTCGCCCACAAGTCGGTGAGCTTGCCATCCGCCGGCGTGTCGCGCGAACCGTAGCCTGCCATCCACATATAGGTCTCCGGCGTGATGTTGCGTGACGCCGCGCCAGCTTTCCACTCAGCGTGGACGGTGGCGGCCGATGAGAGAATAAATGTCAGAGCGACAGTGAGAAATCGTGCAGTGCTTTTCATGATTGATAGGATGGGAGAACAGATTGCGATATTTCGCGGACGTATCGAGGCTAATTCCTTGTCAGCGACGACTGCGTCCCTCGGATTGATATTTCTCTAATAGCGCGGTCATCGCCGCGACGCGTTCGGGCTGCTGAGCGTAAAGATTTTTGGTTTCCTGCGGATCGTCCGCAAGATTGTAAAGCTGACCATCGGGCAAGGTAGGATCGTGCTTCATTCCGCGCGGCTGGGAAAAGCCTCCCGAGCCCTGGCCGACGACGAGCTTCCAGTCGCCCTGACGAATCGCGAACATTCCGCGCAGCGAGTGATGCACCAGCGCCTCGCGGATCGGCTCGCCGTTCTGACCCAGCATCGCCGGCAAAATGTCATAGCTGTCCTCACCGGCGTCGGCGGGCAGGTCCTCGCCGACCATGGCCGCCACGGTGGCGAGCATATCGGTCAGTTCCACCGGCTCATCGCTGACCGTGGCAGCGGGGATCTTCGCCGGCCACTGGACCAGAAACGGCACGCGGTGACCGCCCTCCCAGATATCAGCCTTGGTGCCGCGCAGATGGGCATTTCCCCGATGGCCAAGATCTGCAACTGCCGTGGCGCGCGGGGTCGGCTTGTAGCCCGCGACATCGTCGGGATTTTTCGGATCCCAACCGTGCCAGAGGCTGCCGTTGTCCGTGGTAAACAGCACCAATGTATTGTCGGCGATACCGTTGCGCTCCAGCGCCTCAGTGACACCGCCGACGAAATCATCGACCTCGACCACAAAGTCGCCGTATTGCCCGGCCTCGCTGCTGCCGAGAAATTTCTTCCCGGGGACCACCGGCAAGTGCGGCGCATTCAGAGGTGCGTATAGAAAGAACGGACCGTCCTGCTTTTCATTGATCCATTTAATCGCTTCCGATTTCAGCCGTGGCAAAACTTCTTCGAGCTTGAAATCGCTGGTCATCTTTCCGGTCGTCGTCGTCAGCGCAATATCGCGCTGAGAAGGCATCACCGCGTCAGGCTGCTTGACCACATGATCATTTTCGATCCACAGATACGGCGGCATGTCGAGCGAGGCAGAAATGCCGAAGTAGCGATCAAAGCCGACCGCATTCGGCCCACCCGTGATTGTTTTGCTAAAATCGGCCGCATCGCCGGAGCGAAAACCGCGCATGTTCGGATCGCGGTCGCCGATCGCCGCTCCGTCGAAACCAGTCCACTGCATGCCGAGATGCCATTTGCCAATGCAGGCCGTCGCGTAGCCCTTGCCCTTCAACAACGAAGCAATCGTCACACGCTGCGGAGTGATCAACGGCGGCCCAAACCCGTCGAGCACGCTACTCTTCAATCGAGTGCGCCAGCAGTAGCGACCGGTCAGCAGACCATAGCGCGTCGGCGTGCAAACCGCTGACGGCGTGTGCGCATCCGTGAAGCGCACGCCTTTCGCCGCGATTGCATCGAGGTGCGGCGTGGGAATTTTCGAACCCGCCGTATAACATCGCGGATCACCGATGCCCATATCGTCAGCGAGAATGATGATGACATTCGGCCGGTCCGCAGCGTGCGCAAGCGAGGCAACGCCTAACATAGCACCAAGAATCAGCTGTCGAATTTGAACCATCACTTCCATAGCCTAGGAATCTCCACCGCGCACGCCAAGCGCCGAAATGCGCCAGCGTTCTCGGTTTGACTTTGCCCCCGCAAAAGAGTGAACTTTCAGCATGAGCGACGCCAAGAATCCTGCCTCTTCCCATTTAAATACCACCACCCGCCGAGAAGCCATCAAAGACGGCGGCAAAGTCGCTGTCGGAGCCTCGGTGCTCAGCGGTATCGCTCTGCCTCACGTCTACGGCCAAGCGCAGAACGAGGAGATTAAGATCGGCCTCGTCGGTTGCGGCGGCCGCGGCACCGGTGCGGTAAAAAACGCGCTGTCAGTATCCGGAACGCTGGGCCCGCTGAAACTGCACACCATGGCGGATGTCTTCGACGACAACCTCGAACGCAGCCACGAAACACTCTCCAAAGATCCTCAAGTCGGCGATCGCATCGACGTAGGCGAGCGCAAAGTGATCGGCTTTGACGGCTACAAAAAAGCCATGGATGAGCTCAAACCCGGCGACATCGCGATTTTGACAACGCCCTGCGCATTTCGCTGGCCGATGTTCGAATACGCCGTCGAAAGAGGTCTGAACGTGTTCATGGAAAAGCCGTTGTCACCGGATGGCTATTCCTCGCGCAAACTTCTCGAGATCAACAAGACGGCCAAAGAGAAAAATCTCAAAGTCGGCGTCGGCCTGATGTGTCGCCACTGCAAATCGCGCAACGCCCTGCTCGAGCGTGTCAACGACGGTGCCATCGGCGACATCACCTTCATGCGCTCGTATCGGATGCAGGGCCGCATCGGTTCGTGCTTCACGCCGAAAAACCCCGGCGACATGAGCGAGCTGATGTATCAGATCCGCAATTTCCACAGCTTCCTCTGGCTCAGCGGCGGCGGCTTCAGCGACTTCTTCATCCACGGCATCGATGAGATGTGTATGATGAAAGGCGAGTTTCCGGTCAAAGCGCACGCCGTTGGCGGTCGCCACTACAAGAACATCACCGTCGAAGGCAAAGAAGTCGAAGCGGTCGATCAAAACTTTGACAGCTACGGCGTCGAATACACGTTCGCAGACGGTGCCAAAGCGATCTACGACGGTCGTAACATGGCCGGCATGAAGCAGGAGTTCGCTGCCTACGCGCACGGCACTAAAGGCTCGGCAGTGATCTCGACTTCGAGTCACGTGCCCGCTCGCTCGCGCATTTACAGCGATCAGAACATCGATCTCGATTGGCGCGCCACGCCGGACAATCTCGTCTGGGCATTCCCCACTGGACCGCGCGGTGCCAGCCTCGAAGGCAACCCCTACGACATCGAATGGGAAGTGTTCATGGACGCCGTCCGCAACGACAAACCGCACAACGAAGTCGACCGCGGCGTCGCTGCCAGCGTCACTACTTCGATGGGCCGCATGGCCGCACACACCGGACAGGAAATCACCTACGATCAAATGCTCAACAGCGAGCACGTCATGGCACCGAACATTAAGGAGCTGACCATGGACAGCGATTCACCCCTGATGCCCGACGCCGACGGCCGCTACGCGAAACCGGAGCCAGGCATCAAAAAGGACCGGGAATATTGAGCAGCCTGGAGAGCTGTGGCTGGCCACAGCTCTGCGCGAAAACGTGCGAATGACCCTAACCGTGCCTAAGCGGAGGCTTGCCTCCGCCTGCCCCGCGCGCGCCCTGCTAGAGCTCGTGGCGGCATTCATCGTCGTGGCCGTCTCCGATTTCAGCGCCAACGCCGACGGACTGCCCGACATCACCAGTGTCGAAGCAGACCTCAGATCACCGCCGCCAATGCTGGTCGGCGCAGCACCTAGCGCCGGCAAACGTGTCCGCATGAGCCTCCCCGCATACGCCGGCACAGAAGTTCATCACGCACTTTACCTGCCCATCGATTGGCAGCCGGAAAAACGCTACCCGGTGATCGTCGAATACGCCGGCAACGGTCCTTACAGCAACAAGTTCGGTGACATTTCTACCGGCAAGGTCGAGGACTCCCTGCTCGGCTACGGCATGAGCGGTGGCGAAAACTTCATCTGGCTGACCCTGCCCTATATCAGCGAAGATGGCCAAAGCAACCAACGGCAGTGGTGGGGCAGCGTCGAAAAGACCGTCGACTACTGCAAGCAAGCAGTGCCAAAAGTCTGCGCCGAATTTGGCGGCGATAGCGACGCCGTGTTTATCGCCGGATTTTCGAGGGGAGCCATCGCCTGCAATTTCATCGGCCTGCACGATGACGAAATCGCCAAACTCTGGCGCGGCTTCATTTGCCACAGCCACTACGACGGAGTCAAAAAATGGAACTACGCGACCAGCGATCGTGAGTCAGCCGCCGTGCGCCTGGCCCGCCTGGCTGGACGCCCGCAATTCATCAGCCAGGAACGCAGCATCGACGCCACCCGCGACTACCTCGCCGAGGTCGTACCCGATGGCAACTTCACCTTCGTGCCGCTCCCCTACCGCAACCACACCGCCGACTGGCTCTACCGCGACATCCCCGAGCGGCGCAAACTTCGCGACTGGCTTGCGCAGCACCGGTAGCTGCGAGCGTCAGAGACTGGCCGTCTGGACGACTCCCCTGCAGAAACGCAACTGTAGCGCGTTCCACTCGCTCACACTAACTCACACTAGCTGCCACACCTACTGCGCCGGGATCGCAAGGATCAGGCGCACCGAGTCGACGCGCAGACGAGCTTTTTTCAAATACCCGTCCAGTTGCTCGCGCTCGGTGGTTGCCGATTCGATCTCGGACTCGCGCACCGGGTGACCCAGTTCGCGCAGCTGGCTAAGGCGCTTCAACTCACCGTCGAGTTGCTTCTTCATCACCTTGGCCGCGACCTTGCGCAGAGAGTCAGCACGCGTTTCAGCGATACCTTTTCCCGACTCGAGCATTTGCGGAATGACGGCCTTTAGAGGCGCACTTTTTTTACGCAACCACTCAGCCGGACCGGCGGCAGCACGCTTGAGCATTTCTATCTCGAAATCACTACTGCGTTCGTTGCCCTGCTGATCGACCAGAATACTGATCGGCTGGCTCGGCAAAAAGCGATCGGCGTGCAGCCTTTCGGGCGCCACACATTCAAGCACACAAACAACTTCGAGCAGCAGAGCCTGCTTAACCGAACCATCGATACGCGCAAAGGTCGCGTTGCCGCGCTCCGTTGACAGCATCATTTCGATCGCACTGGTAACCATCGGATGATCCCAGCTGATGAAAGTGTATTCCTCACGCGCAAGCGCCGTGTCGCGATCAAATGTGATGGTCATGCCCTCGTCGGTCAGCCCGGGAAAGGCTTCAGTCGAGAACAGGTGCTCCGGGCTGAGATAAAACGTGCGTGCATCAAGATCCTCAACCGTGACTCCGAAATGATCAAACAGGCGCAGCATCAAACGCTCCAGTTGCACATCCTCGTCAACGTCTTCGATCTGCTCGGCCAGCGCTTCGCCAACTTCGCGATCGAAGGAGCTGATTTCGAGAAGGTGGTCGCGGCCCTCTTCGAGTTCGTGATCGATCTTGGTTTTAAAAGCCCGAGTCCGGTCCAACAAATCAGCCAGCGAATCCTCCCAGTCGCCATTCTCGATACGCCGTCCGAGTTCACCGTGAAACTCACGATAAATCGCCGATGCCCCGTGCAGGGTGTTCTCAAAAGCGCCGACTCCCTTATGATACCACAGTGCCCACAGTTCCTCCGAACTGCCGCTGATGAACGGCACATGAATGTGAATGTCCTCCTCCTGACCGATGCGATCAAGACGTCCAATACGCTGTTCCAAAAGCGCCGGATCATCCGGCAAGTCGAACAGCACCAAATGATGAGCAAACTGAAAATTGCGACCCTCGCTGCCAATCTCCGAACTGATCAGAATCCGCGCTCCACTTTCCTCAGCGAACCACGCCGCATTTCGGTCGCGTTCCAGCAAGGTCAGACCTTCGTGGAAAACGGCCGCCGTCGAAGCGATACGAGCCCGCAGAGCTTCCTCGATCGCGATGGCCATTTCGCGGCTGTGGCAGATCAGCAAAAACTTCTCATCGTGCAAATCCACCAAAATTTCCGCCAGCCAGTCGAGCTTTGCCTTAAATGCATCCGGCGCCGCCGAACTCTCCGCCGTCAGCGGTTCCAAGTGGGCAATACGCTTCGGAAATCCTTCCAGTACGATGCGCCGATTGCGGAACATCACGCGCCCCGTCCCGTGCAGATCAACCAGCGCAGCACAAAGCTGCGCACGAACTTTCGCGTTGTCCTTTTTGGCCAGATCCGCCGAAGTTTTTTCGCCGAGCATTTTGTCCAGCAGCCCCGCATTCTCAGTCGACAGCGCTTCGGCGGAACGCAAAACATCGGCAAGTTGCGACACTTCCTGATAGTGCTCCGACTCTTCGATAAAGTCCTCGAGATTGGAAAAACGATCCGGATCGAGCAAACGCAGCCGCGCAAAGTGACCTTCGCGGCCGAGCTGTTCCGGCGTCGCCGTCAGTAGCAAAAGCCCAGCACTCGCGCCCGCGATCGCCGCCACCGCCTCGTAAGCCGGGCTGGCTTTCTCCGGTGTCCACACCAGGTGATGCGCTTCGTCGACAATCGCCAGATCCCACTCACCCGCCGCCGCCTGCTCGGCACGCTTCGGATTGTCCGCCAGCCACGAAGTCGCGCACAGCACCAGTTGATCATCGAAAAATGGATTATCGCGTCCCGGCTTGGCCACCGTTTCCGCATCGTCCGGCGTATCCGCCGCTACACCGGCTTCGATCGCCACCGCACGTTCTTCGTCATAAATCGAAAACGACACCTGAAAGCGTCGGAACAATTCGATGAACCACTGATTCACCAGAGCGTCCGGCACCAGAATCAAGATCCGCTTTGCTCGTCCGCTGAGGTGCAGGCGCTGCAAAATCAAGCAGGCCTCAATGGTTTTTCCCAAACCAACCTCATCCGCCAGCAACACGCGCGGCGCGTGCCGCGAGGCCACCTCACTGGCGATGTAAAGCTGATGAGGAATCAGCGAAATGCGCGCGCCGCTCAGACCGCGAATGTTGCGCGAGCGCGCGCGATGTCGTTCGCGCAGCGCCGCCTGACGCAATCGGTAAGTGTGCGTGTCATCAGTATGTCCGCCCAACAGACGGGCGTCCGCCCGCTGCAAGCTGAGCGTATCGGAAAGCTCACTTTCAGGAAGTTCGTCTCCTTTTTTGTCGATGTAAATTAAGCGCCCCTGATCGCTGCGGGTCGAGTCGACAACAAATTCCACATTGTCATTGCGGCTGATCTTATCGCCTGGCTCAAATGCCACCCGTCGCAACGGTGCACTGCGCGACGAGTAGGTCATCGTCTCACCCGTCGCCGGAAAGTGCGCCTGGACACGATTTCCATCCGCCGTGATGATCAACGCCAGCCCAAACTCAGGCTGAGTCTCACTAACCCAGCGTTGGCCGGGAGCGAAATCTGCGGGATTCGAAGTAGCGGCCTGGTGACGAGATCTTTTCATACGTTGGGTGGGCGGAGAGTTTCCCTCGCCGAGGCGATAAATCAACCTCGGGTATGGTCGGAATTTCCACGCAAAAAATTTCAACCAATCTCCACCGCGAACCGAATTCGGCACCCCTCCGATCCCCATCAAAGATCTCCCCAAGCTGACAACTATATATTACCTGAAATTTCTTACAATATTTCTGACATTGCAGAATGCCCTATCTTTAGCCTTGTTACCGTCCTCCCTGCTATTCCGGCGGCACCAACTCGTGGTAGTCGATGCTCAAGTCGAACCCTCCGTCCGGCAGGCGATCCAGCTCCGCTACAAATGACGTGTGTGCGATCGACGTGCCGTGGGGTTTATTTACCCCGTTCAAAAAATACACAGGCTCGCCCGGTAGCGTTACCCTTCGCGGAAAAGTTTGTGATGTTTGTCCAGCCTCTTTCTGATTCCGAATCGATTCGGCGAACGCCTAACTCTGATCAGAGCTCAACGCCGCCGTGAGCTCACCACCAAAAATATTTGGAAACATCGCCGCAAGGGCTTCAGTTGCCACTGCTTGATCAGACATTTTCTCCCGTTAAAAAGTGACTGCAGGGAAGCCGTCAGACGTCACTTCGGGTGTAAAAAACAGAACGCCGTTCATCCCTGCTTCAACGTCCCAATCGTCCCAATAGGTCGTCTCTCCGTTTTCTCCCGGTCGGAGCCGAATTTTTTTTAATTGGCGATTATACGTTTGCTACCAACAGCCAATTCCTCATCCCGAGCCGGAAGCCTGAATTCGATCAGCTTCAGTGAAGACTTGGCGGGCTCTGCTTGAGGCTCAGGCTTCGGCTTCGCTGCTAACGGCTGTTCCCGACGAATAGGAGTCGTCTCCGCTCCCGCTTTTACATCGACTAGCGCTCTCGTTGTCCGCCCGTGGATCAACGTGGCGATGATCGCCCCCGCCTAGTTCAACAGCAAAAGCTGCAAGTTGAAGGAACGACAGCGCGGCGACTTCGATGAAAATTACCCCACGCCCGGCAAGGCTACAACCTGGCAGCCAGCAATTCCCGCTGGAAGATAAGTTCCTTTGGCAGACGATCGCGCAGGGTCAGACTGAAGGCTTCTTCGCTGAGCAACTCGCCGATGAATTCGTCAGGAGACACCCGCATCACGCGATTGAACTCTTCCTCACCAAAATTCTCCATGTCGTCGGTAACGAATTCATCGAAGGCCGGCATCCATCCGATTGAGGTTTCGCGCGCCGCCGCCTGACCGCGACAGCGTTTCACGATCCATTCGAGCACGCGCATGTTGTCGCCAAATCCAGGCCACAGCCAACCTCCGTTCTCGTCCTTGCGGAACCAGTTGACATGAAAAATGCGCGGCAGCTCAGTGATGTTGCGGCGCATTTCCAGCCAGTGATGAAAATAATCGGCCATGTGGTAGCCGCAGAAAGGCAGCATCGCCATCGGGTCGCGACGCACATTGCCGATGTCGCCAGCCGCGGCGGCCGTGGTCTCCGAGCCCATATTAGCGCCCAGGAAAACCCCGTGGATCCAGTTAAAAGCCTGAAAAATCAGCGGCAGCGTCGTCGCCCGCCGCCCGCCGAAAATAATCGCATCGATCGGCACGCCAGCCGGATTTTCCCACTCCGGATCGATCGTAGGACACTGCGACGCCGGCGCGGTGAAGCGCGAGTTCGGGTGCGCAGCCGGACGACCGCAACCCGGCGTCCATTCGTCGCCGCGCCAATCAGTCAGCTTATCGGGTAGCGTTTCGGTCAAGCCCTCCCACCAGACATCATCGTCTTCCGTGATCGCCACATTGGTAAAAATCGAGTTCGCTTTCATCGACGCCATCGCATTCGGATTCGACTCCCAACTGGTCCCCGGCGCGACGCCGAAATAGCCGGCCTCGGGATTGATCGCGTGCAGCTTGCCGGTCTCACCAGGCCGCAGCCAGGCGATGTCGTCGCCCACCGTGGTCACTTTCCAACCCTCTTTCTGAAAACGCTCCGGCGGCACCAGCATCGCGAAATTGGTCTTCCCACAAGCACTTGGAAACGCCGCCGCGACGTAAGTTTTTTTGCCATCCGGTGACTCGACCGCCGAAATCAGCATGTGCTCGGCCATCCAGCCTTCGTCGCGCCCCATGACGCTGGCGATGCGTAGTGCGAGACATTTTTTGCCAAGCAAGGCATTGCCCCCGTAACCACTTCCATACGATGAGATCGTCCGCTCGTCGGTGAAGTGCACAATGTACTTGTCGTCGTTACACGGCCAGGGCACGTCCGCCTCGCCGTCCGCGAGCGGCTTGCCAACCGAGTGCATGCACGGGATAAATTCACCGTCATCGCCGAGCACATCGAGCACCTCCTTACCCATGCGAGTCATGATGCGCATGTTCACCGCCACGTAAGCCGAGTCAGTGACTTCAACGCCAATCAGTGACAGCGGCGAACCCACCGGTCCCATGCTGAATGGGATCACGTAGAGCGTCCGCCCCTTCATGCAGCCGGTGAATTTCTTGCGCAAAATTTCCTTCATCTCGTCCGGTGCCATCCAGTTGTTGGTCGGCCCTGCGTCCTCCTTGCGTCGACTGCAGATGAACGTGCGATCCTCAACTCGCGCCACATCGTCGGGGTCGGAAAGCGCAACGTAGGAGTTCGGTCGCTTTTCTTCGTTGAGCTTACGAAAAGTTCCCGCCTCGACCAACTCGCCACATAACCGGTCGTATTCTTCCTGAGAGCCGTCGCACCAGTGGACCGAATCGGGCGTGCACAGAGTTTCGATGGCGGATACCCAGTCGAGAAGGGCTTGGTGTTGCGTCATGAGCGCAAAGGTGACGCCAGCCCGTGATCGGGTCAAAGGATTAGCCGAGATATTTTGATAATTCGGCCAAGCTAATAAATAGGCGCGCTACGAAATCCGCTCTCCGTCGGTAAATTTCTCCTGAGTCGCATCGGCATAACGTTGGTGCTCCTCGATACGTTCCTCGATACGCGCCTTCATTGTCTCACGCGCCGTCGGCCCCGATCCCGACGATGCCGTCCTTTCGACCAGCGCCGTAATCAGTTTTACCAGACCTATCACATCATCGAACGATACCGACTCGCAGACGATTCGATCGTTCCGGCCGCAGTTGTGGTAGTCGTTAAGTAAGACCGAAATGCCGGCGGCGACGACGCCGTAAAGCTGCATCGCTGTCGCCTCGCAGGAACCGCCGTCGAGCAGGCAACGCTGCACCGTAATGCCGCTGAATTTCGCCGCCTCCAAAAGCTCGCCCGTAACCTCATCATCAAACACCGTCATGCGATCGCCAACGCGCACCACCGGGCCGTCGCCGAGCTTGGCATCGCCGCGCGGTGAACTGGTTTCCAGCGAGACAAAACGTACCTCATCGCCGAGCGGCCAGGCTTTTGCCAAATGCACTGCGCCAACAAAGCCCACTTCCTCAGCCCGGGTGAAAATCGCATAGCACGACGCTTCGACCTCATCAGCTTCCAAATTTTCCAGCATCGCAACCATCGCCACGCAGCCAATCAGATCGTCACAGACTCGGCCCGAGATCAATCCATCGCGAATCTCGCACGCCGGCAAATCCCACATCCCGAACGCGCCGTCATCGAACCAGCGCACCGGATTTTTCTCTCGATCCCTATAACTCTCCGGCACGCCGCCGAGAAATGTCACCTCATCCGAGTCCGCCTCACGCACCCAACCTGGATGATCCATGTGAGCGCCGAAAGCGACTTTAGGCTGGGAATTTTCGCCACGCCGATAGCAAGCAATCAAATTGCCGAAGTCATCCGACACGACCGAGACGTGATCGAGCGGTTCCAGCAACTCGAGAATTTTGTCACGCACATGATGCTCGTGGAACGGCGCCGTCGGGCAGGCAAACACGTCGTGAAGCAGGGTAGTCAGGCGTTGTTCGTTCATTGAAAAAAGTAGAGCGAAAAAAGTAGAGCGGGGGAGTCATCGTGGCCGTGTTGACCGGGTGCACGCTTGCCCTTTAACTATCGGCCATGGCGTCCCCTTGGAAACGACTACGCTACCGCCTCGAATGGATCGCCGTCAAGGCGCTGGCCATCGGCATGCCGCTCTTGCCGCGGCCGTTACTCATGGCAACAGCCCGCGGCCTCGGCTCGATCGCGTTTTTCGCCGACAAACGCGGACGCACCACCGCCATCGAAAATCTGCGCGTCGTCTTCGGTGATCGCTACACCGACAGCGAACGCAGCCAAGTCGCCAAGCGCGCCTTCCAAAGTTTCGCCCGCACCGTTCTCGATCAATTCTGGACGCCTCGCGTCACCAAAGATAGCTACCTGAAATACTGTGACATCCAGATGGATGATGAGGCGCAGATTGAAGCCGCCCACGAAACCGGCGCCATCTGGGTCACCCCGCATTACGGCAACTTCGAGTGGACCGTGTTGGTGATGGGCCTGCGCGATTTCAACTTCACCATCGTCGCTCAGGATTTTAAGAACCCCCTGCTGACCGATATTTTCAAAGCCAATCGCGAAGCGCCCGGCCACACCGTCATTCCGCAACGCGGTGCCATGCTTCGCCTTTTAAAAAACCTAAAAGCCGGAGGCCACGCCGCCTTTCTCACCGATCTGACCATCAAACCCAGCCGCTCGGCCACCGTGATCCGCTGCTTCGGCAAGAAAACCTGCGTCACCGCGCTGCACGCAGGACTTGCCCGGCGCACCGGCCTGCCCGTCATTCCGGGATTTTGCACCCCACGCCCCGACGGCACCTATCAACTGCGCGGCTTCAAAGCTCTAGAATTTGCGGAGGACGCCAGCGACGAAGAAATCGCTCAAGCCTGCTGGGACGTTTTCGAGCCGCACATCCGCGAGAATCCCGAACCGTGGCTGTGGATGTATAAACACTGGCGCTTCCTCCCCGGCGACGATCCGGGAGTCGAATACCCCGACTACGCGACGCCGTCGAAAGCATTCGAAAAGATCGCCCGACTAGACTCTGCCCCAAGCTGATTTCAGGTAGTTCGCAAGGGAGCGCCCTCGCTTGTTCGCTTCAGCGAGGCGAGTCTGAGCCACCGAAAACCTCTTTGCGCAGATCGCGCATCGTCGCCAATCCCTCCCACGCAGCGCCCCGCATCGGCCGCGCACCGGACTTCCGATTCTCGCCAAAGTGCTGACGATGCTTTGCGAACGTCGCTTCAACAAAATCAACGCTCCCCAGCACCGCGCCATCACAGAAATAACGCACTCGGCTCAACATCACTACGTGCATCGGCAACTTGCCATCTGTTTTCTCGATCACCTCATCTACTACGTCGGAATCGATACCCACTCGCGCGCCACACCCCGTTCGCCCGTCGCCAAGCCGCCTCTCCCCTTTACCAAATAAATGCACCCGATACGCCGGACCCACCTCCCGCCAACTAAGCGACCGTCCCTGCCACGCCCTCGTAATACCATGCATCGCCACTAAATTCTGCCGCGCCGTTTTTTTCCCCGCTACCGCCTCAGCATAGCCGCACCACCGATAATCCTTCGGGTCCGTCACCAGCCCCGCCCGCACCGGATTCAGCTCGATGTAAGCTGCCATCGTCATCAGTGCCAGTTCGTCACCCTCCACGACCACACTTTTGAACCGGGACTCCCATAGCGTCCCACACCGATCAATGTGGGCATTGTACCAAAAGGTGAACCGCGCCTTCAGCTCCTTGAAAAACACCGACAAACTGCCCATGCGAACCTGATACCGAGCCAAGACTTCCTCCAACCAAACCCGACTCCCCGACGACGACTGAGCATGCGCCTCTGCGCGATCCAACTCATCGACGACCGCCAACAGATCCTTGCCCCGATACAACAGCGGCAACCGGCGACGCAGCGAGGCCACGTCCAGCCGTTCAATCGAATCAGGATCAGGCACCTCCACGAGCAAATGAAAATGGTTCGACATCAAACAATACGTCAGCACCCGCACGCCAAGAAACGCCTCGAGATTGCGCATCGTCGCCCGGAACACCTCTTTCTCCGTAGCTCCAAAAATAAACTGCCGATCCACCACCCTGGAAATGCAGTGATAGCACCCACCCCCCTCGAGAATTAATCGACCAGCAGTCATACCGCAATCTACAGAACCAGCATCAACACGCAATGTTTTATTTCCTGCTATTATTTAATATCAGGCACGGGGATGCCCTGCTCCGGCGCAATACCGTGTGTGCTCGGGATTGATGTATGGGACTTAGTTTATTAACTTTTCTACTCCTTCGACTCGATTGTTTCCGATAGGGATGAGACTGCTCCGCAATACTGCCATTGCCGCTTGCCTTGGCGTCGCCTCGCCTTTTTGGCTGAGCGCAGCAGACCTCGTCGACGCTGAGCAGCGCAAATTTTTCGAAACTCGCATCCGTCCCGCGCTGGTTGAACACTGTTACGAATGTCATTCGGCAGGGGCAAAAAAGGTCGGCGCCAAGCTGTTTCTCGACAGCCCAAGTGGCATGCTCGATGGCGGCGAGTCGGGGCCATCTGTCATTCCGGGAGATGCGGAGCGCAGCCTGATCGTTCATGCGCTGCGCCATGAGAATGATCTGGAAATGCCGCCCGACAAACCACTGCCGCAGGCCGTCATCGATGATATCACTAAGTGGATCGCGATGGGTGCGCCCGATCCTCGCACGGCCGACGCAACCGCCACCACAGCCAAGGCCTCCAACGAGAAATTCTACACTGATGGCGAACTCTGGTCGTTTGAGCCAATCCAAAACCCCACTCCGCCCAGCGTTACCGGCCGCAGTTGGCCACGTGATCCGATCGATCAATTTGTCCTCGCTGGAGTCGAAAAACAAAAACTCAGCCCGACCGCCGATGCCGAACCACGCGTATTGATCCGCCGACTCCACTTCGATCTCACCGGCTTGCCGCCGACCGCGGACGCAGTCGACACCTTCGTCGCGGCCTACCGAGCTACCGGCCAGGTGGCAGTCACCACACTCGTCGACGAACTGCTCGCTTCACCCCATTTCGGCGAGCGCTGGGGTCGCCATTGGCTCGACGTCGCCCGCTATGCGGAGTCGAACGGCAACGACGGCCTGAGCCGCAATGCCACCTTCCCGCACGCCTGGCGATATCGGGACTATGTCATCGACGCGTTCAACCGCGACCTCCCCTACGACCGGTTCCTCACCGAACAGATCGCCGGCGACTTGCTTGCGGAAAATGCCACCAGCCCCGCCGAGCGCGACCGTCTGCTGACGGCGACCGGCTTTCTAGCCATCGGCTCGAAGCCCGCCAAAGCGATGAATACCAACTTCGAAATGGACGTCGTCGCCGATCAGATCGATGCCGTCTGCACCGGGGTCATCGGTCTGAGCGTCGCCTGCGCCCGCTGTCACGATCACAAATTCGATCCGATTCCGACTCGCGATTACTATGCTCTGGCCGGTCTATTCACCAGCACCGAGACCCTGTGGGGAGTCGCTGCAAATGTCAGTCTGACCGCCCCGCCGACCGAACTGCACGTACTCAAAACTGCTCAAGCAGCGCAGCCCCCCGAAGGCCTCGACCAACGCATCGACGAAATCGAATCGCGCTCATCGAAGAACGACACGCCACTGAAAAAGGAGTTCACCTACCCGCCCGGCACCCCGCTGGCAATGGGCGTCCGCGACCGACAACAGCCCGCCGATTGCAATATCAACCAAAAGGGCGACGCCAAAAAACTCGGCGACTCAGTGCCGCGCGGATTTCTCACCGCCTACTCTGCCGACCTCAACGCCGGCATCAGCATCGACCCGAAACAAAGCGGTCGCCTGCAACTTGCTCAATGGCTGACCAGCGGCGAACACCCGCACACCGCCCGCGTCATGGCCAACCGCATCTGGCTGCACTTGTTCGGCCAGGCCATCGTCGGCACCCCCGACGACTTCGGCGTTTATGGCGAACGCCCGACTCACCCCGAACTGCTCGACCACCTCGCCAGCCGGTTCAGCGGCGACTGCCAGTGGTCGATGAAAAAAATGATCCGCGCCATCGTGCTGTCGCGCACTTACCAACTTGCCAGTCAGGGCGACGAAACAACCCTCGCCGCCGATCCCGAGAATCGCTGGCTGTCCCGTCACTTGCGCCGCCGACTCGACGCCGAATCGCTGCGCGACGCCATGCTCAGCGTCACCGGCCAGCTCGATCCCGCACCCGCTGACGGCTCCGCGGTTCGCCATTTTGACGTTCTCGTCAATCACGCCGGCAACCTTCACGAAGCCAGCGATCACCGCAGCATCTACCTGTGCCAATTGAGAAATTCCCCGCCACCCGAACTTGCCGCCTTCGATCTGCCAGCCGCGCTCAACGTCACCGGTAAACGTGACCAGACCGTCCTGCCGACCCAGGCCCTGTTCCTGCTCAATAGCGAGTTCGCCACCGCTCAGGCCAACCATTTCGCTGCCTCGCTGAATGCCGTCGACACTGACGAACGCATCGAACAGCTCTGGCGCCGCGCCTTGATGCGTTCTCCCGACGACACCGAACTGGCCAGCGCCCGCTACCTGCTGGAAACCCTCAAGCCGCGCGAAAAAGCCTGGTCCTCCCTCTGCCAATCGCTGCTTGCCACCAACGAGTTCCGCTACATCGACTGATGCCCCTGTCGCATCAACCCAGACCATGAGTCCCTTTCCCACACCGTCCCGTCGCCGCATGCTGCAGACTGCTTCATGCGGTTTTGGCTCGCTCGCACTTCAGGGACTGCTCGGGCGTGAATCCTTGCACGCGGCCAACCCGGTGCCGCACATTGCCCCGCGCGCACGTCGGGTCATCTTCCTGTTCATGAGCGGCGGTCCGGCCCAGCTCGACACCTTCGACTACAAGCCGCAAACCGGGAACACGCCCCACTCCGGTTCCGCGTTCAAATTTCAACAGCACGGCGAGAGCGGGCTATGGGTTTCCGAATTGTTGCCCGAAACCGCGAAGCACGCCGACAAACTTTGTGTGCTCAAAGGCATGCATTGCGACACCGGCATCCACGCCCAGTCCGCACTGCAACTGCACACCGGCGATCGCCTGCGCGATCGACCGTCTTTGGGTGCCTGGGTCGGCTACGGTCTAGGCCGCGACAACCGCGACCTACCCGGATTTATCAGCCTTAACACTTCGCGACCGTCGAGCTACGGCTCGGCATTTCTTCCCGCCAACTATCAGGGAACACCGATCGGGGTGAATGGCGAAGACATGAGCCTGGCGACCTTGCCGAACGTCACCGGCGATCACTTGCCGACCGAAGCCAAGCGCCAGCAGCTCGACTTGATTCAAATGATGAATCGTCGGCACCAACAGCAGCGCTCCGATGACAGCCAACTCGATGCCGTGATCAAATCGATGGAACTCGGCTTTCGCATGCAGGCCACCGCGCCCGAACTGCTCGACATCAGTAGCGAACCGCAGGCCGTCCTCGACCGCTACCGCGTCGGCAAAAATCATCTCGAAGGCACCTGCCGCGCTTCCGATTTCGGCCGCCAATGCCTACTTGCCCGACGCTTCGCCGAAGCCGGCGTACGCTTCATCGAAGTTAATCACGGCAGTTGGGATCAGCACAAAAATCATCGTCGCGATCTGCAAGCCAACTGTCGCACCACCGATGCACCGATCGCCGCGCTGTTGGAAGATCTCGATCAACGTGGCCTGCTCGAAGACACGCTTGTCGTCTGGGGCGGCGAGTTCGGTCGCCCCGGTCTCACGCCCGGCGAAAAAGACAAAGACCAAACCGGTCACCAGTCGAGCGGCTTCACCTTCTGGATGGCCGGCGGCGGAGTGAAGGCGGGATTCGCCTACGGCGACACCGACGAAACCGGCAAGCGCGCGGTCGACGGAAAAATTCACTTTCGCGACCTACACGCGACGATTTTCCACCTGCTCGGCCTGCCGGCCAACGACCTGAAGTTTCGTCACGCCGGCCGCGAGCATCGCCTGACCGGACCGGAGGGCGGTCGAGTGGCGCACGACATTATCGCGTAAGTGGCCCACTGCGTTATCGCGTGGCATTGTCTAACATGCTTAAAAGCATTCCAATTTTCGGCCTGTTTGCCGTTGTGATCGCCGCGGGCATTAGCGTCAGCCGTGCCGCCGACGATCCCGCCGCACACTGGGCCTATCAGCCGATCGTCGCACCGGCGATTCCACAGATCGAGGGCGCGAAGTCACCGATCGATGCCTTCGTGCTGGCGCGTCTTCAGGAGGCAAAACTCACGCCTTCACCCGAGGCCGCGCCGCACACTTTGCTGCGCCGTATTTACCTCGACCTGACCGGCCTGCTGCCGACGCCGAAGGAAATCGTCGCCTTCGAAGCAGCCTGGCAAAAAGACTCCGAAGCCGCCTACAGCGCAAAGGTCGACGAACTGCTTGCGTCGCCCCACTTCGGCGAACGCTGGGCGCGGCACTGGCTCGACCTCGCTCGCTACGCTGACAGCGACGGTTACCTTGGCGACGATATGCGCCTGTGGGCATGGATCTATCGCGACTGGGTCATCGATGCGATCAATGCCGATCAGCCCTTCGATCAATTCTCACTCGAACAACTCGCTGGCGATCTCCTGCCCAAGCCAACTCAGCAGCAAATAGTCGCTGCCGGATTCCATCGCAACAATTTGAAAAACACCGAAGTCGGCTCCGACTTCGAACTCGACCGGGTCAAACAAGTGGTCGACCGCACCGCCACCACCGGCAATGCCTGGCTCGGCCTCACCGTCGCCTGCGCCGAGTGCCACGACCACAAACACGACGCTGTCTCACAGAAGGAATTTTTCCAGCTCTACGCCTTTTTCAACAATACAAAAGACGCCGACCTCGGCATCGAACTCGCCTCCGACAGCGGTTGGACAGCTCCCGTCTACCATGACAAGCCGGACGCCAAGATTTCCGATAAGGAGCTCGGCAAACGCAAGAAGGCCTCCACCCCGAAAGCCCAATCACTGGTCGAACTCGGCGAAAAAGATCGCCGCGAAACGTTCGTCCATATCCGCGGCGATTACACCCAACACGGCGATGCCGTGTCGCCGGCCACGCCCGCGGCGCTGCATTCTCTGACCACGGCCAAAGACAAAACTCCGACCCGGATCGACCTCGCCCACTGGTTGTTCGATGACAAAAACCCGATCACTCCGCGGGTGCTCGCCAACCGCGTCTGGCAGCGCCTTTTCGGCATTGGCATCGTGTCCACCTCCGATGACTTCGGCACCCACGGAGCGCCACCAACGCATCCGCAATTACTCGACTGGCTGGCCGGCGAATACCGCCGCCTCGGCTGGAGTCGCAAGCAAATGATCCGCACCATCGTGCTCTCCTCGACCTATCGCCAATCCTCAGCGAATACCCAACCCGAATTGCCCAACGACCTACTGTGGCGGCAGAACAGCGTGCGCGTCAGCGCCGAAACGGTGCGCGACATTCACCTCAGTGCGAGCGGCTTGCTGTCGCGAAAAATCGGCGGTCCCGGTGTTTATCCACCGCTGCCCGAGTTCGTCGCCGAAGTCGGCCGCAGCGTAAGTTGGCCGGAGAGCAAAGGCGAAGACCGCTATCGACGTGGCACCTACATCGTGCTCAAGCGCACCGTGCTGTATCCGATGCTGACCGCTTTCGACGCGCCCGATACCAGTGTTGCATGCAGCCGCCGTGACTCGACCAACACGCCGATGCAGGCACTGACCTTGCTCAACGATCCGGTCTTTTTCGAATGCGCTGAAGTGATCGGCCGCGAAGCTTACGAAACCCACGGCAACAAGCTCGACGCCGCCATCACCGACCTGATGCGCCGCAGCCTCAACCGACCGCCGACCGACGCTGAGCTCAATGCGTTAAAAAATGCTCACCGCGATTTTCTAAAATCGACTACCAGCGCCGACGACGCCGAAAGCGAAGGTGGCGCCACCGATCCCCAGCTGGCGATGATCGCCACCGCCCGCGTCGTGCTCAACCTCGACGAATTTATCACCCGTGATTGATCCCTCCCAATTCGCTACCAACGCCAGCCGGCGACGCTTTTTGCAAACCACCGCCAGTGGACTCGGTACCGTCGCGCTCGCGCAATTGCTTCAGGACGATGGCCTACTCGCCGCGCCCGGCAGCAACAGCCTGACTCGAGCACCGCATTTTGCGCCCAAGGCGAAGCGCTGCATCTACCTTTTCATGGAAGGTGGGCCGAGCCAGATGGATCTGTTCGATCCCAAGCCGAAGCTCAATGAGCTCGACGGCCAGGCCATGCCCGAGTCGTTGTTGGAGGGGGTAAAATTTTCCTTCACGAAAAAGGAAACCGCCCGCCTGATGGGGAGCCCGCGGACCTTCAAAAAATACGGCCAGTGCGGCATGGACATGTCCGATCTGGTGCCGCATCTGACCGAGCATGCCGACGACATCGCCATGGTGCGGTCGGCGTATTGCGACCAGTTTAACCACTTGCCCGGCCAACTGTTAATGCTCACCGGCTCGCCGTTTCGCGGAGCGCCGACGCTCGGCTCGTGGCTCAACTATGGTCTCGGCAGCGCCTCTCACGACCTGCCAGGCTACGTCGTCATGACCACGCTCGGACGCGGTCTACCGGGCGGTTCAGCGTCCTGGTCGAGCGGCTTTTTGCCATCGAACTATTCCGGCGCGCTGTTTCGCAATCAGGGCAGCCCGGTGCTAAATCTGGAAAACCCGCCTGGCATCACTCCCGAAATGCAGGCGCGCAGCATCGCTGCGGTCAACGAGCTCAATCAGCAGCGCTTCAGCGACAGCGGCCAAGCGGAAATTGCCAGCCGCATCCGCAATTACGAGCTCGCCTTTCGCATGCAGTCGGCAGCGCCCGAGCTTAGCGATCTGTCTGGAGAATCACCGGCCACCCTGGAAGCCTACGGGCTCAACCGCGTCGACAAAACCGGCTTCGAGTCGTCGTTCGCCCGCAACTGCCTACTCGCGCGACGCCTGGTCGAACGCGGCACGCGCTTCGTGACACTCTTCCTTTCCACTTGGGATCAACACAGCAATCTCGACTCCGAACTGGCGACCAACACCAAGATCTCCGATCAACCGGTCGCCGCCCTGCTGACCGATCTCAAGGAACGCGGTCTGCTCGACGAAACGCTGGTGGTCTGGGGCGGAGAATTCGGCCGCACTCCACTCGGCGAAAACCGCTCCGGATTCAAAACTGTCACCGGCCGCGATCATCACCCCTACTCATTCAGCCTGTGGATGGCTGGCGGTGGCGTCAAAGGCGGACAAGTCATCGGTAAAACCGACGAGATTGGTTGGGGCGTCGAAGAAGATCCGATCCACGTGCACGATTTACACGCAACCATTCTGCACCTTTTCGGCTTCGATCACGAAGAGCTGACGTATCGGTTTCAGGGGAGGGACTTCCGATTGACCGATGTGCATGGAAACGTTGTGAAAAAGTTGTTGGCGTGAACGTGATAAACGCAGCGCTGAACGGATCTTGGCTCTTTTGGACGAAAAAATACTGAAAGCATTGGGCAGATCAGCCCCGGATTGAAATTCGGGGCTTTTGCGCTCGGTGCCTTCAGCACCGGTTGAAGCTACCGTTTTGGGAGCGACGGTAAAGGATTGGGCAGGCGTGCCCACTTCAATTCTTGAAACTAACACCCCTGCGGTTTCGGTGACATGCCCAGGAAATTCGTTTTACTTTCCTACCAAGAATCCGCAACACTTCTTATCATGCTTCGTCTCGTCCTCACTTGCCTGTTCACTCTTCTGGGGGCTGTCACCGCCACTACCAACGCCGCTGACCGCCCGCCCAACGTCATCCTGATCCTCGTCGACGACATGGGCTGGATGGATCTGAGCTGCCAGGGCTCCGACTACTACAAGACGCCGAACATCGATCGGATCGCCGCGGGAGGCGTGCGCTTCACCAACGGCTACGCCGCCTGCGCGGTATGCTCGCCGACTCGCGCGGCGGTGCAGACCGGACGCTACCCGCATCGTATCGGGGTGACCGATTGGATTCGTTCTCGTTTTCAGCGCGGTGGCATCGGCACGCCGCAGAAAAATCCGACTGAGTATGTCGGCAGCAAAAACAACGAACTGCTGTGCCCACCGAATCCCTTCTGGATGGAGCACGACGAAATCACCATCGCCGAAGCGTTGGGCGCGGCGAAGAACTACCAGTCGGCCTACATCGGCAAGTGGCATCTCGGCGATCCGGCGTGGTACCCGGAA
>JBBKXR010000243.1:0-5494 GCA_037969585.1 Verrucomicrobiales bacterium
CTCCTAGACCCTATCTCCTTTTTCGCAGAAAAAATGACGTCCGCCGAAATCCGCCAGTCCTTCCTCGATTTTTTCCGTGAAAAGCAACACAGCATCGTGCCCTCCGCGCCGCTGCTGCCTAGCTCGCCGAACCTGCTGTTCACCAACGCCGGGATGAACCAGTTCGTGCCATACTTCCTCGGCACCGAACACGCGCCCTACGATCCGCCGCGTGCCGCCGACACCCAGAAATGCATCCGCGCCGGCGGCAAACACAACGATCTCGAGGACGTCGGCTATGACACCTACCACCACCCCTTTTTCGAGATGCTCGGCAACTGGTCATTCGGCAACTACTTCAAAGCCGAAGCGATTGAATGGGCCTGGGAGTTGCTGACTAAGCGCTGGGCCATGCCCAAGGAGCGCCTCTACGCCACCGTTTACAAACCCGGCGAAGGCGATCCCGCCGATTTCGATCAGGAAGCTTACGATCTTTGGAGAGCCCTGTTCGAACGCGAAGGACTCGATCCCGATGTTCACATCGTCAACGGCAACAAGGCCGACAACTTCTGGATGATGGGCGACACCGGCCCGTGCGGTCCCTGCTCCGAGATCCACATCGACCTCACTGCCGAGGGCGACACCAAAGGTTCGCTGGTCAACCAGGACGACTCGCGTTGCATCGAAATCTGGAACCTCGTGTTTATCCAGTTCAACGCCGAAACCGACGGCAGCTTCCGCCACCTGCCCGCCACCCACGTCGACACTGGCATGGGCTTTGAACGCGCCTGCGCCGTCATACAGGGCACCAAAGGCGGCAGCGATTTTTCCAAGCTGGCGTCGAACTACGACACCGACGTTTTTACACCGATCTTCGACAAGTTAACCGAACTGAGCGGCAAAAAATACACCGGCACCGTGCCCGCAGTCGGTCGTCGCGACGGCCTCAGCGAACAGGAAAAAATCGACGTCGCCTTTCGCGTCATCGCTGATCACATTCGCACCGGCAGCTTCGCTATAGCCGATGGCATCCTGCCGTCCAACAATGGTCGTAACTACGTCATTCGCCGCATCCTGCGCCGCGCGATTCGTGTCGCGCGCACCATCGGTCTGGGCAGCGATGCACCACTGCTTCCGCAACTCGCTCCAGTCGTCATCGAACATTTTGGCGATGCCTTTCCCGAATTAAAGGAACGCAGTGACGTCATCCTTGAAAATCTCGAAACCGAAGAACTCTCGTTCGGGCGCACTCTGGATCGCGGCATCAGCCTGTTTGAAGACGCTGCTGACAAGCTTGACGACGGCCAACCTTTCCCCGCCGCTACCGTCGTAAAACTTTGGGAGACCTTCGGCTTTCCGCTCGATCTAACCCAGGTGATGATCGATGAGCGCGGCCTCTCCGTCGACGCCGCCGAACTCGAAAGGCTTACTCAGGCCCACAAGGATACCGGCGACGCCGGCGATGGACCCGATACCATTTCCGCAGTTACCATCGATACCCACGTCACTTCCGAGTTTATCGGCTACGAATCCGACAGCGTCGAGACGACCGTCGAGGAGTGGATCGAGTCTGACGACCACACCATTGCAGTCGTTTCAAAAAGTCCCCTCTACGTCGAAAAGGGCGGCCAGTTGGGCGATACCGGATCGGTGCTTTTTGAAGACGGTCACGAAATCAGCATCATCGAGACCATGAGCATCGGCGATGCACTCTGCCTGCGCCTGGCCGAATCACCGGTGCATCGACCCAACAAGCTCGTCGTTTCTCTCGACACCGAGCGCCGTCGTGGCATCGAGAGCCATCACACGGCCACGCACATCCTCCACTGGGCGTTGCACAAGGAAGTCAGCCGCGAAGCCTCGCAGCAGGGCTCGCTGGTCGCTCCCGACCGGCTGCGTTTTGACTTCAACGGCAAGGCGCTGAGCGCCAAACAAATCTCCGCCATCGAAACCGCGGTCAACGAACGCATCTCCCGCAACGATACCGTCAGCTGGCAGGAAGTCGTGCACGCCGATATTCGCGACCGCGACGACATCATGCAGTTCTTCGGCGACAAGTACGGCGAGCGAGTCCGCGTCGTGCAGATCGGTGGCGAAACCGGCGATCTCACCGGCTGGTCGATGGAACTTTGCGGTGGCACCCACGTGCGCAACACCGGCGACATCGGTCTTTTCAAAATTCGTTCCGAAGGCGCCATCGCCGCCGGTATCCGTCGCATCGAAGCCGTCTGCGGTGAGGCTGCCGTCAACTATGTGCATGAAAGCATCGACTTGCTTAAGGAGGAAATTCAAGCGGCGCTCGACAAGCTCACTGCTGCCAACAACGATCTGGAAAAGGCTGGCGCCGATGGCATCGCCATTCCCAGTGTCGACGTCGAAGAACTCGAGGGCGACGCGGACATCAACGGTATCAATGCCCTGCTCGTCGAGTTGACCTGCCACCGCGACGAATTGCAACAGGCCGCCATCGATGCTGACAAGCGCCTCAAAAAGGCCAGCGCCGGAGCCGCCGCCGAAATCGCCAGCGAATGGCTCGAAGAAACTCTCGCCACCGTTGAAGACGGCTCACCGAAGCGTCTTGTCGGCCTTCTCCCCGGCGACAATCCCGCCTTGATCCAGGAAACGCTGACCGGCCTGAAGCGTCGCCAATTCGATGGCGTCGCGGTGCTTGCGCTGGTCGCGGATGACACAGTGCACATCGCCGCCGTGGTCGATAAAGCCCACACCAGCCAATTCCAAGCCGGAAAACTCGTCCAGGAACTCACCGCCCTTGTCGACGGCAAAGGCGGCGGCAAACCCGAGATGGCTCGAGGCGCTGGCAAGGCCACTGACAAAGTCGACGCCATGCTCGAGCGCGCACGCGAGTTGATCGCGTAGCTCCGGTAGCTGCGAGCGTCAGCGAGTGGCCGAACTACGGAAAATTCGGATGTGAACACCGAACTCCGAACAAGGAATATCGAATTTCGAAGATTTCTGTCGGCAGCGCCACTCGCTTCGATTTCGACGCTCTGCCGGTACGCCCCGAATGGTACCCGTTCGCCACTAGCCCCGCGGCTCGATTCCCAACCGCGCCAACGCCGCAGCGGTTTCCTCCATCGGCAGGCCGACGACGTTGGTCCATGAACCTTCGGTGCACTCGATGATTTTTTCACCGTGCTCCTGAGCGGCGTAAGCGCCGGCTTTGTCGAGCGGATTGATTAGCTGATGATAGGCGACCAGTTCGGTATCGCTGAGGTTGCGGAAAGTCACCGCCGTGCGCACCACAAAGATTTCACGATCACCTGTGGCGGGACGCAAAAGGCAGACACCGGTCATCACTTCGTGGGTGCGGCCGTTGAGTCGGCCGATCATTTTCGCTGCGGCTGCCAAATCGGTGGGTTTCCCGAGCGCCTCGCCGTCGATGGCAACCAAGGTATCAGCGCCGAGAATGACCACATCGGCACCGGCTTCGGGAGCGATGGCGGCAGCTTTCAGCTCAGCATTCTTTCCGGTCAGCGTAACCACGTCAATACTCGGATCGTCGAATTCGTCGGCGGGCGACGGCTGCACCACAAACTGAAAGCCCGCTTCACTGAGCAGATCTTTTCGCCGCGGCGAACCCGAGGCGAGAATCAGCGTGGGCGAGATTTTCGCGCGATTTAGGATGGCGACCATTAGCTTCCGATTAATACCAAACGAATAAAATTGTTGGCGGAATGGCTGGGTTGATTCTTTTCAAGGGCTAAGCGAGATGAGTGAGCTGTGCGAGCACAGCGAACGACGAACAACGCAGCCATTGAGAAAAAGCGGGCAGCGTTGAAAAGCAATGCGCGAAGCGCCAATTTCTCCCTATCTTTTAATAATCATTCTGCCGGAAAATCTATCCGGTTGGTATTACCCTCTAGTCATGCGCTTTGCTACCTGCTTTTTTTCCGCCCTCATTCTGGCGGCCTTCATGCTGACGACGAATCTCGCCGCAGCCGATACGCCGAAACCCAACATCATTTTCATCCTCGCCGATGACATGGGCCATGCCGATCTCGGTTGCTACGGCGCACCGGATGCCAAAACGCCTAACATAGATCAGCTGGCAGAAGACGGCGTGCGGTTTACTCAGGCCTACGCGATGGGACCGGAGTGCAGTCCGTCGCGCACATCGATCCTGACCGGTCGCTATCCGCAGCGAGTCGGTGGCCTGGAGTGCGCCATCGGCACTGGCAACGTCGGCCGCTACGACGATGCTGAACGCCTCGCCGAGGCCCACGATCTGGGGCTACCGGCAGACCGCGCGCGGCTCGCGCCGGGGATGAAAGCTGAAGGCTACGCGACCGCAATTTTCGGCAAATGGCACATGGGCTACGAGCCAAAATTCAGCCCGCTCGATCAGGGCTTCGACGAGTTCACGGGCTTTCTCGGTGGCAACGTTTCCTACTTTCGCCACATCGAACTGTCGGATCTTCCGGCTTACTACGTTGGTCGTGAGCCAGTCAAACGCGAGGGCTACCTGACCCATTTGATCACCGACGACGCGATCGATTTTCTCAAGCGTCAGAAAGCGACCGAAGGCGACGACGCCAAGCCGTTCTTTCTCTACGTGCCGCACGCTGCGCCGCACTTCCCATTTCAGGCACCGGGCGACGATACCGGTGACGCGCCAACCGAAGAGGAATGGATGACCGGCAGCCGCGAGACCTACGTAAAAATGCTCGAAGACCTCGACTCGGAAGTCGGTCGCCTACTTGCGGCGCTCGATGAAACCGGTCGCGCCGAAAACACCTTGGTGGTTTTCGCCAGTGATCACGGAGCGATGAAGCCGGGATTGAACACACCGTTCCGCGACTATAAGGGCACCCTGTTCGAGGGCGGCATTCGCGTGCCGATCATCGCCCGCTGGCCTGGGCATTTGCGCCCGGGCACGGCGTCGCAGCAAGTGGCGACGTTGATGGATTTGTCGACGTCGTTTTTGCGCATCGCCGGAGCCGACGAGAGTTCCATCGACGCGCTTGATGGCATCGATATCTTGAAGCACGTCGAAGACGGCGCAGAGAAGTTCAACCGTCCCCTCTTCTGGCGCGCCCGACGCGGCGATCGGACCTGGGAAGCGGTGCGCAACGGTCCAATGAAATACCTGGCCAAAACCGAAGGCGGCACAACCGAATCGTGGCTGTTCGATCTCGATGACGATCCCGAAGAACAAAAACCGATCACCGGAGAGGGAGCGAAGCGAGCGATCGAATCACTCAACGATCTCTACGACACCTGGGCCGAACAGGTCAAGCCGACGCGATAGCGCTTCAGCCAGGCTTAATCTGACGGATAACACTCGAAGCGTCGGGGCCTTTCCCACGCTTTACTTCATCTGGAGGGGCAAGTTCCACCTTGCCAGCGAACGTCGTGCGATTTCCGCTCGATCGCGCACCGCCGCCGCGACCCTTCACGGTGATTCGCGCCCTTCACCTGCCGGCGCGGGCACGCGGGAGCGTGCCCCTCCAGACCCTGGCGGGTCTTCGTCCAGATCGATCCTGCCGCGCAATGT
>JBBKXR010000244.1:0-22006 GCA_037969585.1 Verrucomicrobiales bacterium
GTGATCGCTCCGCTCGCTGCTCGAAGCGGACGACGAGATCGGGCACTGTCGGGTCCGTCGGAGCCGGCTCCTGCCAACGCACCGACGCAGGCAGCCGAGCGAAGCGAGTCAGGTAATCCGCAGGGTTAAGCGAAGCGTGCAAAGCTCCAGCCCTACAATTTTGGCCTGACGGGGAGAGGGGTATGTATTCTGAAAAAGATACACAAATTTTAGCAAGTGGTGAATCGGCGCTTGTCTGGTGGGTAGAAATCGAAACCTCTACCTACTCAAAACAATGAAACTGAAAACCATCTCCATCGCTGCCGTTGCTGCCTTTGCCGTGCTGACTGCTTCTAACTCAGAAGCTTCGAACCGTTCGCTCGTAGAGCAGTCCCACCAATTGGAATCGATCGTCAACGAACTTCGCACCGAGTTTCGTGAGCATTACGACCACACCTCGGTCTACAAGCACCTGACCAGCGATACCGCTTCGATTAAACGTGAAGTCGAACATGTGCATAGCCTGGCGCACAATTATTCCGTCTCGTTCAGCCATATCCTGCGTGACATCGAACAGATCGATGAACTGGCGCACCATCTCCACAAGATGGTCGATGCCGCTGATACCGGTCGCTACGGTCACGTGCACGGCGACACTCGCCACGTCCACTCACTGCTGAGTTCGCTTAACGGCGTGATCCACCGCATGGAGCGCACGGTTCGTGCTGACGTTTCTTCGCATGGTCACGGTCACGGGGGTGGTCACGACGACCACGCTTCGCACAGCCGAGTCGGCGACCCTCGTGCTGAGATCGCTCGCGGAATTTTCCGCGCTATTATCAGTCGCTAATCGCGGGGCGAAAATCGTCGCCGCTAATCGGAAAACTTGATCAAGCCGGAGCCCGGGAGGGTTCCGGCTTTTTTGTGGCCCGGCCGGTTATTCAGTCCCCGGGTTCAGTCTCTGTCCCGATTTCGGTTTTCAGTCCCATGGCCGAGGCACGTTTTTTCCACAGGGCTCTGGCATACGCCTGCATGTCCTCACGTGTGTCGGCTTCGTCAACGATTTCCAGACCGAGCAGGGTTTCGACAACATCCTCCATGGTGACGATGCCGGCGGTGCCGCCGAACTCACCGACAACAAGGGCAATGTGATTGCGGTTGGCGACCAGTTCCTGAAAAGCGGTGGGCAGTTGAGCGGTCTCCGGGAGCACCGCAATTTCGCGTTTCAGATCGGCAAGGGTTTGCTCATTGTTTTCCCGCGCGGCGGACAGAAGAATGTCGCGAACCAGCACAAAGCCGTCGATGTCGTCGTGATTTTCGGTGAAAACAGGCACGCGGGAAAATGGCGAGCTTTCGTGCTGAGCGACATATTCTTTGACGGTCATCGTTGCCGGCAGGGCAAACACAACGGGACGCGGCGTCATCACCTCGTGGACCGGTATTTCCCGAAGCTGTAGCAGATTGTCGAGGATGCGTGATTCAGTCTCGTCGAGCTTGCCTTGTCGGCGGCCCATTTCCGCCATCACCTTGAGTTCGTCGCGGTTGAAGGCGGCTTCACCGTGATGACCTTTAGAAAACAACTCGATGAACCAGATAATCGGCGTCATCACTTTGGAAAGGTAATTTAGCGCGACCGACACCCACGGCGCCCAGGCTCGCCAGTGGCGTGCTCCGAGATTTTTGGGAATGATCTCCGACGCGATCAGGATCGCCAGGGTCATCAGCGCACCGGCAAGCGCGTCCCACTTGCCGCCGCCGAGTGCCGTCACCTGCGAGGCGACGCCCATGGCCCCGACGGTATGGGCGATGGTGTTGAGTGTCAGGATCGAGGTCAGCGGCCGGTTGATGCGGCGTTTCAAATCCTCCAGGACCTGACCGGCTGCCGGGCGCTTGTTTTTTAAATCGGCGACGTAAGGCGTGGTCACGCTGAGCAGCACTGCCTCCCAAACCGAGCAGAAAAACGAAACGCCGATGGCGACGAAGAAGTAGACTACTAGCAGAGTCCACGACCCGGTGGCGGATGGATCTGCGCCGGCAGACGAGGGGATGGCAGCGAGGAGGGTTTCGACCATGGTGCATGAAGGTGGCTGCGATCACGATCGCTTCAAGTCGAAACGTAAGACTGAGCCAAGCCAAGCGACCGCCGGGACGGACGGTCTCACCGGATCGTCCAGTGTTCACCGGTAGAACATCTACGCTCTCTTTTCAGCGCCGGGCGTCTGCTGACTGGAAGCTCGCTGTGGAGTTCGAATCAGCGAGACGGCTAAGCGGAGCTACGCTTTCGTGCGGGACGGTGCCAGGTGGCGCGACTGTCGGTGGGTGTTGCTTGCTGTCTTCGCGCTCGCCGAATTAGCGGTGGTTTTTTCGTTCGCTGCATCGGTGAAACTCAAGCGTTCGCGGCCGGGCACTCGGGTCCAGTCTTCGTTCAAAGCATGTGCGACTGCTTCCAATGGCAGGCCACGCTCGTGAACGAGGTAGTCGAACAACGCTTCAGCGAGTACCAACAGCGCGATCTGGTGAGTGCGATTCAGTCGGGCGTAGAGACTGTCGGCAAAGTCGGAGAACTCGCGGAACGGTGAGTCGCCATGATCCCAGAGTAACGCCAGTGTGCCGCTGAAGTTGCCGCTGTTGGCGACCAGATCCCAGTAGCGGGCGAAGCGGCGCATGCGCTGCATTTCCGCGAAGGGTATGTCGCGGTTTTCGAGAATCTCGTAGGGCGGATGCGGCGCGTATTTCATCGCAAATTCCTCATCGTGACGAACGATGGGGGTGCCGCGCAGACGCTTGAGCATGCCGACTTGAATTTCCTGCGGTCCCATTTTCACCAGTCGATCAAAACCACGACCGAAGCTCTCCAAATTCTCGCCCGGCAGGCCAACGATCAGATCGGCGTGCACGTGGATGCCGGTCTGTTCGCGCAGAAAGTGCAAGTTGTCTTCGAGCCGCTTCAGGTTGTTGCGGCGGCTGATATTTTTTGCGGTCGCTTCGTCGAAGGTCTGAATGCCGACTTCGAACTGCACGGCACCGTCGGGAAACTGTTTGATCAATTCGCGCAGGCCGTCCGGCAGGCGGTCGGGGATCATTTCGAAATGCAGAAACATTCCATCGCGCCATCGATCGAGGAAAAATTGCAGGATCGCCGTACTGGTAGGGAGATGCAGATTGAAGGTGCGGTCGACGAATTTGAAAGTGGTCGCGCCGCGATCGAGCAAGCCCTGCATGGCGGCGAGAAATTTTCCCAAATCGAAGGCGCGCACCGGCACGTCGAGTGACGACAGGCAGAACTCGCAGGTGAAAGGGCAACCGCGCGAGGCCTCGACGTAAATGATGCGATGGGCGAGATCGTCCTCGGTGTAGAGGTCGTAGGGCAGCGTGACCTCGTCCATGTTTGGAAGGCCGGCTGGCATCACTTTTGGCAGTGCCTGAATCGCTGAACTATCATCGCCGAGCAGCACGCGGCACAACTCGGTAAATTTCAGATCGGCTTCACCGGTGATGACGTGGTCGGCCAGTTCGACGATAGGCTGCCCGTTCCACTCGTGCGACACCTCGGGGCCGCCCAGCACGATGCAGAGCTCTGGTCGCAAGCGGCGCAGCATGCCGAGTACTTCGGTGGTTTCGACAACGTTCCAAATGTAGATCCCGAACCCGACGACGCGCGGCTCCATTGCGAGAATCGCTTCGACGATTTCGAGCGGTGCCTGCTTGATCTGAAACTCGGCGATCTGCGCGTGATCCCGCAATTCACCCAAATTCGCCATCAGGTAACGCAGACCGAACGACGAGTGGATATATTTCGCATTGAGCGTGGCTAGAACGATGTCGGGCATCAGGACAAGGGTGCTCGATTCCGGGGTCTGCTGCAATGTCAGGTTTGACGAAATGGAACAAAATAGACAAGATACCGGGAAAATGCGTCAGCCGAATTTTCGGAGCGAACCAAACGGAACTGAGGAATCGCCGTCATGCCAACATTGGAACAGGTCAACGAATTACTGGATACCCGCCGCTATGCGGAAGTTCTCGACGCTCTTAGGGATGACGCGGGGACACCGGAATATCAAGCCCTGCGGGGCTTGGCGTTGTTTCATCTTGAGCGCTACGCCGAGGCGGAGATGGAGTTCGCTGCGGCGCTGGCGGCGCGGCCTGACGAACAGGACTGGATCGAAATGCGCGAACAGGCCCGCCTCAATGCCGTGTCAGAGGTGAATGTCATGGTGCCTGACGAATACTATTTTGAGCGCGACAAATTGCTGGCAGCGCCGCGGCTCGCCGATGGCACGCTGCCTTCGCCGCCGAGCCCGCTGCCGCCTGCTCAGGGCATCAATTGGTTCCGCTTGAAGCTGGGTAATTTTGGCGGCTCGGTGCTGGGCTCGACGATGCACGTGGGCACCGCAATTTGGGGGAAATTTGCCGGCTACCGCGACGAAGTCTGGACGAATTGGTATCGACGTTCGCTGTTCGCCGGCATCATGACCCTCGCCTACATGCGCGATTGTTTGAATCGGCGCAATTTGCGCAGTGCCTATCCTGATGGCTCGCTGGTAGGCTTTCAAAAACCCGGACAGACACCGCCGGAAGGTGCCACGCATTTCCGCACCGCCGACGGGTCGTGGAATAATTTCGATAATCCCATGGAGGGTGCCGCCGGCACGCGCTTCGGTCGCAACATCGAAATCGACGCCATCCGACCGGAGAGCGGCGAGCAACTGATGACGCCGAACCCGCGCGAGATCAGTCGCAAGCTGCTGACCCGCCAGTCTGGCGAGGTCAAAGAAATCCCTTTTCTCAATCTGTTAGCGGCGTCGTGGATCCAGTTTCAGAATCACGGTTGGGTCAATCACGGCGAGATGTTGTGGAACGACTTTCTCGAAATTCCGTTTCCCGAAGACGATCCGGCGCGGCGCAAATATCGTCAGTCCAAGCAGTTCGTCGGGCGCACTCAGCCCGATCCCACACGACTAAAAGAGGGCGAGGAAAATCCAGCGACGTTCATCAACGAGATCTCGCACTGGTGGGATGGTTCGCAAATTTATGGCAGCGATCAGGCGACTCAGGATCGGTTACGCAGCGGCATCGATGGCAAGCTGGCGATGCGCGAAACGGAGGGCGGCGAAAGCTTGCTGCCGCTCGATAAAAACGGCGTCGAGGATACTGGCTTCGTGCGCAACTGGTGGGTGGGGCTGTCGATGTTTCACACGCTGTTCAATCGCGAGCACAACGCGATCTGCGATCAACTCAGGACGCACTACCCGCATTGGGACGACAATCGCTTGTTCAATGTCGCTCGATTGATCAATGCCGCGGTGATGGCGAAAATTCACACAGTGGAGTGGACGCCGGCGGTCCTGCCGAACAAAGGGCTCGATGCTGCCTTGAACGCCAACTGGTTCGGGATTGCCAACAACGTGTTTCACTATGGAAAGAATCGCCAGACTGTGGCGCCGATCAAACTGCGCAGCCCTGAACTCGGCGGCGTGGTCGGTAACGAACTCGACAAGCACGGTCAGCCGTACGCTTTGACGCAGGAGTTCGTCGAAGTCTATCGCCTGCACTCGTTTTTGCCTGAAGCGCTGCGGCTGCGCGACTTGGATGAGAACAACAATGACGAAGTGAGCGAGACTGTGCCGCTACCGGCGACACGCCAGGCAGGTTCGCGGAAATTAACCGAACGCTACCGCATGGCTGAGTTGTTTTTCTCGTTTGGGAATCAACATCCCGGCCAACTGGTACTCAACAATTTCCCTCGCTTCATGCAGGAGCTGAGTATTCCCGGTAACCCGGTTTACGACATGGGCGCGGTCGATATCGTGCGCGCGCGGGAACGCGGGGTGCCGCGCTACAATGAGTTTCGCCGCCAGTTGGGTATGAATCCAATTCGTAGCTTCGATGATCTGACCGACGATGCCGAGCAGGTAGCGCGCATCAAAGAGGTCTATGGCGACCAGCCGGAGGACGTGGAAAAACTCGATCTGATGGTCGGCACGCTAGCCGAAGGGCATCGGCCGACCGGCTTCGGTTTTGGCGAAACCATGTTTCAAATTTTTATTCTAAACGCCACCCGCCGCCTGCAGGCTGATCGTTTTTACACCGAGAATTACAACCAAGAAACTTACACCCGCGAGGGACTGCAGTGGATTGACAACTCCGATCTGAAGTCGGTTCTGCTGCGTCACCATCCCGAGTTGGCCAAAACCGGACTGAACAACATCACCAATGCGTTCGAGCCCTGGGATACCGACGAGCAGCTCGATCCTGAGCGCCATTGCTTGCGGCAACACAACAAAGCATTTCGCGGCGACCCGTGGCGCGGCGACGCCGGCAAGTTCTGATCAATTTTCAACGCTCGGAGCCAGTGCTGAGCGTACGGCTTCGATGTGTTGACGGTTCATGCCGAAATCCTTTCGGCCGAGGCGAGCCGCCGATCTGACTTGGACAACGTTCTGCTCGGTGTCGAACCAGAACTCGGCATCGTCGACAAATTGCAGACCCCGCGAAGTAAACTGCGCGTGAATATAATTCGGTTCCTTTTTTACCACTTCGGTGCGTTCCAAGCCTTCGATCACATCGATGATTTTGGCCATGGTCGCGGCACCGTCGCCGTTGATCAGCGCGATCGGCTCGATGTCCGCATAGGTACGTTGGGGGTTGTCGGGATAGAGCGCAGCCTGGCTGGTTACACTGTTTTCAGTGTTCGAAGGTGGCTTCAGCTTGCCATCACGGATACCGAGATCATCGGGAGCGGTTCCTTTCAATAGACCGATTTGGCCAGCAACAAAGATCGCAAGGAGCAGGACTATAAGAATAACTGGTAACCAGATCAGCATAGTAGTTCGAGGATGGGTTTTTCGTTTATGCACAACATGAGGGGAAGTGTCAGCGGCGCAGAAAATCCCTGCGCTCTTCTTTGCTTAAACGTTCAGTCGACTCCACGACATCGAAAAATGCTGTCATATCGCGCGCGCCTTCGGCGGCACTTGTCCTGGCGAGCAGTCGTTCAAAGTCCGGCACCAGTTCATAGTAGGTATCGACGCCATTGAGACGAGCGTTGTTGATCGGTGCAGCCATGAATTTGTCGAAGGTTCGGTATTTCGGCCAAGCTCGCTTCAGTTGTTCATAGTCGCGCCGCAGTGAGGCGATGATACGCTCCTTCTCGAGGCGCAACTTTTCCTCGGTTCGTTTCTTGTCGCTTTGATAGAGTAGCTCCAGGTCGCCGCGCTTGGAGAGGATCAGCTCGATCACTTTATCGTCTCGGCGGCGACGCTGCTGGTAATTTTGCAGTGCTTTCGAATCGCCTTTTGTCAGGAGCCAACGCCGAACGCCTTCGCGTCCAACGACGGTTGCGAAGGCTTCGTTGAAATCCGTGTCACCCGAGAGAAACAACCGACGGTGCGCCAATTCGTGGAATAGAAGCTCGGCCAGATCGACATCGGGATCGTCGATAAATGTGTTCAACACCGGGTCGTCGAAAAAACCGAGTGTGCTGTAAGCGGTAACACCGCCGACGTGCACATCGTTACCTTTGCGCTTCAGCCGTTCGGCGTTTTTCAAGGCACGGTCCTTGTTGAAATATCCGCGATACTCCAGACTGCCGACGATGGGATACCACCAAGTGTGCGCCTCCATCGAAAACTCCGGCGCGGCCAATACGTTCCAGACCACGTGTGAGCGGTGCAAGTCGACATAGTCGCCGTAGGCACCGTCTGCTGGCAGGCCGAGGTGGTCTTCTGCGAAGGCAACAATTTCCTGAACAAGTTGCAGACGTTGCCGCAATGTCGAAGTCAGTGGCTCGCTCTCGATCAGTTCAGGGATCGCTTGTTTCCCAGTCGTCAATTCCCACTGACCGCCAATCGCTTGACCGTAGTATTGCACTGTCTGGCAGCCGCTACTGAATGAGAGGGCGAGAGCGTAACCAAGCATAAACAGCCTATGCCATCCAATCTCGGCAAAGCTATTTCTCGTCATTGGAAAGCAATTCCGCAGCGATGGTCTCAAGACGCTTGAGTTGTTGGACGGGAATTTGGTCGACCTCTTCGTCATCGTCGAAGCGAGGACGAATCGTAAACGTGCCGTCGCGTGCTGCTGGGTCATAGCTGGATTCAACGCTTTCGATTTGATCGAGCATGAATTCGTCAAAATCGGTGTTGCCCATGAGCTTGGGTTTGATGACGCAAAAACGCCAGCTGGTGAGAACTACCGATCTCGGGGAGCGCAATTTGACTGAAGCGGTCAAGCTCAGGGCCGGAAAATTTTGCACGGCGATGTAATAAATTTCTTCATCAGGCTCTGAGCGGTTGTCGATGAATGCGAAACTCTGCGCCACGATTTCAGGATCTTGGCCATCGTCGCTGAAGTTGGCCATTCCCTGATGAAAATCGAATACCTCTGACAGTGGGGTCCAGTCGGCGAGCTGCGGATAGTAGACCAAATCGGAGTGGCTGATCTCCTTTTTCTTCAGTAACTCCAGCAGTTGCTTCTGGCTGAACGGCCCAATTGATTCTTGCTCGCCGGCTTTCAGAATGTGAAAAATCTGATGCTCAGGAAGTTCTTCGGAATTTGCACTCATAGTTGCCTTCTTTTCCTTTCGGATTGATAGCGGAGAGAGCTTCTTAGTTAGACTCCATCCCCATTGACTGAGGCTTGATTCTGAACGAGGCACGTTAATCTGCCAATAAAATAAAACGCCTCTCACCGCGATGATGCTGTGACTGTCATCCGTCTGGCCAATGCTTGGACTTTTCGCAACGAATCGATGCACCACTTTTTCGCTAAATTCCTCTTCTTGATTGCCGGCATCGCTCTGCTTGCGACTCCTTCGATGGCCGCGCCCGAGGTGCGCATTGGTTGGTCTGTTGTCGACATCACACCGGATGGCCCGGTGAAAATGCGTGGTAATTTGTTCTCCACCGGCGTCATGGATCCGGTGACCGCGACGATTCTCGCCCTCGAGTCCGGCGATGGCGAACAGGCGGTAATGATCAGCTGCGATCTTCTGCGCATCACAGATGGCAACCGCTACGCAGCGAACATGCGCGACAAGGTTCGGGGACTAGTGATGGCGCAGGTTCCAGAATTGCGCGGCGAGCAAATCGTTTTGATGGCGACGCATACCCACGTAGCTCCGTCGGTTACGGCCTCTCCTGAATACAACGAATTTGCCAGCGAGCGTATCGCAAATGCGGTAGTGGAGGCCTGGAAAGTGCGTAAGGTCGGCGGAGTGAGCTTCGGTCTCGGCCACGCGGTCGTCGGCCACAATCGCATCGCCACCTACGCCGATGGAACTTCGCACATGAGCGGCAGTTTTCAGAAAGGCAGCACCAGCAACGAAGATTTCAGACACATCGAGGGCTTTGAAGATCATTCGGTAAATTTGCTCTACACTTGGGACCGTCAGAAGAAACTGACTGGTGTCATCGTCAATCTTGCCTGCCCCGCCCAGGTGCAACGAGGTGATAAGCTAAGTGCCGATTACTGGCATGAGGTCCGTGAACTGCTTGCGAAAGATCTCGGCGCAGAGGTCCACGTGTTGCCGCAACTCAGTGCCGCGGGGGATATCGCCACCACGGTGATGGTCGAACGCAAAGCCGAAAAGCGCATGCAAGAGCTGCGCTTTCCCGACGCTGGCGATGAGCGGCTGCAACGCCGCATGCAAATCGCCAGACGCATCGCGGCAACAGTCGTCGATGTTTTGCCGGTGGCGAAGCTGGAGATCGATACTGCGCCGCTACTGATGCACTCAATGGCCAGGCTCGATCTGCGGTTGGGCTTTCCCGAGGCAGCGCCCGATGCTGCCGTCTTTCCGATAGAAGTCCATGCTATCCGGCTGGGGGACGTCGCCTTTGTGACCAACCCCTTCGAACTCTATCTCGACTACGGCACGCGGATCAAAGGTCGCAGTCCTGCGGTGCAGACCTTTGTCGCCCAACTCGCCGGCAGTGCCTCTTATCTGCCCACCGAGCGTGCCGTCCGCCATGGCGGCTACGGAGCGATCGAAAAAACCTGTGTGGTAGGGCCCGCCGCCGGAGAGCAGATCGTCAGCGCCAGCCTGGAGCTTTTGCAGAGTTTGTGGGAAGCCGATGCGGAGTGAGGCGTCTGCTGTCCATAGCTCCTGCCAGGCGGATTAATTTCGCCCGGCTTCCGGGTCATTCGATCTCATTATAATTTGTTTATCGTGACTTTCGTATATCCAAAAACAAACCAAGGGATATCCGATTAACAACGAAGCCATATCAGAGTAAAAACCAAGCGCTGAAAAGGGCGGGAACGGGCGCTACGTTTTCGTTAAGTTGCACTGAGGATTTCGTTTCAAACCTCGCATCCACGGTGCCTGAAGCGGTTTCCTCCGACGCTTGCCTTTCGGAGATATGCCTCTTAGCGTGCGGGTGAATAACACTGTTCGGTCTGAAAATGAAGGCTACTCTCTCAGCCGCGGCATTGATCTTGATAGGGGGAATAGCCTTCTACGAATACGAGACTGGGTTTTTCCGTGCTTGGGCTTTGGAACGCAAAATTGAGTCGGATAGTCAGAGGATTGAATTCTTGCGCTTTAAATTGGAGTTCTATAGCGAACCGGAGCTTCGTGAGAGCAAGCAGAGTCTAGCGAGGCTCAACACCCTCATCGCCAACGATCCTCAAATAGCGAGGCGACATAGCTCAAATGCTAGATCATGGGCTGTTCGAATCGAAAAAACTGAAGCTCAGCTGGCCGAACTGAAAACACTGCAAGAACGGATCAAAGAATCGGAGTTGGAGCTCTTAAGTACTTCACGGTAATACAGTGGCTAACGAAGCGGACCGAACAAGACGGCGATACGAACAGGCTACCCGACGAGTCTCGATAGTGATATGGTAACTCGAACCTTAACCCGTGAAGAGCAGCGCCGGTGCTGGTAGCCTGTCGCATGCCTTCGACGTTCGGCTGAGAAAAATATGAGGCGATGAGTAAGGAGGAAATTGTCATCCCGCTTAGTCGAAGCAAGATTGTATTTCTTGTGCTCGGATCAATTGCGTTCGTCGCGCTTTCCCTCTGGATTTGGACTATTCCTGAGGGGGAAGGACCATTCTCATCCGGATTCAGAAAGATTGCGTCGGTGGCAGGGATACTCTTCGCCAGCATTTGCGGTTTCTACGGATGCGTCAAAATTTTCGATAGGAATCCAGGCTTGCTGATTGATGATGATGGGATCGTTGACAATTCGAGTGCCGTTGCAGCAGGCCGAATTCACTGGCATGAGGTTATTGGAATTCGCGAGAACGAGATATTCGGTCAACGATTCCTCACGATCGAGGTAGACGATCCCGAGCGATTTTTGAACCGAGGCGGAACGCTGAAGGCAAAGTTGAATTCCGCGAACGCAGATCTTACTGGATCGCCGATTAATATCTCCGCAAATTCATTGGATATCGATTTCGATGAGTTAATGGCGATTCTATTTCAGGCCCTGGTCTCCTACCACGGAGCCGAAAAAGGCGCTGCACCAAATCCCTGACCTGTCTCCTGTCGAAAGTCTCATGGTCATTCCACCATCAACGTCGATGTCAACGCTCGCTCTCGGTCAGGGATGCGGTCAGCTTCGACGTTCGCTTTAGAAATGGATCGATGCGCCGGACTCTGATTTTTTACGCCGCCGCTCTCGCCGTTTGCTCCGGGATCGCGTTTCGGGGATTGATCACTATCTCCGAGGAGCTCATTAAATATTGGCGATGGGTGAATCCAGAAGTTGTCGATCTCCCTATACTGACCACGACCGCACCAACTATTGCTCGGTTTGGATTGGTTCTTTCTGTTCTCTTACTTGCGCTCGGGATTGCTGCACTGATTCGAAGACCTTTCAGTGAGCGATTCTTAATTCATGGAATCGCGATAACGGCATTGGCTCAGGCTGTGATTGTGGCATTCGTCATCGCCGCAGGAATGATGCCGGCAATGGTTACGATCACAGAGCTAACCAACAATTAGCGAACTAGGCGTGGCACACCAACCTCGACACGCTGCGAGTTGGAATTGCCTTGGCAACGTTCGAGGCCGGATCCAAGATTAGTTCCCGCGCCCTCTAGTCGAGACGGGTACGCTTTGACATACCCAAAAAAACGTTTTGTGCTCAAGGATTTCAGAGGAGTGATGCGCGCTTCTTCAGCTAGCGCCAGATGACGTAGCCGAGTTCCTGGCTTCCGGGTTCGCTGAAAAAGGCGAGGTCGGCAACGGGGCCGAGTTCATTGATGTGGTCGACAATACCCGAACTGTTCCGGCCCCAGGCAATCCACGAGCCGTCCTTGCGCTGAGCGGCAAAGGTGACTCCGTTGCAGCGAACTTTTTGAAAGGGACCTTCACCTTGAAGCACTTCGGGAATTTTTGCATCACTGACATTGGCTTGCTTCCAAGTGTAAACCTCACCGGATCGTGTGCGGGCGATATTGTCGAAAATGCCTCCTTCGATCTCGACCGCACCATCACCGAGCAGCGTTTCGAAGACTTCCGGCTTTCCCGGTACCCAGGAGAACAGATTGCCATCCCGGTCGATAGCCGTCACACGGCCTTGATTAGAGGACATAGATACAATTGCGGCCAGAGGTTCAGGTGGATCAATCGGCTCCTTTGTATCGTAGGACCGTCCCCAGACTTTCACCGTACCGTCGCGGAGAAGGGCCGCTGCATGGCCGTTACCACCGACACATTGCACCGCATCGGTGATGATATCCTCAAAATAACTGCCACCACCTGCGCCGCCGACGGTGCCATCGGCTCGAGCGCCATAAATCCAAACCGTGTTCACGTAAAGATGTTCGGCGTCGGCGATATTGGGATAGCTGTTATCAAAACTCATGATTTCTCCCGAATTTCGTCGAACGAGCCAGCCTCGCTTTGACGCATGAATTGAGACGATGTCGTCGACATCCTTCAGCGCGTCAGTATCGATGGGTTTATCATCCGGCAAGACGCCGAAGACTTTCATCGGGCCGGCAGAAATGCCATTCCACGACGGATCGAGCCATCGGTTGAGAAACTGTTGATCGTCGAGGCTCAACAGAGTGATCGCCAGTTCGAAGGCTCTACCATCGCGGCGCACCAGGTTCAGCAGACGCCGGTCATCGGAGATCGAAATGATCCGCGCCTCGATCTTTTGACCGCGCTTATCAGTGAAGGCGCGAAACTCGGTAGGCTCGGAACCGTCAGCAATCGCAGCTCCGCAAGGGAACAGACTGACGCACAGGCTGAGCACAAACAAAGAAACTCGGAGTCGACGGGGCACGTCAACAGCATGGGCTATTTTTCAAAAAAATAAAGTCACGCTAACTGCAGTGGCTGCCGCTTTGCCGAGATTCAGCATGATGGAGCTCGAGCTCTCAGTGGCAGGCAATCAAGAGGGGGCCGCTGCCTGTTCGCCTATACTAAAAGGAAAGAACCTCCGCAGATAGACAAGGTAGGCCAGCCATCGCACACAGCTAACCGCCGTAATCACCACCATCGTCGAATCCTTGGCGAAGCTGAATTTTTTAATTTGAGCAATTTGCTCGGCGAGTAAGCCCATCAATATTTAGAAGTCCAGCAGATAGTGTTTCAGATAGGTGATCACGGTAGAGATCGAGATCAGCGTGAAGCTGCCAAAAACGATCCACCATGCTCGCCGGTCGAGGCGATACAATGTCCAGATGAGATAGAACCAGAGCAAGCCCAGCAGGATGCAAGCTACGGTTCCAGCGGGGCCCTGCAAAAACATTCCGAAAAAGGGGAGCACGCCGTTGAAAGCGAAAGGCATCACAAACATCATCGGAGCTGAGTACGCCAGTAAGAGATTTGGAGTCAGGACCGGAATCGGGCACCGATCGGTCCAGCGCTCGATCGGATCGAAGGCTTCACAAGTCGATTTGACATGTTTGCTTCTGTAAAAAAGGTCTATCCAAGCGGCATGATCACATAGATTACACCGAGAAATATCAGCGGTAGTGCGACCATGAGTGACCCTGCCCAAGAAGGCAGCTCTTCGTCGTCGGTTGGAGAGGCGGTTCCAGCCATGAACTGTGCCATCAAGAATGCCGTCACGATCACGGTGATCGCTCCGGTGATCAGCCAGAGGCACGAGAATATCAGCAGCAGAGTTCGCGCCCATCGCCTGACCATTATTGAACCGACACCCCGCCCCACAAGGGCGATCGCCAGTATTGCGTAAACTAGAATCGAAGGGAGGATCGTCTGAGTATTTTGCGATGATCCAGCCTGCTCTGCCAGCGTCTGACCACGTAGCATTAGCGGTACGAACAGCGCACACATTCCTCCGAGCAGGATCGGCATGACACCGAAGATCATCAGCCCTGTTTTGCGGCTCTTAAAATCGCCCGCGCCTCCCTCAAGTGCTGCCGATGAATTCATCCATTGATCGTGGATTTATCTCGTTAACTGTTAACGATGTTCACATCGCTACATCGATCGATACCATTGCGCCGGTGCGCCTGTTGAATTCTGCCGTCAGATCAACTCACGGATCGGCTTAGCATTTCCGTCGACCAGGAACTGGGGGCGGCCTTGCATGTCGTTCACCGTGGTGTTGGTGATATCGATGCCGAGGTTGTGATACAAAGTCGCGAACACTTCGGGAAAGGTGACCGGCCGATCGATCGCCTCACCGCCGAGGCGATCCGTGGCGCCGATGACTTGGCCGGTGTTCATGCCGCCGCCAGCCAACAGAGCCATAGCCACTCGTGGCCAGTGATCTCGTCCGACTTGGTTGTTGACCTTCGGCGTGCGACCAAATTCTCCCCAGACAAGGACCGTGGTGTCTTTGTCGAGCCCTCTCTCGTGGAGGTCGTCGATCAGGGCAGTAATCGCTTTGTCGAAGATCGGGAAGTCCTCGTGCTCGCGTTTAAAAATCTCATTGCCTTTGCCGCCGTGCCAATCCCATTTGCTGTAGTTGACGGTGACCACCCGGGCTCCGGCCTCGACCAGTCGGCGGGCGGCGAGAAAACTTTGTGGCACTCGCGGCGCGCCATTGCCATCGATGCGTTTGACCTCGTCGCCAGTGCCGTAGCGTTCGACGACCTTGGGATCTTCTTTCGACAGATCGAGCGCTTCTCCCAGTTTTGACGAAGTCAAAATGCCCATCGCCTGTTGATTAAATGTGTCGAGTCCTTCCATCGCGCCGCTGCCGTCAGCTGTGCGCCGAAAGTTGTCGACGCTCTTGAGCAATTGATCGCGATCGGCCAGTCGGTCGAGCGTGATCCCCTGCAGTGCCATGTCGGATCGCGATGGTCCCATCGGCCGGAACGAAGACCGCTTTGTGCCGAGCATGCCGGGACCCGGTTCGTTGTAAGGCCCGTGCGTGCATTCGTAGCATAGGCTGACAAACGGTGGTGCCTGTTCGTGGACGGGGCCCTGGACGGTACTGACAACACTGCCAAAAGGTGCGAAGCCGCCAGCGGGTGCCGGCACGTCTTTTGGGCTGCGACCGGTGTAACACTGAAACGCATCGTGGCCACTCTGCGCGCCGACCAGCGAACGAATGATGGCGAACTTGTCCATCCGCTTCGCCATCATCGGAAACAACTCGCAGATCTCGATGCCGTCGACATTGGTGCCAATTGGACGGTGCGGACCGGAATAGTCGGACGGCGCATTCGGCTTCAGGTCGAACATGTCCTGATGCGGTGGACCACCGACCAGATAGATCAGAATTACCGATTTGTGGGAATTTTTAATACCCGCCTGCGATTCAAGCGAGAGCAGGTTCGGCAGCGAAAGTCCAAGCCCGGACGCCGCCGTGCCAAGGCCGCCTACTTTCAAAAAGTTGCGCCGACTGACGCCATCACAAAATTGAGCGGAGCGTGCTCCCGGTTCCCGTGGCGCGAAGATCTTGAGCATCCTGATAGAAAATCTGGATCAGTCGAGAGTCGTTGGCAATGTAGTAGTCAGCGTATTCGCGTTAAAGGCGGTGACCGTTCATCGAATGCGCAGTCACCAACAATAATACAACTCCCCACTATAATTTTCCGGTAAAAAAATAACTTGCAGGGATGGTCAGCTGGGGGCAGCTTGTTTGCCCGGCCCCTTAAATAAAACGATGCCCAAGCGCCTATTACGCCTTCACACTGAATCATTTTACCATGTGGTTTCACGTTTATCGGGCAGGCATCGTGGACTGAAGGAGCCAGAGAAACGGCATTTCCACGAATTAATGCGCCGACTGGAGCGATTTTCCGGTGTTCAGGTCGTGACCTATTGCTTGATGGAAAATCACTTTCATCTACTGGTGCGGGTGCCGCATTGTGATAAGCAGGCTCCGCTGGTCGAGGCTCAGCTGCGGGAACTGCTGCCGCTGATTTATCGGCGGCGCGAGTTGCAGCATGCGCTGCTCGAAGTGGATCGCGCGGCGCAGGATTCTACCGGAAAGTGGATGGCGGAGATTCTTGCCCGCTATCAGGCGCGGCGTTTTTCGTTATCGATATTTCTTAAGGAACTGAAACAGCGTTATACCCGTTGGCACAATCGGCGACATCATCGGGTCGGAACGCTTTGGGAAAATCGTTTTCGTAGTGTGCTGGTCGAGGGCGACGAGACGGCGTTACTGACGATCGCTGCGTATATCGATCTAAATCCGGTGCGCGCGGGTATTGTTAACGATCCAAAGGAATATCACTGGAGCGGTTACGCGGAAGCGGTTGCTGGAAAAATGGCGGCTCGCGAGGGGCTTGGGGCGATATTGGATCATACGTCGTTTGGCACTAATCGACGCATATCCTGGCGGTCGACGGGCCCGCGCTACCGGTTGCTGCTATATGGGCACGGCGAGGAGCGGCAGGATGATGTGAACTCCGGTAAGCCCGGACGCATCGGCATGAGCCGCGCCGAGGTGATAAAGGTCATTGAAAATGGGGGAGAGCTGGAACTAAGCGAAATTTTGCGCTGCAGAGTACGCTACCTGACTGACGGCGTGGCGGTCGGCAGTAGCGAGTTCTTGCAGGAGATATTCGAAGAAAATCGCGGTCGGTTCAGTGAAGCCCGTCAAACTGCAGGCCGTACAATGAAGGGTTCAAGCTGGAACGGGCTGCAGACCCTTCGGGGATTGCGGCGCCAAGTATTTGGGTAAACCCCTACTTCTCTCATCTCCCTTGGTATTTGGTATTCCGATCACTACGGAGGGTGCGTTAGTGCTCCAGCAGGGGGATTCGCCGAACGCGGCCAAAGCTTCTTTTATCGCGCTAGTCCAGCGGACTCGCTGCGAGGCTCAGGCTGGTCACATTCGCCACCGAAAAAAGCAGCCCCTCCCCGCGATGATGGCCACTGCTCGTAATCACATATTTTGACGCCTGCGAGTATATCGTGATTTTTTTCGACGAGTCGTCGCAAGCTTCCGGGATGATCTTCAATGGGTATGGCCATCCGGGTGGACTCACTTATCGTCCTTCGGCCATGGCCTGAGTCCGAGTAGGATTTCCGCTCGCTCGGTGAGCGGTTGAGCGGCAAGTGTTTCATCGGTGAACTCGGCTAGTTGGCTGGCGACCAGATCGTAAACAGTCTGGCGATCCTGACTGGTGTCGATTTCGACGCACTTGCCCTTGCTTTTGAAAAGTTCAACGGTTGGCAAAGTCTCTGCCTTGAAGGTGTCGAATCTCAGCTTCACGCTGTCGACATTGTCATCACTGCGACCGGAGTATTTGGCGCGACCCATGATGCGTTTTTCGAGAACAGGGTAAGGGCACTCGAAGTAAAGCATCTTGGGTAAATCGGTGTCGTTGCCGAAGATTTCATACCAAGCCTCAAGATTGTTCAGTGAGCGGGGAAATCCATCGATTAGGAAGTTGGTTCTGCCTGTCGTCCGCGTCACGGTCTCCATCGCGACTTTAAGTAAGCTCACCACGATACCGTTGGGCACCAATTTTCCTGCGGTGACGAACTCTTCGATGGTGGCCGCCGCCGGGCCGCCTGTCTCACGTTCGGCGCGGAGGAGATCGCCCATCGAAAGGTGTGTCCAGCCGAGTTGCGATTCCGCGAGCTCGCACATAGTTCCCTTGCCGCTGCCGGGGCCGCCGATGACGAATCCCACGTTGGGCTTCGGGCAGGGCAGTCGCGGGTCGCAGTGGTGAATGACCACTTTCGGAGCCGGGTCGACGCCCTTCTTATAGACGTGCCACTCGCGGTCAGTCGGTGGCAATGCGTCTTCAGCAGTGATGTCGTAAGCGAGATGGCCGTCGAGTCGACAGATTCTCCACGACGTGTAACTGTTAGAGTAAGACAGAGCCGGGCTTCTTGCGGATTTTCCGTCGGCTCGATCCCATGCCATCTTGCCGTTCCAATAACCCGGACTGGATACCATCCCCGATTCCGATTCGACAGCGGGTGCCGTGGACGGTACAAACAGTCCATCGACTTCGGGTGACCCGGCTCCAGAAACTTCGATGAATAAGGTGTTGGGTTTGAGCTCGTTGGTTTCGTCCATGGTATTGCCTGTATGCTGAAGTCAGAGGCAGGGAACGGTGGGATGCGCGCTTTTTCAAGAGCCATCGCTGTTCCTCAAGTCGCAGAGATAAATAACAGTTCTGTAATCTTCTCGACCTACGAACTGTAATGTTGCGGGAGTTAGATGGGAGTCATGAAAGGTTTATCATCTCCCTCGATCTCTTCACGAGCCATACGTTCCTCCGTTTTTGTTGTCGCGTTGGCGATTCTCTCCGCACCGCTTCCGTCGAGCAATGCTCAGGACTCCACGCCACCGCGCAGTTCTCCCAACAGTCTCCGGAAATCTGACAGGCGTCCACCCGAGGGGAACAAGGTTTTGCCGACCCCGCATCCGGGCGTCGTCGAAATGGGACCACGGACGATCAAGATTCCCGAAGAGTTCCGATCGATCGACGGCACGGGTAACAATGTTGCGAACCCGGATTGGGGCAGCGTCGAGCAGCCCTTTTTGCGTGTCTCCACTGCGGACTATGTCGACGGGGTGTCGGAACCTGCGGGTGCGCTGCGACCGAGTGCGCGAGTGATCAGTAACGAGATTCACGATCAGCCGGGATCGTTGATCAATCGCCGTGGTGCCTCAGATTTTCTTTGGCAGTGGGGCCAGTTTCTCGATCACGACATCACGCTGACTCCGGAAGCGGAGCCGGTAGAGCCTTTTAACATCCTGGTTCCGGCGGGCGATCTGTTCTTTGATCCGCAGAGCCTCGGTAGGGTCGAGATCGGCCTCGACCGTTCATATTACGAAATGGTCGACGGGATTCGTGAACAATTTAATGAAATCACCGCTTACATCGATGCGTCGAATGTGTATGGCTCCGACGCGGAGCGTGCCCTGGCGCTGCGCACTAATGATAACACGGGCCGGTTGCTGACCAGTGCCGGCGACTTGCTGACGCTTAACACAGAGGCGCTTCCGAATGCGCCAACTGCTAGCGATCCGAGTTACTTCCTGGCAGGTGACTTTCGCGCTAACGAGCAGGTCGGTTTGACGGCGATGCACACCTTGTTCATGCGCGAGCACAACTATTGGGCGGATGTCATCAGTCGTGCCAATCAGGGACTGAGCGGTGATCAGATCTATGAATCGGCTCGGGTCATCGTTGCGGCGGAAATGCAGGCGATCACTTACAACGAGTTCCTGCCGCTGCTGCTCGGACCGCGCGCGATGCCGCGCTATCGTGGCTATCGCGAAAATGTTGATGCCGGGATCGCTAACGAATTTGCCACGGCCGCCTATCGCATTGGCCACACGATGCTTTCCGCCGACTTGTGGAGACTCGATGAACGGGGCGAGGCAATCAAAGAAGGCCATCTGTCGCTGGCCAGCGCGTTCTTCAACCCTTCGGCATTGGTCAACGAGGGCGGCATCGATCCGGTGCTGCGCGGTCTCGCCCGTCAGCCTGCGCAAGAGATCGATGCAATGCTGGTCGATGAGGTGCGCAATTTTCTGTTCGGTCCTCCCGGTGCCGGCGGGTTCGACTTGGCCTCGCTGAACATTCAACGCGGACGTGACCATGGCCTGCCGTCTTACTCCGAGGCGAAGGAGGCCTACGGGCTGCGTCCAGCGCGTCGATTCTCGGACATTACCAAGAATCGCGATCTGCAATCGCGGCTCGAACAAGTCTACAACAGCCCCGCCGATATTGACCTGTGGACAGGCGGCCTTTGTGAAGACCACGCTCGAGATGCGATGGTCGGCGAAACCATTCAAAGCATCCTTCGCGAACAGTTTGTGCGGCTTCGCGACGGCGATCGGTTTTGGTATCAGAACTACCTCGACCGTGAATTACAGTCACTGGTAGAGCGCCAGACCCTGGCCACGATCATTCGCCGCAACACGGAAATTTCAAACGAGATCGGCGACAACGTGTTTCTGGTGCCGCGATCCATGGATCAGACTCGAGGTGGTCCCGGAGGTCCTCCACCGGGCCGTGGCGGTCGCCGCTAACATGATTCACCGGCTTTCGAGCTTATTCGCTTTCCCCCTGCCCCCCTACCTCGCACTCTTCACTGGAAGCATTCTTTGCTCATCAGTCAGGGGTGCGAGGTTTCAGGCAGGCAGGACTAAAGCCTTATGATCAAAACAAATGATTTCAACCGAAGACAATACTTGTCAGGCTGTCGATCGAACTGTTGCTTCCTATCCGATGCGCATCTTGGTAGTCGAAGATCAGAAAAAAATTGCCTCGTTCATCGGCAAGGGGCTCGAGGAACAGAAGATGGTGGTCGACCTCTGTTTCGATGGTGACGAGGGCTATGCGCTGGCGACGACCGAGCCCTACGATGCCATCGTTCTGGATATCATGCTGCCCGGAAGAGATGGCTTGAGTATTCTTAAAAACCTCAGAAAGCAGGGCAATGCGGTGCCGATCATTCTGCTCACCGCACGCAGCGAACTCGACGAGCGCCTCGAAGGCCTGCACCTCGGTGCCGATGACTATCTGACCAAACCGTTCTACATCGAGGAACTCATCGCACGCTTGCTGACTATCGTTCGGCGGGCCGGCGGTGATGCCGACCACCTGCTTAAGGTCGAGGATCTGGTGCTCGATCGATTGCATCATTCGGTAAAAAGAGGTGACGTCGAGATCAGCCTTTCGATGCGTGAGTATGCTCTCCTTGAGTACCTGATGCAGGCGCCGGGGCGAGTCCTGACCCGGACACAGATCTGTGAGCATGTCTGGAACTATGGCTTCGATCCCGAGACTAATTTGGTCGATGTCTACATCCAGCGGCTGCGGAAAAAAATCGAGCAAGGTCATGAGAGGAAATTGATCGAAACCGTTCGCGGCGTTGGCTATCGAATGGTCGATCCCCAGGTATGAAATCTCTGCGACTCAGACTGGCGCTTATTTCGGCGGCGATTTCGGGTCTTGTTATCGTCGGCTTCGGTCTGGCCGGTTGGTTTGTCACCTCCAGGATTCTACAGGAATCGATCGACTTACGTTTGTCGGTGCCTCTTGAACGAACCGTTCACGACCTCCATCCACGCACCGACTTCGAGCGGATTATTAACAATCTTGAGATCGGTTTCGGCGATGACGTCGACGCAGAGTCTCATCGCATTCTGTTGATCGATCTGGATGGCTCCGAAATCTATCGGGCACCGGAAAACGATTGGGTGGCGAGCCTTGATCAGAGTCTGCTCATCGCCAGGCGACCAGCACCACCTAGTGTTGTGCAAGCCGTTCGACCCGGCGCAGGTGGAGCCGAACTGCCGCCTCAATTGGAGCAGGGAATGGAACGCGAAGCGCCCGTTCCTGCGGCCCCGGGTGAAGAAGAGTGGCAGGATTTTTCCGCTAATTTCGTCGCTCCCGGTGAGGAAAGGACAGGGCCTCCTCAACGGAGGAAAGGTCCGCCAAATAAAAATGCGCACGGTCCACCCCAAATAGCGTATTCGACTCAATCGGATGCTGGCAAGAAGTGGCGAATCGGGGTTGTCGAAGATCGAGGTTATATCGCGTTGATGGCTACCGAGCTTTCGGTCTACCAAGCTGAAATGAACAGGGTTCGGAATCTGTTTTTTATGGCGCTGCCATTGTGCCTGATTGTGATCGGATTGGGAGGTTGGTTTGTGGC
>JBBKXR010000245.1:0-22189 GCA_037969585.1 Verrucomicrobiales bacterium
CGTGGCGGTGGCGGCGGTGGTCGCGACAACGATCGCTGGTAAGCCTAGTGCCCCAGACTAGCTTTCGGCAAAAGCCGATGGCACAATTCCCGAAAGCGGGGTCGGTTACCCGGCCCCGCTTTTTTTGGCCCTACCCTAGCAATCAACATGTCCGATAAACCAAAGCCCGCCTTCGAAGAGCTCGATTTCCGCGAAACCGATCTCGGCGAACTGATCCTGCGCCGCCGCACCGTGCTCGCGCTCGACAATCTCGACGTCTACGAAATCATCCTGGGTGACGCCTTCCTCATGTCGAGCATGTTCACCGCCGTCGAAATAGCTCTCGCCGACCTTGGGCTGGCGGCTCTGGCGGAATCCAATTCTGAACTGGACGTCGTCGTAGGCGGTCTCGGCCTCGGTTATACCGCCGTTGCTGCGCTGAAAAATCCCGCGCTGAAATCACTCGCCGTGGTCGATTATCTCAAACCCGTAATCGAATGGCATGAGCAAGGTCTCGTTCCGCTCGGCCCCGAGCTCAACGAGGACCCTCGCTGCCGCTTCGTGCATGGTGACTTTTTCGAACTCGCGCTGACCACCGGTCCTGATGCCAGCTTTGATCCCGATCAGCCCGGCCAAAAATACCACGCCGTGCTGCTCGACATCGATCACTCACCGAAAAACCTACTGCATCAGCGTCACGGCAATTTTTACCAGGCCGAAGGTCTGCGTATTCTAAAAGAAAAGATCCACCCGGGCGGCATTTTTGCCCTTTGGTCCGACGACGCCCCCGACGCCGATTTCATGACTGCCCTCGAAGAAATTTTCGTCCGTTGCGAATCGCACATCGTCACCTTCGACAACCCAATCCAGGACAAAACATCCGAAAGCACCGTCTACGTCGCGCACCGCGACTAGAAATCCTTGCTAACGCCGCCTGCCCTTTTTCGACTTCGCTTTCGCGGCCAGTCGCTCGCCAGTATAGATGCGATGCTGCGCCCGTTTAGCGCGCGGATGCGCACGAGCTTCGAGCTCCTCGACTTCCCCGAAGCCCGCGCGCCGCAGCTGACGCGGAAAAGCCACTTCCAGGTCCGCCGCCCAATATGAAACGCGCCCGCCCGGTCGCAGCGATGAATAAATCGTCGCCAATCCCTTCGGATCGTAAAGCCGCCCGTTGCCAGGCTGCACCAGCGATGTCGGCCCATTGTCGACATCGAGCATCATCGCATTGAAATACTGCGGTCCGCCTTGCAGGATGCAATCGAAGACATCGCCGGTGAATACTTTCACCCGCCGATCGTCGAGCAGCTTGCCGTTGAGGTCACGAAGCAACTCGCGATTCCAAGTCACCACTTCCGGCAACAGCTCAGCGACCACCACCTCGGCATCTGCACCGACCAATTCAAGCACCCGCTTGAGGGTATAGCCGAACCCCAGCCCGCCGATCAACAAACGTGGCGACTTCGGCTTTTCACGAAAACGACACGCCTCATCGGCCAGTAACAACTCCGACTCCGTCCAGCCCGAGCTCATCAACTGCGTGCCATCGAGCTTCAGCGAATACTCGCCATTCTGCTCATGCAGCGAAAATCGAGCTCCGTCGGGAGCGAGGGTTTCAGCGAGATTGTTGACCGGTTTCATAAAACTGTCCGCACCTTGGCGGCGGATGACTCGCAACGCAATCACCGGCAGGAACTTTGGCCTGACGCACTAGCTTAACCCCACGTCATCCCGTTTACTTTCGATGTTCCGCTAAACGCTGCGAATCGCTAATTTTCCCGAATGACGATTCGCCAACTCCGAATCCCGGTTCTCGCTTTACTGCTGAGCGCCACTCCCCTTTCGGCCGCCGACTGGCCGATGTGGCGACACGATCCGGGACGCACCGCGACTTCCACCGAACCAGTCCCAGAGCTGGAAAAACTCACCCCACTCTGGTCGCGCCAACTCCCCGAACCAACCCCCGCCTACCGCGATGCTCGGCTGCAGTTCGATGCTAGTTACGAGCCGATCGTCGTCGGTAAACGCCTGTTCGTCGGTTCCAATCGCGACGATAGCGTCACCGCTTTCGATACCGACACCGGCATCGAACAGTGGAAATTTTTCAGCGACGGACCTGTCCGATTGGCCCCCGTCGCCGATAGCGATCGCGTCATATTCGGTTCCGACGATGGCTGCGTTTACTGTCTGAACGCCGATGATGGATCTTTGATCTGGAAACATCGCGCCGTGCCGTCACGTCGCCTCGTGCTCGGCAACGAGCGCCTGATCTCAGTTTGGCCAGTGCGCGGCGGCCCCGTGCTGCACGAAGACCGCGTCTACTTTGCGGCCGGCGTATGGCCACTCGAAGGCACCTTCGTTTTCTGCCTCGACGCGCGCAGCGGTGAAGTCATCTGGCGGAACGACAAGGCTTCTTATCTCTACGACATTCATCCGCACAACGCCGAGTCCTACGGCGGTCTCGCGCCCCAAGGCTACCTGCTCATCGATGGCGAAACCGGCGACCTCATCGTTCCCAGCAGCCAAGCCTACCCAGCCCGATTCGATCTGAAAACCGGCGATCTGAAAGAATTCGAGCTGCCCTCCGCCGGCCGCGTTCCCGGTGGCTGGTTCGCCTCCACCCCTGCAGCAAAAGAAGAGCAAAAGCTGAAACGTCGCGGCCTGTTGTTCGACGACAAGGTCAATGCCAAGCCGCACGAAGACAAGCCGCGCAGCGAAGGCCTTCCTGAGATCCGCAGTACTATCCGCGCCGCCGACCGCGAGATCCGCTTTGCCGATGCCTTCCCCGACATCGGAGAAGACGACAAAGTGCATTCCGTCATCGCCGCCGACGACAAACTTTTTGTCACCACTCTATCTGGTAAGCTCATCGCACTTGGCCAGAAAGACGGCGACACTGTCACCGTTTCCTCACCTCTCCTGCCAAAACGAAAACTACTCGCCGAGAAAGAGCCCGTGCAGTTTCCACCTACCGAAGCGCTTCCGCAAGACGGCTACGCGCTGATGCTCGGGGCTGCTGATCTCTCCACCATCGAATTTCTGCTCAGCAATACCAAACTCAATTGGGTCAACATCGACACCGAAGCAAAGGGCGTCGCCACCAAGCGCTCCCTCGGATGGAGCGATCGTCCGATGCATTTCATGCACGCCGCCCCGGCAGAAATCGATCTGCCCCCCTACCTTGCCGGGGCTATCTATCTCGACCAGTCACTCAGCCCTGACGCAGACCAACTGAGGGGCTACTACGAAAGCCTTCGCCCTTTCGGCGGAAAACTTATCAGTCGCATCCCCAATCTCGCGGCGCTCGCGGAGTCCGCTAAGCTGGAGCGCGCCTCGATCGAAACGGACGCCAACGGTTGGACGACAATTACCCGCACCGGCCAACTCGAAGGCGCTGCCGACTACACCGGCGACTGGACCGCCAACTCCGACCAACGCGTCAAAGCCCCGCTCGGCCTGCTTTGGTTTGGCGATTCGATCACGCATTTCAAACGCTCACCGCAGCCGAAGTTCATCAATGGAGTGATGATTTCCAACCCCAAAGATTGGACGGATTCTTCGACTCGCAAAGGAGGCGTCGACTACCGCCTGCTCGAGACCGTGTTCACCGACGCCTACACCGGCCGCATTTTAACCAAAAGCGAAGCGCCTGAACTTCGCCAGAGCTACGGCCCGGTCGACCTCGATACCATTCAGCCAAGCCAGTATCGACCGCCGACCCAGAAAAACGATTGGAGTCCCGACGCACCCCGCGCCGGTGAACGCACCAATCCGCTAACTGGCGAAACCGAGCCGCGCACTTTCCCCAAAAGCTACGGATGCGACGGTGGCCTCGACTACGGCAACCTCTACTCGATGCGTTCCGGAACCCCTTCTTTTTATGATAAGCAGAACGAAAGTGGCACGATCAACATCAGTGGTCCACGCAGTGGCTGCACCAACAGCGTTATTCCCGCTAACGGCATTCTTAATCTGCCCTATTTCTACGAAGGCTGCACCTGCAGTTACCCCCTTCCGGTAGCGCTGGCACTGGTCAGCAAGCCCGAGATATTCGAGCAATGGGCCTCATGGGGCGAAGCCGAAGCCGAAAAACTAGCAGGAAAAATCCAACGGCTCGGACTCAATTTTGGAGCACCCGGCGACCGCAAAACGGATGATGGAACGCTGTGGCTTGACGTCCCCAATGTCGGCGGCCCATCGCCTGACATTCGAATCACCACCGAACCATCGCTGGATAAACTGGAAACCTTCTATCAGCACTCGCTGTTTATGAACCAAGGCACAGGCTGGCCCTGGGTAGCGGGCTCGGGAGTCGTCGGACTGAAATCGGTCACCATCGCCGGCATGAAGCTTGGAAATTATCAAATTAGAATCACTACCACGACAAATGAAAATCGATCCAGCTTCACCACCGAAAATGCGTTGACAATCCAAGTCGAAAACAACGGAATTCTGACAATCGAAGTAGGCACCGCAAAGGGCCCTATTTGCGGGGTAGAAATCATCCGCAGCGAAACCTGACCCCTACTCACAGGACGATCTGCGCTCGCCAATTCGCATTCAGTTCGCGCCCCCTCGGTTGCAATAGCAATTCGCACTAGCTTCCGCCACGGCCGATCTACCATTAGCATGGCCAGGTCGTCCCACGATTCCGCGCCCACTAATCACTCTATGAGAACCGATCGCCGCTCACACTCATTATATTCCGGTAAAATAATTTATTGCTCTGTAGTGATTTTTTGTTAAGTTCTCATCCATGCCCGCCCGCTTGCTCCGCACCCACACTCAATCCTATTACCACGTCATTTCGCGGACGAACGGGCGTGACCGATCGATGCAGGATGCTGAAAAAAAGCATTTCCACGATCTAATGCGGCGGTTGGAGCAGTTCATTGGCGTGCAAGTGGTCACCTATTGCTTGATGGAGAACCACTTTCATTTGCTGGTGCGAGTGCCATGTCGGAAACGCATGCTTGAGCAGGATCCTTTGACGGAGAATGAATTGCGCGAGTTGCTACCTCTCATCTACCGGCGGCGGGAGTTGAAAAATGCGTTGCAGGAGCTGGATCGGGCGAAGGAGCAAGATCGTTCAGGGAAATGGACGGCGGAGATTCTTACCCGCTATCAAGAGCGGCGGTATTCGCTATCGATTTTTCTCAAGGAACTGAAGCAACGGTATACGCGTTGGCACAATCGTAGACATAAACGAGTGGGAACGTTGTGGGAATGCCGGTTCCGGAGCGTGCTGGTGGAGGGTGACGAAACGGCGCTACTGACGATTGCGGCCTACATCGATCTGAACCCTGTCAGGGCGGGTATTGTGAGTGATCCGAAGGATTACCGCTGGTGCGGGTATTCGGAGGCAGTAGCGGGGAAAAATGTCGCGCGCAAAGGCTTGGGAACGATTCTGGAGCGAACTTCGTTCGGGGTGAACCGACGCGTGACTTGGCGGAACACTGGACCGCGCTATCGCGTTTTGCTTTACGGTCACGGGGAGGAGCGAGATGCGGATGAGAAAAGCGGGAAAGCCGGGCGTCTGGGTATGACCCGGAAGGAAGTCGCGAAGGTTTTAAAAAGAGGTGGGGAACTCAGCGTGGGCGAGATCCTGCTCTGCAAGGTGCGCTATCTGACCGACGGAGCAGCGATCGGCAGTGGCGAGTTTCTTCAACAAGTGTTCGAGGAAAATCGTGAGCGGTTCAGTGAAAATCGCATCAAGGCTGGACGATGCATGCGCGGATCGGACTGGGGCGGGCTGGAGGTACTGCGCGGATTGCAGCGGGATCTGTTCGGCTAAGTAAATTTTTCCGATTAGAGAGACAAAGACAATTCGCCGTCGACGCACTTCCTTAGCATTGAAGCCGCTCAGTTGCGGCGGCGATTTCGGTTTCGATCACCTTAAGAGGATTGAGCGGATTCATGGGGTTTTCGTAAGGGGTGACCTCGTTAGTGGCCGGATCCCAATGCACCGGTCCGTAGCGTGCGGGGCGGTCGAGTTGGTTAAGAATATGATCACCGGCGTCACCTTTGTTGTAGTGCCAGAACTCGAACGGGAAGTGCATGAAACCGTGGGACTCCATCATTTCGGTGATTGCCAGCCTGTTTTCTAGATCAGCAGCGTCGATAAACGGTGAACGCATCGGCGTTCGCTCGCTCATTTCCAGGTAGGCGTTACCCCGCCAGACTTCGCGACCGTCGTTGCGATGAAATACGGAGATGTCAATCGCCGATCCGGACATGTGCGTGCCGATCTTGGGGATATTGGCCACCAGAACGATGGCACGCCGAAACACCATTTCGCTGGATGGCATTGCACCACCATTTTCCCAAATGCACTTTCTCAAAATGGCATCGAACACGGCGGGCTTTCTGACCAGATCGGTTTGCATCTGCTGCGTTCGATAACCCTCCTCGATTTTCAGAATCCAGCCGCGCTCGTTCATTTCGCGACCGATCTGGATCACATCATCGACGAGACTTTCCCGCATGTAGTAAATCCGATCGAGGTCGCCGACGATTTTCGTGTCCGAGAACAACAGCTCAACGCCGGCCGATTCCGCCGCGTCGGGGATCGATGCAAACACCTCGCCGCACTCATCGACTTTGAACGCCAACAGTTGCTCTACGAAGTCGTAGCCAACCTCCATCGTCTCCGACCAAAACGCTCGCCGGGCCGCGTCGTCATTTGAGTTTTCCTGGCTCATCACTGTCTCCTTTATATTTGGTTACCGCTTTTTGTTTTTTCTCGGCTTCCTCGCGGGCTTTGACGTCTTTCGGATGCTTCGAGAAGGACTCAAAGACATCGCCGATCACTTTGTCGGCCAGTTCGCCCAGCGTGCTCAAAATAAACTCCTCAGCCTCCGGCGTCAGTGGTGAGGTATTCGGCTCGTAGCCACCGACCTCATACGAATCCGCGGTCGCAAGGTAGCCGACCCCACCGTTGGCATAGCCGACAATGATCGGAATTGCGCGGTCGGCGATGGCTTCCTCCAATTTGAATCCGTACTCGACCATCGGCTCGCCTGGCATACACAGAAACAAATACGGGCCGACCTTCATTGCCATCAACTCGCCATCGACGGTGCCTTCCTTCCCTGGCAGGGCGACCACTTCGCTGGCCACACGGATGGGATAAAAGTTGCCGCGCTCGGCAAGCTTTTCGCGGGTGACGTTTTGCGCCAGCGAACGAACCACTGCCCCGCCGAGGTCATGCGCTGCCCACTGAAGATCGGCTTCATCGGCGCAACGGTAGGGAAAGCCGGGAAGGTTCGGACGAATGTCTCCGCCGCAGCCCTGAAGAAACAATGCACTGGTTTCTCCATCGTAAATTTTCTCGACAAAGGTCTGCGCCGGCCCTGGAAAATCTGCGCTCAATTTTGGGTATCCGTTAGGGTAAGGCTGCGTGCCTTTGTCGCCCCAAGTAAAAAAGCAGGGATGACAAACGGCGTGCATGACCACCGCCATCGGCGTGAGCGAATCGCCGTCGTCGAAGCGCAGCACTTTAACTCGGGGATCATTCGGCCCATCGGGGTTCAGCCGCACTACAGCACGACCATCGATGACTTTGCGACGATTGATACCAAAGCCGATCTCATCCTCGCCATAACCCACCGTGACGGTGCGCATATTTGTCGATGCCTCCTTCGCCGCCGCACCGAGTTTGGCCACTAAGTCACGGCCCCACTTGTTGAGCGGATCGTAGGGTGGCCCGGAGTGGTTGTGGGACGCGGTGATCATGATGTTCTCCGCTGGAACGCCGGTCGCGGACTCGATTTTTTCCCGCGCCAACGGCACCAGTGCGTCCCATGCCTGCAACACATCCATGGTCACGATCGCCGCCTTGGTGGTTCCATCGTCGAGTACCAAAACGCCGGCGCGTAGCGGATCGCGAATGGCATTCACCTCCCGCCGGTGCCCGTCAGCGATCATTCCGGTCACATCGTCTGGAGTGATGTCGATCTTGGCAACCCCAGCACGAAGATTGGAGATAGCGGCGAATTTCCCATCGACGATTTGCTGGGCGTATGCGGGAAACGTCAGCGCAACCAGAGTGGCCAAGGTGAGGCAGATTTTCATGTCCAGCATTTGATCCTATCCCCTGCCAGCAAGCAAGCCTGGCTTCCCGACGCCATCGCGGAGAAAGCGGTGCAAGTTATAAATTACCCGGAAAAAGTTTTTCTGTATAAATTACCAAACCGATTATGGGATAAAACCCGCATTCTCCTGGGGCAGCTCTCGGCTGGATTCCCGGCAAGCTCGGGTTAGGGTCACGCCATGTCATCCCCCGGGGAACCCAACGCACACGATGAACAGGATCTTGGCCCGCGCCTGCGCGAGGCTACCGAGACTCTGGAGCGCGTCATCAACGATCGAGATTTGCTCAATGCGCTGTCGGACGACGAGCGCGCGCGCCTGTTCGTCACTGTCGGAGAATTTCTTCATCCCAGTCCCGATGACCGTCGCCGGCAAGCAAAGGAACGCCGCAAACGGCGGCGAAAAAAGAAAATCAAGATCGACGAGGTGACGCTGAATCAAACCGGCATCCGCCAGTTGCGCGACAAACCGGTGTTCATGACACCGAATGTGTTTCCCCCGAAAGGCCACGAGCAGATCGAGATCGAGGACGATCCGGATTTTCGCGAACTGATCGAGCCGCAGCACTGCTACATCTGCAAACAGGACTACTCGAAGATTCACCATTTCTACGATCAGTTGTGCCCGACTTGTGCGGAGTTCAACTACGCTAAGCGCAGCGAAACTGCCGATCTCAGCGGACGCGTGGCTCTGCTCACGGGTGGACGGGTAAAGATCGGCTATCAGGCAGGGATCAAGCTGTTGCGCGCCGGTGCCAGTCTGATCGTCACGACACGTTTTCCGCGCGATGCGGCGGCGCGTTTTGCGGCCGAAACCGATTCTGAAGACTGGGCCAATCGACTGGAAGTTTTCGGTCTCGACCTGCGCCACACGCCGAGTGTCGAAGCCTTTTGCGCCCACCTGATGAAGACGCGGAATCGGCTCGATTTCATCGTTAGCAATGCCTGTCAGACGGTGCGTCGTCCGCCAGATTTTTATCGCCACATGATGGATCGCGAGACCGTATCGCTTGCCGATCTACCGAAGGAAGCGAGCCGCTTTTTAGGAGAATGGGAAGGCCTGCGTGGCTACAGCATGATTCCCGAGGGGGACGCGCGACAGCCCCTCGCGACTGATGCGTCGAATATCAGTCCGATCGCCGGGCTGACGCACGCCGCCGAACTTTCGCAGACCCCGCTGTTGCCGGAGGAACGCGAGGCGCGCAGTCATCTTTTTCCCGAAGGCAAGCTTGACCAAGATTTGCAGCAGATAGATCTACGCGATCGAAATTCGTGGCGACTGATGCTGGCCGAAGTCTCATCGGTTGAACTTCTGGAAACCCAGCTGGTCAACGCCGTCGCGCCGTTCCTACTCAACGCCCGCCTCAAGCCATTGATGCTACAGACGCCCGGTCGCGAAAAACACATCGTCAACGTCTCGGCCGTTGAGGGACAGTTCTACCGAAAATTCAAGACCACCCGCCACCCGCACACCAACATGGCCAAGGCGGCGCTCAATATGATGACACGCACCTCTGCGGCTGAGTATCACGGCGATGGGATCCACATGAACAGTGTCGATACCGGTTGGGTCAGTGACGAGGATCCACAGCACATCGCCGAGATGAAAACCGAGGAGCATCGTTTTCATCCGCCACTCGACATCGTCGATGGCGCCGCACGCATTGTCGACCCGATCATCGATGGTGTGAACACCGGCGAGCACGCGTGGGGGACATTTTTCAAAGACTATCGACCGACCGATTGGTAGTGGCAGTCTACTGAACTGAACTGCTGACAGTCGCTGATGCTCGCTGATCCAGTGGGCTGAGAAATCAGCGAAGATCAGCGCTCATCAGTGGCCCCCTTTTCAATACCCTAACGTTTTATGAAAACGACTCTCATTACTCCTGCGCAACTTCCAGTCAGCGCGATCGGTTGTGGCTGCACGACTTTCGGACGTGAGATCGACGAGGCTGCGGCGCACGTTTTTCTCGATCAAGCGCAGGCCAAGGGCATCACCTTTTTGGATACTGCGAGTGCTTACGGCAGCGGCAACGGCGAGTCGGAAGCGGCGATTCGCAGCTGGCTCGAATCGCGGAAACCTGCCGCCGACAGCGTGGTGATCGCGACCAAAATCTTGCCGCCATACACGCCGGAGGCGATGCAGCAATCGGTCGACCTCAGCCTGCAGCGGCTCGGCCTTGAAGCGATCGATCTGCTCTACCTGCATCGATATGATGAGAGCGCGGATTGTGTCGAATCGCTCGCCGCACTCGACGCTCTGGTCCGCAGTGGAAAAGTGCGTTCGCTCGGCGTCAGTAACTACTCGCAAGAACAACTCACGGGCGCGCTGGCGCTGCAGGACGAGCACGGACTGACTCGCTTCGCCGCGCTGCAAAATAATTTCAACTATGCGGTCCGCGACGTCAGTCCGGCGTACCGGGAATTTTGTGCCGAGCAGAAAGTCGCCGTGGTGACTTACAGCCCGTTGGGCGCTGGATTTCTCACTGGCAAACACAAGCGCGAAAGCGTCGAGAGCGGATCACGATTCGACATCGTGCCGGGGCATCAAGACGTTTATTTTCACAACGAAGGCTGGAGCAGGCTCGCCCGCCTCGAACAGGTTGCTGCCGAGAGCGGACACTCGCAAGCGCACATCGCACTGGCCTGGGCGATGCATCAAGCGGGTATCGATTCGGTACTGGTCGGCGGTCGCACACCCGCGCACTTAGATCAGGCACTGGCGGCGCTGACCTTCGATGACGCAGAAGTATTCGCCGCCCTCGACGCAGAACTGTAGCCGTCACTGCGCCCCTGGCTGATCAGCTTGCTCAAGCGCCGCAGACCGCTACACTCGGCGGCCATGGACAGCCATCTTTTCACCAACTGCCTGATCTACTTCGCCGCCGCCGCACTGGCAGCCCCGCTTGGTAAACGCCTCGGCCTCGGCGCGGTGCTCGGCTACCTGATCATCGGCGCGTTGATCGGTCCGCAAGTGCTCGGTCTGGTCGGCGAAAATCGCGAGGAAGTGATGCACTTCGCCGAATTCGGAGTGGTGTTGATGCTGTTTGTCATCGGTTTGGAAATCGACTTGGCGCGGCTGTGGAAAATGCGCCGCAATATCCTCGGGCTCGGAGGCTTGCAGGTGCTGATCACGGCGGTAGCACTCGCGCTAGTGGCGATGGCCTTCGGTATCGACTGGCGACAGTCGCTCGCGGTCGGCTTGATCCTGTCACTGTCGTCAACCGCCATCGTCATGCAGACGCTGAAGGAACGAGGCATCGCCGACAGCAGCGCCGGCCAGCAGAGCTTCGCGGTGCTACTGTTTCAAGACATCGCCGTGATTCCGATTCTCGCCCTGCTGCCGCTGCTCGCCATGCGGGAGCAAGCGGCGGACGCCGCACACTCGGCAGACGCCCACGGTCACGGTGCGGCCGAAGCGTGGATCGATACTCTGCCCGGCTGGAGCCACGGCCTGGTAGTGGTCGGCGCCATTGCCTTGATCGTTTTGATCGGGCGTTTTCTGCTCGCACCGTGGTTGCGCTGGATCGCTTCGATGAAAGTCCCGGAAGCGTTGACCGCAACGACGCTCGCCATGGTGGTCGGCGTGGCGCTGATGATGAACGCCGTTGGCTTGTCACCCGCACTGGGTACTTTCGTTGCCGGCGTCATGCTCGCCAGCAGCGAGTTCCGTCACGAGTTAGAAAGCGACATCGATCCTTTTAAGGCGCTGCTTCTGGCGGTCTTTTTTCTCGCCGTCGGAGCTGGCATCGACTTCGCATTGATCGCCGCCCAGCCGCTGAACATCGCCATCATGGTGATCGCACTGATTGCAGTGAAATTCATCATACTCGGCCTGCTCGCACGTAGCTTTGGCCTTTCACTCGACCAACGGTTGCTGTTCGCTGCTGCGCTCGCTCAGGGTGGAGAGTTCGCTTTTGTGCTTGGCGGATTCGCCGCCGCCCGCGGCATCCTTGACGAGCAACTGACCAAGCAGGTCATCTCCGCCGTTGCTCTATCGATGGCGCTGGCACCGCCCCTGCTGATTGTGATGCAAAACGTCATCCTGCCTCGCGTCGGTACCCGCTGCCTGCCATCGGGCGATAAAGAGGAACGTGAGTCGGACGTTGAGAACGATCACTCCGAAGTACTGCTGGTCGGGTTCGGTCGCTTCGGCCACCCCATCGCTCGACTTCTGCGCAGCGCTGGCCGTCCACCGACGGTTCTGGAACTCGACAGTGATCACGTCGATTTCCTGCGCCGTATTGGCCTCAATTGCTACTACGGCGACGCCACCCGAGTGCCACTGCTGCGCTCGGCGGGGGCCGATGAAGCCAAGCTGCTGATTCTCGCGGTGGACGATGAGGAACACTGCGTTTCGATCATCGAAAGTTGTCGCAAACACTTTCCGCATCTCACGATTCTCGCCCGGGCCTGCTCGCGTAGTCACGCGTATCAACTGCATGAAATGGGCGTGCGATTTTTCATCGAACAACTCGGTTCTTCGCTCGACTGTGCCATCGCCGCGCTGACCGAACTCGGCCACGACGCAGACCACGCCAAAGACGCGGCCCGCCGCTTCAAACAACACGAGATGGAAAACATCGACGGCATGGCCAAGCATCGCAACGATGAAGCCAGTTACATCGGTGAGGCCCAACGACGTCTGCAGGATCTCGACAGTTTGTTGGTGAATGCTCCCCTGCCGGTACGCGGTAGAGCTGCATCACCGAAAAGCGATATCGAGCCCGATGATTAACGCGCAAATAATCGGGGCAAAAGATCCGCTGCGCTCACGTTCCGATCATTCGACGCTGCCCTCGACCGTAGCAACCAACTGCAACCCATCGACCACGACTACCCCGTTGGCTCCAGCGTTGGAAACGATCACCCTGGCCTCGTCACCTGCATCGAAGCGGAACACACCGAGCGAACGTGGCTGCCCTTTGATCAGCACAGGTTGGCGTTGATTGAGATGCACCGATTGTTCACCATCGGCACCGAAAATCGTGACCGCTGTGCGCGTACTTCGATTCTCATGACTGGCATAGAGTAGTCGCACGTCGTAGTCACCGGCGAACGGAATCTTCACTACGAAGGTCGCGCTTTTTTCACCGTGCTCCCGATTGCCGTCATGCCGATACGACCCACCCAGCAAGGAACCGGAGGCGTTGCTCGTCGTCCAATCGCCGACAAATTTCGCGGCCTTGTCGTCGAGCACAATGCCCGACAGCGCAAGCCGCTTTCCGGCGTCGGCATTCATCCACTCAAGCACCTGCTTGTCATCGATCAGACGCGCCTTCAACTTGTCGTAGTCGACAGCTTGGATCGGAACTTCGTCATCGATCGCCAGACTAGCCGCCGTTGCCGCCGACTGACTGGTGACCATGAGCACCGGTTCCATGCGAATACTACTGAAAGCAGTATGACTCGCTGACAGCGCGAAAGTCACCAGCAGGTTTTCGCATTGTTCCGCTTTCGGAACGATCGCCCCATAACCGATTTGATACGGACCAAAGCCATCGCGCCCACCTGCCGTTTTTCCCTCGCGGGTAACCACACCGCCTTTGACGATACGGCGAATCTCATGAGTATCGGTGCCATACGAACCGAGTCCGATGGAGTCCGGCGCCACCTTTCGACCGAATGTGTGCTGTTCGGTCAGCACCAGATCACTGACCATGCGGCGGCCTTCGCGAATGTAAATCTGATGCGGCCAACCGCCGTTATCGACAAACTCGTCGGCGGGCAAACCAAAGCGTGCCACGTCCTGCTTCACCTTCTCCGGCACGCGCGGATCGGTGCGCAAAAAATGAAACAATCCGCGATGATAATTTTCCAGCTTGGCAAAAAATTCACGTCGCTGCTCTTGGCTTCCTTCCGGCCAGCCCCAGTTCGCACCCGGTAGATTGCCGCCGAAAGTCGCGGTGTTAAAATCCCATTTCTCGTTGGGCAGCGCATCGTATTTGCTGAACCAGCGCAGGTCCATGTCATCGCCGTTTTCGATACAGGCTTCAATAAATCGCGCCACCAACTCGTAGCGTTTCTCATCGTAGTCCGGCGGTGGGTCGATCGATAGTCGGTCATCTGCCGTGCTCAGGCAGAGACGAAAACAGTAGGCCTGAATGCCCGGTGACGGCTCGCCCGGCACACCGGGTTCACCGTCATTGATGAGCGGCAACAGACCGCTCGTCGGGTCACCTTCTACCACGTAGGGATCGAGCGGAAAATCGCGATCCCAAGCACCTTGTCCGCCTTTAACGCGACCGTTGGCACCCGGCTGCAGATGACCCATTCGCGGTTTATATTTGTCTACGTAATGAATGCCGTTGTAGCGCTCGCCATACTTGGCATTGCCTTCACGCATCAACGTGAAGTCGACGCCGGCAGCAGCCATCAGATCGCCTTCGTAAGTGGTGTCGATGAACATCTTGGCGCGCACCGTGCGCCCGCCCTCGGTCGTGAGCGCGACGATACGCGTGCCGTCTTTTTTCAGCGAGGTCAGCGCAGCGTTTTTTAACACAACAACACCCTCTTCTTCCGCCATTTCGTCGAACACACGCTCAGCAACATGCGGTTCGATCGAATAGGCACCGCCGGTCGCAGGGCCACCTTTGCCGTGACGGTCAAAGGCTTCGCCCCAGTTAAGTTGCTTGCCATAGCTCGCCACAAGTCGGGTGAAATACTCCCGGGCAATGCCACCGACACTGCGCGGATCGCCGATGTCGACCGCACTCAGTCCACCTGAAGTCATGCCACCGAGATGCGCCCCCGGCTCGACCAGAACCACGCGTTTGCCCATGCGCGCCGCCTGCACTGCGGCGGCTACACCCCCGGAAGTGCCGCCGTAGACGCAGATATCAAAATCGGTATCGGCTCGGGCCTCGTGAAGATGAAGAAAAGGCAGAATGACCAACAACAGCCATTGTCTCAGCCGACCTTGCAAAGGTCCGCAGTGACGAAGAGACAATACTTTATCAAAGCCAAGGTACATAAAATTTGAATATTTGGTGCACCGATTCGTGCGGTCACTGAGAAAATCGTTACCGGTGGATAAGGTGAGTCCGTCCGGCGCTCAAGTCACCGCCCCTTGCGGATGCCGTAGATGAAATCAGGACCGACCACGATTTTTTCCCATTTCGCGAGCTCTTCACCAATTCCATCGCGCTGGCGCACTGAGCCATAGAACTTTACGTCACTATTTCGATCCATCACGATGACCGCTGCGGGGAAACCTGAAAATACGGATTCGATCGCCGCCATTTCCAGCGGCAATGGTTTGCCACGAATCGGCCTTCCCCAATTCAACACTCGCCCGTCGTCCAGCAGTGCATAATTTTCCCCGGCGGCCAAAACGGTCACCACGCCGGAACCACCCAACTTCGCATTCGGAACGTCGCATTCTCCATTCGCGTTGTTTCCCCATGCCGCCAATTTTCCGCTCTCCAGAATCACCACCGTGTGATCGGCACAAAGTTCGGCCAATTTCGACACCGCCCCCAAGCCAGCGGGAACGTCCGTCTGGCCCTTTTGATTTGCCCCCCAAGCCACAACGGAACCGTCGGAGCGCAAAGCCAAAGAATGCCGGGTTCCCGCCGAAATTTGTACCACATCGCGCAGGCCGACAGGAACGTCACACTGGCCTTCTGAATTATCACCCCAGGCTTGCACGGTGCCGTCGGAACGCAGCGCGAGACTGTGCCTCCATCCCGCCGCGACCTGAGTCACCTGCTCTAGATCTTCGGGTGGAGTCGCTTGTCCAAATTCATCGTCTCCCCATGCGATCACATTACCATTTTTCCGCAGCGCCAGCTGATGCCCCGCATCGGAAAACCCGGACACTATCTGGATAATATCGCTTGGCAGCCCGGCGGGAAACGCGCCGGCGATCTCGGCTTGCCGGGCAATCGCCACCAGATTTCCCGATTCGTAAACCGTCAACTGGTTTACAATAATTCCCGGCTCGTTCGATCGGTCTTCAACGGGCAGTGGCGCTTCAACTCCTTCTGCGGCGGTGCCATCGCGTAAATCGTGCCACCACACTCCACCCGCTCCGAGCAGAGCGACAACCGCAGTCGTCGCCACGATCCGCGCCCATTTGCCGGCAGGTTCTTTGGGTCGCCGCAATTGGCTCAATGCCTCCGCTGCCCCTACGTGGTGCGGTTCCAGTTTCAGGCAATTTTCGAATTTTTGCTCGGCGCGATCGCGATTACTCTGATTTCGAATTTTCTCCCATGCCAGTTGGTGCGAGCGGCCGCAATCATACGCCACGTCGGCCCGATAAGGAGCCAGAACAACGGCTTCATCCAGTTCCGCAATCGCGTCGGAATAGTTTCCAAATTCGAGAAAATTTCGGCCTTTAACGAGGTGATTCTCCAACTTCTCGCACAAGCGTTGCCAGTCAGCTTCGTTCAGCCCACTCCTAAGGGCGATTTCTCTCAGTTCACCTTCCGACAAAGTCGCTCTCGCGTCGTCTAATTCGATCTCAAGGGCCTTCCTCAGGAAAGCGGCAATTTCTTTCGCTCGTCGCTCATCATCGTCCATCCGCCGAAGTTTATGAGCGCACCGTTGATTCCGTCAATTCAAATGAGTGGCCTGCAGAAAGCAGGCGGGGAGCGGGTCATGCGGAGTGAATTGCAGGCGCATCGTCTTGCCAGTCAGGGCGGCAACCTCGGCGTCGATCCATTCGTGATCATCCTCCAAACGCAGCAGTAGGACATCTATATCGTTCCGACCGCCAACCGGGATGCGGGCGAAGTTAATCACGGTTTAGCGCAATTTTCAGCCCCTTGAAATACGCCGTCACTGCAGGCACAGTGGAGAGGAATGCGCTCCTTTCAAAAACTGGCTACTTTGCTGAACGTCACTGCCGTCGCCCTGACGACGGCAGCCACCGCCACGGCCGAGAACTACCCCCCGAAAGAACTCGAGACGTTTCTTTCCCAACATTGCTACGAGTGCCACGACGACACCACGGACAAGGGCGACCTCAATTTGCTCGATCTGGAATTCGCTCCAGACCAGTTCGACAACTTCCTGGCTTGGCAGAATGTCTTCGACATGGTCGAAACGGGTGAGATGCCCCCGAAAGACGAACCCCGTCCAGACGCAGACAAAATCGCCTCATTTCTCGACCGACTGAAGCAACCATTAGTCGCCGCCTCTCGTGCTGCCAGCATCGAATCCGGCCGTGTCAACGTCCGCCGCCTGACCCGCCGCGAATACGAATACACCATTCATGATCTGCTCGGCGTCGATCTGCCCTTACAGGAAATTCTCCCCGATGATCCGTCGACCCACGGCTTTGAAACTGTCGCAACCGGCCAACATCTATCGCATCACAATCTCGGTGCCTACCTCGAAGCCGCCGATCTGGCCTTGGCTGATGCCTTCGGCAGGACTCACGGCAAAGACAACAACTTTTCCCGAGCCTACAGCCCGGAGGAGCTCACCAAGAAAGGCAACGGCAATTTCCGCGGACCGGAGATTCGCGACGGTTTGAGCATTTCCTGGCCGATGACTCTGCAATTCTACGGACGTATGCCGGTCACCAACGTCCCCAAATCCGGCTGGTACCGTGTCACCCTGAAAGACGTGCACGCCATCAACCCCCGCAATGGCGCGGTCTGGGGCACCCTTCGCTCGGGGGAATGCTCATCGAATGCCCCCGTGCTCTACATGCTCGGCCTGGTCGAGGCAACCACCGAAAAACGCGACATAGTCTACGATGCATGGATCCGGAAAGGTCACAATCTCGAGCTCAAGCCCAACGACATCACGCTAAAGAAGCCACCCAGCGGAGCTACCGGTGGCAACGTCTCCTACCAGGGGCGCGACCTCATCAAGGAAGGCTTCGAGGGAATTGCGATCAGTGGCATCGCCATAGAAAGCATTCATCCCAACTCCGACCGCAAGGAGATGTGGAGAAATCTGTATCCCGGTATGAACAGCGAGAAAGTCGCGAAGCTGCAGTCGGATAATTCGGCTGAACGCGACCCGGTCATCGCAGAGTTGGTGAAAAATTTCGCCACTCGCGCCTTTCGCCGGCCCCTGACCGAAGAGCAAATTGCTCCCTACGTCCAACTCGCCACCGACAAAGCCGGTGAAGCAGGCATGAAAGCGACAGACGGTCTCAAGACCGCCTACCGCGCCATCCTTTGCTCCCCGCGATTTTTGACCCTGATCGAAAAGCCGGGAAAACTTGACGATCACGCTCTCGCCTCGCGACTCAGCTACGCCCTCTGGTGCTCGATGCCTGATCAACAACTGCGCACCCTCGCCAACGAGGGCAAACTGACCGGCGATGGAGAAACCTTTCACAGCCAGATCAAGCGACTGCTCGACGATCCCAAGTCGGAGCGTTTCGTGGCCAGCTTCACCGATCAGTGGCTCAACTTGAAAGAGATCGACTTCACCGCACCCGACGCAAAGCTTTACCGAACCTTCGACGTTGTTGTGCAGGATTCCATGGTCAACGAAACGCGCAGCTTCGTCAGCAAGCTGATCCAAAACAACCGTTCGATCACCCACCTGATCGATTCCAACTACGCCATGCTCAACGAGCGTCTGGCGCGCTTTTACGGAATGACCGAACTGCCGATAGAAGTCGGGGCCGGCATCCAGGAAGTCAAAGTCAGCGACCGTCAGCGCAGCGGATTGATCACTCAGGGCGCGGTGCTGAAAGTCACCGCCAACGGTACCACGACCTCGCCTGTGGTGCGCGGAGTGTTTGTCGGCGAACGCATCCTCGGCATCCACATTCCCCCGCCTCCCGCAGACGTGCCCGCCGTCGAGCCCGACATCCGCGGCGCGGTCAGCATCCGTGATCAGCTCGCCAAACACAGCAGCGACGAATCCTGTGCCGCATGTCACCTGAAGATCGATCCGCAGGGTTTTGCGCTCGAAACCTTCGATCCTGTCGGCCTGTGGCGGGAAAAATACGGCAACGGCAAAAAAGGCGCCGCCAAAGTAGATCCTTCAGGCGTCACTCTGGAGGGCGAAAAATTCGACGGTATCCGCGGTTGGAAGGACATTTACCTGAACAGGCCCGATCAGCTCACCGAAAGCTTCGCCAATCAACTGCTCACCTACGCCACCGGCGCCGAGCCACGCTTCAGCGACCGCGAAGCCATCGCCCATATCGTCAAAACTGCGGGAGAAAAAGACTACGGCATGCGTTCGATCTTCCACGCCACTCTCGGCAGCGAAGTGTTCCGAACCAAGTAGCAGATAGCGCTTGAGCGTGCGACACTGGCATTTCCATTCTAGCTTTCCGCCGTTTCGCCATTAGCATGTTAGCCGGACGCCTCGTTGCCAGTTACCTCTCCTGAAGCACGGCGCTAAGATTCGCCCTAATCCGAAATCCGCCCTCGGACGTAAAACGGTGACATCCCTATTCCCCCTTCCTGCACTTGTCTTCTCCCCTCAAAAAACACCTTTCGAAACTTCGCCAGACGCTCGACAGCGACCTCCCGGTAGGCTCTCAGGCAATCGCGGGGCCGGACTCAGTCGATCCGTGGCGGATTTTACCCTACGCAATCCTGCACATCGGTTGCCTCGCGGTACTCTGGGTAAGCTGGAGTTGGTTCGCCGTGGGTGCAGCCGTCGTTCTCTACATAGTGAGGATGTTCGCTATCACCGCGTTCTATCACCGCTACTTTTCACATCGGGCATTTCGCACTTCGCGATTTATGCAGTTCATCTTCGCAGTCCTCGGCAACTCGTCGATGCAACGCGGACCGCTCTGGTGGGCGGCAACTCATCGGCATCACCACAAACATTCTGATCACGAAGACGACAAACACTCGCCGTTACAAAAAGGCTTCTGGTGGTCGCACGTCGGCTGGCTTTTACACTCAGACAATTTTCCCACCGACTACCGCAACGTACCGGATTTGGCTAAATATCCCGAACTGGTGTTTCTCAACCGCTTCGATTTTGTGGTTCCGTTAGCCTACGGAGCAGCGCTCGCTTTACTGGGATGGGGACTGGAGGTGTTCGCGCCCGGACTGGGCACCAGCGCCGGACAGCTTTTCGTGTGGGGATTTTTCATCAGCACCGTAGCACTGATGCACGGCACCATGTTTATCAACTCGCTGGCGCATCTCTGGGGAAGACGTCGTTTCGAAAACGAGGACGACAGTCGAAACAATTTCTTCCTAGCTCTGATCACACTCGGCGAAGGTTGGCATAACAATCACCACCGCTATCCGCACTCCGCCCGGCAGGGCTTTTACTGGTTCGAAATTGACATCAGTTACTACGGGCTGCGCATTTTGCAGAAACTCCGACTGATCCGCGACTTACGCGCCGTTCCCGCCAGCGTCTACGCCGAAGCCGAGGCGACCAAACAGGCCAAAGCAGAGAGTCTTTGATGCAACGGATCGCCATCGTCGGTGGTGGGATTGCGGGACTGGGCTGCGCATGGTTTTTGCATCGCAAATTCGACGTTACAATATTCGACGCTGATTCAAGAATCGGCGGACACAGTCACACCATCAGCGTCGACGACGGTGATGGTGAACAGGCGCGAATCGACACCGGGTTCATGGTCTACAACGAGGTAACTTATCCTCACCTGACCCGACTTTTCGACGCTCTCGGAGTGCCGACAAAAGCGACTGCGATGTCGTTCAGCGTGCACCACGGCCGCTCCGGGACCGAGTGGAATGGCGGCGGGCTCAACACCCTGTTCGGGCAGCGGCGCAATCTTTTCAATCTGCGTCACTGGCGCTTTCTCGCTCAGCTCAATCGCTTCAATTGCGAAGCTGCAGCGGCCCTCGATGAACCTCAATGGCAATCGTTGACCTTGGCCGAATACGTTGATCAACGCGGCTATGGTCAAGATTTTCTCGAACGCTATCTACTGCCGATGAGTTCTGCTGTGTGGTCTACCCCGGCCGAAAAAATGCAGCACTTCCCGGCTATCACTCTGCTACGATTCTGGCACAACCACGGCTTCCTCGGTCTCGACACCCAGCATCCGTGGCGCACGGTTCGCGGCGGTTCACGCGAGTACGTCGAACGTCTTACCGCTTCGTTTAAGGACTGCATTCGGATCAACTCAGCTGTGGTGAATGTGGACCGCACCGCCGATGGCGTCGCCCTGCGAACTAACCGTGAGGGCAATCCGGTGGAGCATTTCGACAAGGTCATCCTAGCGACTCACGCTCCCGACAGCTTGCGCATGCTGGAGTCACCGACAGGACTGGAGCACCAAGTCCTCAGTCCTTTCACCTACCAAGCCAACGACGTCCGCGTGCATCGCAATCCTGCGGTCATGCCGAAAACCAAACGCTGCTGGGCGTCGTGGAATTATCGCACAGACGCTACCGACAAGCCGACCATCCACTACTGGATGAACAGCCTGCAGGACGTCTCGAAGCGAAATCCGTATTTCGTATCATTGAATGCTCAGGACTTAGTCAGGGATTCGGAGGTCGTTCGACAGTTACATTACGAGCACCCGCTTTTAGATCATGAAGCTACCGCCGCCCAACTACGAGTTGCCGAATTGAACCAGGCTGGCGACTCCAGCCAGACGTTTTTCGCCGGCGCCTGGACCAAAAACGGTTTTCATGAAGATGGCCTGCGCTCTGCCGTCAATGTCTGCCAACAAATACTCGGAGGAGACCCATGGATGCAGCGATGACCTCCTGCTTGTACGACTGCGAGATCGTGCATCAGCGGTTGCATCCGAAGCGGCACGAATTTCGGTATCGACTGTTTTACCTGGACGTCGACCTCGACGAACTGCCAGAACTTTCAAAGCGACTGCGCCTGCTCAGCCACAACCGGTTCAACATCTACAGCGTCTTCGACAAGGATCACCTCGATGTCGACGACAATGGACTGAGCTTGCGCGCCAACCTCAAGGCCTGGATGAAAGAGCGGGACTGCGATCTCGCTGACGACGATCGAATCCGATTACTGACGCTGCCTCGGGTCATGGGTTATATTTTCAATCCGGTCTGCTTCTACTTCATTTCGGACCGTGAGGGAAAACCCCGCTGCGTCGTCGTCGAAGTCCGCAACACCTTTCGCGAGTTGAAGCCATGGCTCATCTCGGATCATCGCGACGGCCACGCCGGAGATAGTTTTCACCTGCGCACCCGCAAAACTTCTACGTCTCACCCTATAGC
>JBBKXR010000246.1:0-21557 GCA_037969585.1 Verrucomicrobiales bacterium
GCTTATTTCGGCGGCGATTTCGGGTCTGGTTATCGTCGGCTTCGGTCTGGCCGGCTGGTTTATCACCTCCAGGATCCTTCAGGAATCGATCGACTTACGCTTGTCGGTGCCTCTTGAACGAACCGTTCACGACCTTCATCCGCGCACCGACTTCGAACGGATTATTTCGAATCTTGAGATCGGTTTTGGCGATGACGTCGACGCGGAGTCTCATCGCATTCTATTGATCGATCTGGATGGCTCCGAAATCTATAGGGCACCGGAAAACGATTGGGTGGCGAGCCTTGATCAAAATTTGCTCATCGCCAGGCAACCTGCCCCACCGAGCGCAGCTCAAGCGGTTCAAGGTGGAGCCGATGGAACCGAATCGCCGCCGCAATTGGGTCGGGGAGAGCCAACTCCCGAGGGCCCAAGTGAAGGCGAGTGGGAGGCATTTTTTGCTGATTTCGTCGCTTCCGATCAGGAGAGGACAGGTCCACCACCACGGCAGAAGGGCGGGCCTCCTCAACGAAGGAGCGGTCCGCCAGATCAAAATGCGAACGGTCCACCCAAGATAGTGTTTTCCACTCAATCCGATGCCGGCAAGAAGTGGCGAATCGGAGTTGCCGAAGATCGTGGCTACATCGCTTTGATGGCCACCGAGCTCTCCGTCTATCAGGCTGAGATGAACAGGGTTCGGAATCTGTTTTTTATGGCGCTGCCGGTCTGTCTGATCGTGATTGGAGTGGGAGGTTGGTTTGTGGCTCAGAGAGCCTTGCGACCAGTCAATCTCATCGCAAAAATAGCAGGCAAGGTGACCACCGCCCGGGGGCTCGACCAGAGAATTCCCAAGGGCGTTGACGACTACGAAGAACTGAGCCGTCTGGTCGATGTGCTCAATGGCATGATGGACCGGCTCGATTCGAGTTTTCGTCATGCCATGCGTTTCAGCGCCGACGTGTCGCACGAGTTAAAAACACCGCTGGCAGTGATGCAGGTCGCCGTTCAGGATGCGCTCAAGGATTGTCCCGCGGGATCGACTGCCGAAGAAAACTTGCTCACTGTCAGCCATGAGGCTGAGCGATTGAAGCGAATCACCCGCAGTCTGATGATGCTGGCGCAAGCCGACGCGGGGCAACTGCAGGTGCGCAGTGAAACGTTTTCGCTGTCGCGCGAAGTCGACGCGATCTGTGAGGATGCGGAAATTTTGTGTGAGGAAGCCGAGCTGGAATTTCAGTCCGAAATCGACCCCGATATCGAGGCGAGTGCCGATCCGGTTCTACTGCGACAGGCGATGCAGAACCTGGTCAGCAATGCGGTGAAATACAATTACCCGGGCGGCTCGGTCAGCTGTCGTCTCTATCGTTTTGAAGATGCGTCTGAGATCGTCTTCGAGGTAGCTAATACCGGACCGGGTATCAGTGAAGAGGAGGAATCAAAAATATTTGAGCGATTCTACCGAGTCGACCGCTCACGCAGCCGAGATGTCGACGGCTTCGGCCTCGGCTTGAACCTCGCCTGGGAAATTGTGCGCGCCATGAACGGCGAATTGCTGCTGGTAAAGTCCGGAGACGAGATGACCCGTTTTCAAGTGCGGCTGAAAACGGGCGAGGGGGAGTAGGTGAGGCGAAAATCGGCGGTGTTATTACGAATTGCGTTTGATGATATGAGATTTGAAAACCCCACACTCGGCAGGCATCGCAAGCCTGTCGGTTAAAATCGGTAACGAAAATTATTTCTTCGATGTAAAGAAGGATCAGGCGATCGAGGAGAAGCCAGACGAAAATATCGACGAAAAGATATTTCTGGTGGCCGGTCGGCGTATCTATGTCTCTGAAGACAGCACCACCATCAAAGCCCTGAGTTTCGAGGCCGACGAAGCGGTCGTCCCTGTCTCCGCAGAAGAGCAGTTTGGCTATCGCTTTAACGGGAGCAGGGTGGTGCCGGTGAATCCTGTTCGCTGAGGCGGAGAGTTGGAGGGGTAACGGGAAGGGGTACCGTGTTCGTTCTTTGTCGGCAACAGGCCTTGTGGTTCAATCTGGGGTCGTGCCTGCTCGTCGCTTGCTGTTATGGATTTTTCTGGCCGCCGTCGTTCCCCTGTCATGGGGAGCGGGGGAGGAAGAAATGGCTTGGGCTTTGAAGCCATTGGTAAAGCCGGCGGCGATCGACGGAGTGCCGGCATACTTGCCTGCGGCGATCGATCATTTTGTAAGCGAAGGCCTGAACCGGAAGGGATTGAAGCCGTCACCGGCAGCATCGAAGCGTGTTCTGATCCGGCGGGCGACGTTTGATCTGACCGGGTTGCCGCCGACGCCGGAGGAGGTGAGCGCGTTTGTCGCTGACGCGCGGGCCGACGCCTATGAGCGGTTGCTCGATCGCCTGCTGGCCTCGCCGCGTTACGGCGAACGCTGGGCGCGGCATTGGATGGATGTGGCGCATTTTGCTGAAACCCAAGGACACGACGAGGACGCGATCCGTGCCAATGCCTGGCCGTATCGTGACTACTTGATCGAGGCCTTCAACGCTGACAAGCCCTACGCGCGATTTGTTCAGGAACAGGTGGCCGGAGATGTGCTGTTTGCCGACGACCCGCAGGCCACGGTAGCGACCGGATTTCTAGCGGCGGGGCCGTGGGACGCCAGCTCGCAACGGGGGATCGTTGACGGCACGCGCGACAAGCGGGTCGCGCAGTATCTCGACCGCGACGACATGCTGACCACGGTGATGCTCAGCTTCAACAGCCTGACGGTGCATTGCTCGCGTTGTCACGATCACAAGTTTGACCCGATCCCAACGGCGGATTACTATGCGTTGCAGGCGGTGTTCGCCGGAGTCGACCGCGCCGATCGCGAATATGACCTTGATCCCGGAATTGGTCGAGAGCGCGATCGACTGAAGGCGAAATTGGCGGCGTTGGAGCGCGACGGTGGATTGTCTAATGAGCGGGCGGAGCAAGAATTGACGCAGCCGGATTTTCGCAATTGGGCTGCCGAACGAGCGGGCGATGGCGCGATGTGGCAGGCGCTCGAATTGGAGTTGGTCGAGGAGGGAGAGAATGCAGGTGCGGCAACGACGGTGACGAAGCTGGACGACGGTTCACTGCTCTATGGCGGTGAACGACCGGATAAGGCGAGTTATGTTTTGCGTGCGCAACTTGGCGGGACGGTGCCGATCACGGCACTGCGTCTTGAAGTGTTGAGCGATCCAAGTTTGCCGAAGCAGGGGCCGGGGCGGCAGGACAATGGCAACCTGCACCTTTCGGAGTTTCGCGTCAGCGGGGCGGGCGGGGTCAACCTTCCGATCGCTCGAGCCGTCGCGGATTGGAATCAGTCAGACTGGGGGATCGAGCGGGCGATCGATGGTGTGGCGGCGACGGCATGGGGGATTTTTCCTAAGGTCGGCGAGTCGCATGTGGCGGTGTTTCATTTGGAAAAGCCGATCGTGCCGAAGGAGGCCGGTGGCGTGCTGACATTTTCCCTCGATCAGGTTCACGGCGGTGGACATCTGATTGGTCGGTTACGGCTGTCGGCGTCATCTTCCACGGAAGCGGATCTGAGCGATCCTCTGCCGGATACGGTGCGTGAGATCCTCACGTTATCTCCTGAAGGGTGGAGCGCGGAGCAGCGGCGAGCTGCGACGTCGCACTACGTAAAGCTGAAGGCTGAGCAGCATCTGGCGGCTTTGCCGACTCCGTCGAAAGTCTATTCGGTGAGCAAGGACTTCGCGGCGGCGGGCAATTTTAAACCGGCGACAACACCGCGTCAGGTGCACGTTTTGAAGCGCGGTAATATCGATGATCCGCTCGAGGAGGCGCAGCCCGGGGCATTGTCGTGTGTGCCGGGATTGGAGTCGCGTTTTGACCTGCCGGAAAATGCCGGGGAAGGCGAGCGTCGGGCGGCCTTGGCGCAGTGGCTGGCGCATCGCGACAACGTGCTGACCTGGCGTTCAATTGTTAATCGGGTCTGGCATTATCACTTCGGTCAGGGTATCGCGAGCATGCCCAACGACTTCGGCAAGATGGGCGGGACGCCGACGCATCCGGAATTGCTCGATCGAGTCGCATGGGAGTTTCGCGAAGGTGGCGGCTCGTTGAAATGGCTGCATAAAGTGATGATGCTCAGTGCGACCTATCGACAGGCTTCGACTCCGCGTGCCGAATCGGCCAGCATCGACAAGGCCAACCTCTGGCTGTGGCGAATGAATCGCCCGCGTCTCGATGCGGAATCGATTCGCGATGCGGTACTGCAGATTTCCGGCAAGCTCGACTTGGCCATGGGCGGTCCCTCGGCGCAGCACTTCCTGTTGAGCAAAGGTGTGCACGTAACGCCGACCCTCGACTACCTCGACTTCGATCCCGACGACCCGGCCAACTTTCGGCGCAGTGTGTATCGCTTCATTTTTCGCACCGTGCCCGACCCGCTAATGCAGGCGCTCGACTGTCCCGACGCGTCGCAGTGGACGCCGGAGCGGAGCGCATCGTTCAATGCGCTCGGCGCTCTGGCGATGGCCAACAGTCCGTTTTTTGTCCGCCAGTGTGAGCATCTCGCGGCGCGGCTCGAGAAAGAGCGGCCGACGATGGATGCGCGGATCGGTCGCCTTTATCAGCTCGCCTATCAGCGCGAACCCGAGCCGGAGGAACTTGTGGAAGTCTCGGAATACGCGCAGCGTCACGGTCTCGCCAATGCCTGCCGCATCATTTTCAACAGTAACGAATTCGTGTTTCTCGAATGAAGGCGCCGTCTTGTTTATCGCCTGAACGGAGTCGGAGAAATTTTCTTCTGCAGGCAGGTCACGGTTTCGGTGGTCTCGCGCTGGCCGGTATGCTCGGCAGTGACCGGCTGCTGGCTGGGACGCCGATTAATCATCCGCCGAAGGCAAAGCGTGTCATTCAGCTGTTCATGAATGGCGGGGTGAGCCAGATGGATACTTTTGACCCTAAGCCACGACTGGCGGAACTCGATGGTCAGACCTTCGATCCCGGTGGCGGACAGGTAGTTGAGTCGGTGACCCGCTCGCCGGGGTTCAAAGTGATGAAGAGCCCGTTTGCATTTGCGCAGCACGGGCAATGCGGACGCTGGGTGAGCGATCAGTTGCCGCATCTCGCCGGGGTGGTTGATGAGTTGGCTTTTCTGACTTCGATGACGGTGCCAACCAACGTGCACGGCATCGGCAGTTACATGATGAATACCGGATTCGTTCTGCCCGGTTTCCCTTGCCTCGGCGCGTGGGCGAGTTATGCGCTGGGACGGATCAGCGAGAACCTTCCAGAGTTCGTGGTGCTACCGGATCCGAAAGGTTTGCCATACAACAACCTGGGAAATTTTGGCTCGGGATTTCTGCCGGCCCGTCACCAGGGAGCGGTCATCCGAGCGGGCGCGGCACAGCCGGTGCCCTTTCTCAATCCGCCGCAGTCGGCGCAACAGATCACCAGTGATAGTGAGGCGGATGGACGCGCCTTGCTGGCTTCGTTGAATCGGCGACATCAGCTGCAGACGCCCGGTGACGATCGACTGGAGGCGCGCATCGGTGCCTACGAGATGGCGGCGCGGATGCAGTTGAGTGCGCCCGAATTGTTCGATCTTTCCAAGGAAACTGCGGCGACCCGTACGCTATACGGGCTCGACGCGAAGGAGACGGCCGACTTTGGAAAGCGCTGCGTACTCGCGCGCCGGATGGTTGAGCGCGGTGTGCGCTTTGTTCAGGTGTGGAGTGGCGCAGGCGGACCGTCGAACAATTGGGACAATCACAAAAATATCGACACCGAGTTGCCAAACATGACCCGTCAGGTCGATCAACCGGCGGCGGCGCTAATTCGCGATCTAAAGGCGCGCGGTTTGCTCGACGATACGCTGGTGGTGTGGACGACTGAGTTCGGGCGCATGCCTTTCAGTCAGGGTCAATCGGGTCGCGACCACAACGGCGGCACTTTCGTTTCGTGGCTGGCTGGAGGCGGCGTCAAGCCGGGCGTCGCCTATGGCGAGAGCGATGAGTGGGGGTGGAAAGCGAACAAGGAAATTCCCTGCTACGATTTGCACGCCACGATTCTGCATTTGTTAGGCATCGATCACGAGCAGCTGACATTCCGGCACAACGGCATCGATCGTCGCCTGACTGATGTCCACGGGCATGTGATTAAGGACATCCTCGCGTGAGGTAATCGTTTTAAGCTAAGCGCGAATCGCCCATCGCATCTTCGCCGGCGCCGCGCGCGGGTTGCCGCCGATCTCTGCGGGAGAAGCACGGACGATGTCGCGCGCAAAATCGCTGTAGAGACCGGTGCGGTGGCCGTCGCGAAAGTGATGCTTCACGCGGCGATCTTCGCCGGAATGAAAAGTCAAGATCACCACTCGTCCGCCGGGTCGGAGACAGCTTGGAAGTTTCTCAAGAAAGGCATCGAGCGCGGTGAACTCTTCATTGACGGCGATTCGGATTGCTTGAAAGACGCGCGCCACCGTGACTTTCGTTTCGTCTTCGTCACAAGCATTCACCACGGCGTTTTCGATCACCCGGCGCAACTGATGGGTAGTATCGAGCCGATCTTTAGATGCAGCGTTTGCGATCGCTGCTGCGATCGTGGCGGCACGTGGCTCATCACTGCCCTCGTCGAGGTAGCGAATCAGTTTTTCAGTTTTGCAGCGTGCTAACCAATCGCGTGCGGACACGCCTCGTTCGGGGTTCATGCGCATGTCGAGCGGGCCGTCGTGTTTGTAGGAAAAGCCACGCGCCGGATTGTCGATCTGCATCGACGAAAGGCCGAGATCGGCGAGCAAAAAATCGACACCGTCCGCCCAGCCGATCTGTGCGAGCGCGGCGGTCAGTCCGGCATAGTTGCTGCGTCGGACGATGAGTTCGTGTTCGCCATATCCGAGCTCGCGCAGGCGTTGCTCGGTGCGCGGCAGCTGCATGGCATCGACGTCGAGGGCCAACAGCTGTCCGCCATTTTCGCTCGACCGAAGTTTGCTGAGAATGGCTTCGCCGTGACCGCCGTAGCCGAAGGTCACGTCGGCGCCGCGGTCACCGCTTTGGGGATCAAGCGCCTCCAGCACCTCATCGACGAGAATCGGTCGGTGTTGCCCAGCGGGAGTTTTTCCGGACGCGATGACCTTGGCAATGGTCTCCGGATCGAGATTGGGATCGAGCTCTTTGTATTTTTCGGCAAAGCTGCGTGGATTCTTGCCGCTGTAACGAGCGCGTCGCTTGAACGGCTGCGCTGGTGGCGACGCGTCGGCATCCGTGGGATCAGTGGAGGACATAAGTTGGAGTGGCGGCGAAAAGTGAGTTTATCTGTAGGGTCGGCTTGGGTAACGCGCATCCGAATACTGGTTTTTGATGGCGTTGCCCGGTTCTGGCAATCATTGGCCCGCGGTAGGATTAGGGACTAAGGGTGGGAATGCCTTTTTCTACTTTCGATCTCGCGGAGCCGCTGCTCCGTGCGGTCAGTCATTATCCTGCGCCGACGCCGGTGCAGAGTGCGGCCATTCCCGTTATTCTGTCTGGAGGTGATGTGCTGGCTACGGCGCAGACAGGATCGGGAAAAACGACGGCGTTCGTATTGCCGCTTTTGCAGCGCTGGATGGCGCGTTCGACCGATCGCAGCACCTCACGCAGTCGCCAGCTCGACACGCTGATTCTGGTGCCGACCCGTGAGTTGGCGGCGCAGGTGAGGAGCGTGGTTCAGGATTGTTCGGCTCATCTGACGGAGCGGATTAAGGTGGTCAGTGCGGTCGGCGGTGTCTCGATCAATCCGCAAATGATGGCGTTGCGTGGCGGGGCCGATGTGGTGGTGGCGACGCCGGGGCGACTGCTCGATCTGGTCGAAAAAAATGCCCTGCAACTTTCTGACGTGAAATCGCTGGTGCTGGATGAAGCCGATCGCCTGCTCGACCTGGGGTTCGCGGATGAGCTCAGTCGTATTTTCGATCGGTTGCCGGAGCGTCGGCAAAATCTGTTGTTTTCGGCGACCTTTCCGACGGCGGTCGAAACTCTCGCGCGTGAGTGGCTGAGCGATCCTGCTCGAATCGAAATCGACCGCGAGCCTGAGGAATCTCCCGATATCGAACAGCGGGCGATCCGGGTCGATACCGACAAGCGCACACCCTTGCTCCGGCACCTGCTTGAAACCGAAAACTGGAAGCGGGTGCTGGTGTTTGTCGCTTCGCAGTATTCGGCCGATCACGTTGCCGATAAGCTGCGACGCAATGGCATTTCCGCGCAGTCCTTTCACGGCGATCTCAGTCAGGGGGCGCGCACGGAGGCACTGGTTGATTTCAAAAATTCGCAAATTCGTGTGCTCGTCGCCACCGACCTAGCCTCGCGCGGTTTGGATATTGTGCAGTTGCCGGCGGTGCTGAATTACGATCTGCCGCGCTCGGCCGATGACTACACGCATCGCATCGGGCGCACCGGCCGGGCGGGTGAGAGTGGTGTCGCGATCAGTTTTATCACGGCGGCCAGCGAGGCGCATTTTCGTCTGATCGAAAAACGCAACCACCTAAGCCTCGCTCGCGAACAACTGGAAGGTTTCGAAGTTACCGAAGAGGCGCCGGCGCGGGCATCGGGAGGCACCGGAGGAGTTAAAGGGCGTCGCAAAAGCAAAAAGGACAAGCTCCGTGAGGCCGCCGATGGCAAGACCAGCGATTGGTGATTTGCGGGGTTCCCGGAAATTGACGTCGACACCGGGACGTCATTCTTATCTGAAATCGTTCGATTCCTGAACGTTTTTGCTCTCCAATTTGGCGGCGTTTACGAGCGCAGTTTTACCTATGAATAACCACGACACCCGATCTTCGAACTCGTCAGTTTCCCGCAGCGTTGAGCGTCGTCGTTTCCTTGAGTTGTGTGGTCTTGGTGCCGCGGCGAGCCTGTATCCGCGGGTGCTTTCGGCAGCCTCCGGCGACGGATCGCGCAGTGAGATTGCTGTCGACATCGTCATCATCGGCGGTGGCCTTGGCGGCTGTGCCGCCGCGCTGGCGGCGACGCGCATGGGTAAGCGGGTGTTGCTGACCGAGCCGACTGATTGGATCGGTGGGCAGCTCAGCCAGCAAGGTGTTCCGCCGGACGAGCACAGCCATATCGAGACTTACGGCTGCACGCCGAGCTATCGTCAGTACCGGGAAAATGTGCGCCATTTTTACCGCCGCAATTACCCACTGACGAACGCCGCAAAGCAGAATGCCAAGCTCAACCCGGGTAATGGTAGTGTCTCCAGACTTTGTCATGAGCCGCGTGTTGCGGTTGCGGTTCTTGAGGAAATGTTGGCACCTGCGATGAGCAACGGACGCTTAACGCTTTTGCTGAATACTCAGGTGAGCAAGGCTGAAGTCGATGGTGACCGAGTGCAGGGAGTGCAGCTTAGGACTGGCGAGGGGCAGGAAATTTGGGCGACGGCTGCGTATTTTATCGATGCCAGCGAACAGGGGGATTTGCTGCCCCTGACCAAAACAGAATATGTCATCGGTGCCGAGTCTCGGAAGGATACCGGCGAGAAGCACGCGCCGGAAAAGGCGGCTCCCGATAACGTTCAATCGTTCACTTGGTGCTTCGCGATCGATCACATCGACGGCGCGGATCACACCATCAACAAGCCTGACCAATACGACTTCTGGAAAGACCACACGCCGGACTTGAATCCTGCCTGGTCCGGCAAACTGCTCGATTTAAAATATTCGAAACCGAATACGCTCAAGCCTCACGACCTCGCCTTTGTGCCGCCTACTAAAGCCGGACCACCGGAAAAAACTAAGGCGCTCAACCTCTGGCTTTATCGGCGCATTATCGATCCCGCCAATTTTCTGCCCGGCACTTATGACAGCGGCGTGACGATCGTTAACTGGCCGCAGAACGATTACATGCTCGGCAACCTCATCACCGGTGACGACGCTGAAATCGCCAGGCATCTCGAGGGTTCACGGCAGTTGAGTTTGTCGCTGCTCTACTGGTTGCAAACCGAAGCGCCGCGTCCCGATGGCGGCAGTGGTTGGAAAGGGCTTCGCTTGCGCAAAGACATCATGGGCACCGCTGACGGGCTCGCCAAGTATCCCTATATTCGTGAGTCACGGCGCATCAAAGCCGAGTTCACGATTCTCGAACAACATATATCGAGAGCCGACCGGCAGGCTCTGGCGAAGCAGGCTACCGACAAGCCGAGGGCGGAAGTTTTCCCCGATTCGGTGGGCATCGGTTATTATCATCTGGATCTGCATCCCAGTTCTGGCGGTGATAACTACATCGATTTTGCCAGCGTGCCGTTTCAGATTCCACTCGGTGCGCTGATTCCGCAGCGTGTCGACAATCTCATCGCCGGCTGCAAAAACATCGGCACCACCCATCTCAGTAATGGTTGCTATCGGCTTCACCCGGTCGAGTGGAGTATCGGCGAAGCGGCCGGTGCCCTCGCAGCGACCTGTCTCGATCAAAAAGAAACGCCGCGCGGCATTCGTAATCGTCCGCAGGGTCTCGCTGATTTTCAGCAAACCTTGCGTGATCAGGGCTTCGAATTGGAGTGGCCGAGTTGAGTAGTTTTAACGTTTCACGGGTTGACCGCAGGCGCTTCTGATTCTCCAGTCTGATTAGTCGCGAACTCCCGAAGACCGCCGGATCCCTCCGGCGGTTTTTTTGATCTGATGGTGTCGGTAGGAATGGCATTCCGGCACGAACCATCGGGTCCAATTTCCCCCACATGCAATCGTCCCACAGTATTCTGCGTGAAGCTCGCGCCTCGGTGATATTGGCTCTGCCGCTGATGATCGGGCAGGTGAGCCAGATGCTGATCGGTGTTTCCGATACGCTGATGATCGGTCAGATCGGTGTGGTCCCGCTGGCGGCATCGACATTTGCCAACACGGTGATTCATCTGCCGTTTATGTTCGGAATCGGCATGGCGATTGCGGTTTCCGTGCGCGTCTCGCAAGCCCGTGGCGCTAACGATCCGGAGGCGGCACGCTCGGCGTTGCGGCACGGATTGTTTGTGACCCTGGGGCTGGGGGTACTCACGATTCTCTTCGCCCTGGCATTGTTGCCCTTCCTGCCATATTTCGGACAGAAGCCGGAAGTCGTCGAAACGGTGCCGGCTTATTTTGTCATTCTCGCGGTGTCGATGGTTCCCGCCATGGCATCGATGGCAGTGAAGAATCACTCAGATGCGTTGAATCGTCCGTGGCCAGCGTTTGGGGTTATGTTCGGCGGAGTGGTGCTGAACGTGGTTCTCAACTGGGTCTTCATTTACGGCAATCTCGGTGCGCCACGATTGGAATTGGAAGGTGCAGGTATCGCGACGGTTATTGCCCGCAGCGCGACTTTGGTGGGATTGTTAGTGCTGTGCGTCAAGCGCCCCGGACTGCGTGATTGGGTGCCGTATCACTGGTTTCGCAAGCCCGAATGGCCTGCCGTGCGCAGTTTGGTGAAAATTGGCTTGCCGGCGAGTTTACAAATTCTGGCCGAGGTAAGTGCGTTTGTGGCGGCGACCTTAATCATCGGATCGATGGGCATCGACGCGCTCGCGGCGCATCAGGTGGCCATCACTTGTGCAGCGACCATTTTCATGGTTCCGCTCGGGCTTTCGCAAGCGTTGACGGTGCGGATGGGAGAAGCCTGGGGAGCAAAAGATTACGCCCGGTGGCGTCCGATTGTGATCAGTGGCTGGATGCTCGGCACCGGCTTCACGCTGCTCAGCGCGACCGCCTTTGTGTTGGGACGCGAAACTATAGCTGCATGGTTTTTACCGACTGAGCCCGAGACGGCCGCGGTGGTGGTCGGCTTGCTACTGATTGCAGCGTTTTTCCAAATGGGCGATGCCTTGCAGATCGTTTCGGCCGGTGCCTTGCGCGGCATCAGTGATGTAAAGGGGCCGGCGTGGATCTCGTTTTTGATCTATTGGGGGATGGCTATTCCCCTGGGTTGGTACTTTTCCTTTTCAATGGAAATGGGCGTCAAAGGCATGTGGTGGAGCATTACGATCGGCCTGTGTCTGGCGGCGCTCATCCTCGGCATACGGCTGTGGAGAAAAACCGCAGAGGCTCGCTTTGCTGACTATGAAACGATGGAAACACCTCAAGGGATTGACTGATCCCTGGTGGAGTTCTTGTCCACTTTTTCGCGAAGTTTCTGTAAGGGGTCGCCGTCCGTAGTGATACGTTGGTAAAGGGCTTCGTAGTCTTCCCATTCGGTGCCGAACAGGCGATCGAGGCATCGAGTGGCAAGACCGTAGTTGCCTGTGTAGCGCGAGTGATGCAGTGAGTGGTAGGTGGTTGACGTAGAGACCCTGCCGAACAAGCGCAGGTATCCCGGTGAGCGCATTTCGAAATTGGCATGGCTGAACGAATTGATCACCAGATAGCCGATGTACCACAGGGCGATTCCGAAAAAATTCAGACTCCAGATCAAATCGATTAAAGCCAGAAAACCGACCATGCCAAAGTCGAAGATCAGTTTTTCAAAAAAAGAGAACGAGATGGCCGTAAACGGTGTATTCAGCCGGCTGAGATGGTGCTCCTTGTGAATCCAGTGCAGGGATTTCCAATGCATCGCGCGATGCGAGGTGTAGTGCCAGATCTCGGCCCAGACGAACGTCACCGCGACGCTAACGATGAACGAAACAATGCTGCGATTTCCAAAAAGTCCGAATCCGAGTGCAGCGAAAAGGAACACCGCATGGATGGGCGTGTGGATCGAGTTGCGCAGTTCCCGACGCAGTTGCGCACCGTCGACCGGCAACTGGTAGATCGTGCGCCGGCAAAGGGACCACTTCTGCTTGAGCGCGATGTACCAGAGCAGGGCCATCGCGTGGCCGATCACTGCGACGATCAGCAACACCAACCACGTTATGCCGGTCATGTTCTCCATGGCTTCGCCGCTTCGAGATTGAAAAATTGCTTCACGATGATGCCTCGTTGTCGGCTTTCTGCTGCTCGATGAAGGCTTGCGCTTTTTGGTAGAGCGAAGCCAGTCGTTCACGAGAGGGTTCGCGGGTCAGGCGTTTGGTTTTCTCCTCCGCATTGACCCGCATTGGGGTCGACACTCCATTTTCCCGGTGCACAAAATCTTCGGCGCAAACTTCGAATCCCATCACCCGATAAAACGGCATCAGCGATGGGATTGTGTCCATATAGCATTCGCGTCCGCCTCGTCGCAAACCGTAGCGAGTCGAAGCAGCGATCAATTTCATCGCCAGCGGACCGCCACGAAATGCCTCACAAATAACGAACTTGGTGCAAATAAACACCTCCTTCGGATAGTGAGGCGATTTTTTGAGATCGTAGAGATTGGCGTATAGACCGAGATCACCTTCGGCACCGCAGTTGATGCGAATGCTGCCGATCGCGTCTTCACCATCGAGGGCGACGAACGTGGAACCAAACTCGTCGAGTGAGTCGGCGATGATTCCCTTCTCGGTGTCCGCGTGGGGAGAGCTACGACCGAGTTCGTTGCAGTAGATATCGTAGCGCAGTGCTTGTGCCTTGAGGAGCAGTTCCGGAGTGCGGCACAGTTTAACTTCGATTCGATCAGCGTCTTCCATTGGTAGGTCGGAAAAGCTGTAACTCGAATCGCGTTCGAGGCGTTCGCTGGCGAAGCGCGCGAGGTATCTCGACAGAGCGGTGGCGATATCCGGAGACGTGATCTCCAGTCGGTCGAGCGCTGCATCATCGATGACGACCGCTTGTCCTGCGCTCGATGCGGTGACGGTGCCGGTCGCTGGACGACCTGAAAGGAATGAGATTTCTCCGACTGGTTGACCGGGAGCGATGTCGAGGGTTCGGACTTCGCCCTGGGGATTTTCCAAGTCGACTTTCGCGGTGCCGCTCAGAAGCAGCAGGGAGTCCGAGTAATGTTGTGCTTTCTGCCGCAGCACGTCGCCGGATTGAAAATCCAGTGTCTGAGCGTAGGGCAGCAGCGTCTCGAGGGCGAATGCTCCGGCTTCTGTTGCTTCGGATGAATCTCTCATGCGGAGGAGTAGTTTCTTGGTGGGCCGCTTCGGGCTGATCAGCGCCGCTCAACGAGCATCGGAAGCTCGCCTTTTACCTGATAAATTAAGCCGGTTTCGGATTCGACTTGGTGATTGGGAACCGGGCGGAAGCGGTAGCGCCGGCAGGTCAGTGATAGTACCAGCTTGGCCATGTTGTAGGACACCAGGCTGCCCGGACATTTGCGCTCACCACCGCCGAAGACTAGATACTGGTAGGGGTGAAATTCCGTTCCGTTGAGCCATCGATCCGGTTGGAACTCCTCGGCGTCGTCCCAAAAATCGGGATGGTGCTGCACCGCATGAATCGGAATCAGCACCTCGTGACCGGCAGGGATGTCATAGTCGAGAATCTGTGTCGGAGCGCGGAAAGAGCGCACGGTAAAAGAGGTTGGCGGGCACAGCCGCATGCTTTCCTTGGCGACCGCTTCTGAAAACTCGAGCTTTTTCAACTGCGCGGAATCGGGCGCAGTGAAATCGCCGAGTTGATCGATCTCGGCGACGATCCGGTTCTGCACCTCCGGGTGCTGTGAAAGGTGATGGAACAGCCACGAGAACATCGAGGCATTGGTATCCGTGCCACCGTTGAGCAGCGAGTAGCACTGGTCACGGACTTCCGAGCGGGGAAAATTTTCGGTGCCTTCGCGGATCGCGAGGATCATCGCCGAGATCGGGTCAGTGGTTTCGCGCAACTGTTCGTCCGACATGGATTCCTTGTCGCGCAGGATCGACTGCATCAAATTTTCGAGGGTTTCCAGCGCTACCTTTGCGCGCCGGGCACCCGGCATCGGCAGGAGGTGATTCCACGGTTCCGGGACCGCCAGACGGTACATTAAATGGCTCCAGAAAGCGTCCAGGCAATCGTCGTATTCGCCCTTGCCGCTCTGGGAATTGAGATCGCGGCCAAAGGAGAACAGCCCGTTGACGTCGAAGGCCAGGCGAAACGTCAGCGCCTTCATATCCGCTGGCTGGCCACTCTCCGCCGCCCGATCGAGATCGCGAAAGAAAAGCTCGAGTCGCTCGATGATCATCGGGTTCAGCTTGTCGAGATGCTTGCCGCCCATGAAGCGCCCGAGGAATCGGCGGCTGGCTTTCCAATCCTCGCCTTCGGTCAGCAGCACGCTTCGGGTACCGAAAAACGACGTCGTTAACTTCAGCTGTTTCGGTCGACCGGTGACACCGTCGGGATCCCTGAAGACCTGTTTGATAGCATCCCTGTCTGTGACAACCACATAGTCGAATGAGCCAAGTCGGAACTGATAAATAGGCCCGTATTTTCGCATCCAATCGAACAGCACCTCGGGCAGATGGCGCACATTCTGACCCAGCATGCTGCCAAAAAGAGGCACCGAGCGCGGACCGGGAATCCGCCCGCCGGTGGATGTAGGCATCGGCGCATTACCATTCGCGTCCGATGTGATCGATTCTGCCATACTCATAGATGAAGGAGTGGAATCGAAAGTATTTCATTATTTTCGAATAATGACCAGCCAGCAGGCATTGTGAATTTCGACATCGTCCGGACGGAAGTTGAGTTACCGGCTGGATCCAGCAACTGCAGGGCTGGCCGTGGCGATGTCGCAACGGGGAAATTCCGCCGAGGCGATGTCGCAACGGGGAAATTCCGCGAAAGGGCTACACCATCGGAGGCAACCGGAACAAAGCCCATTCCTGGCCTTCTCGTTGCGTGCAGCGGCTGACGAGGGTGGCGTAGCGCGCTAACAACAGCGCTATCGCTTAGTTCAAAAAAACAATATTAATGCATCTGCTTGAGCAGGTGCTCCTCTTTGCCGGTCGACCGGAGGCGGATGGTTTTCGTCTCAAGATTGTGCATGGCCTCGACAAAGCGCACCGTCTTACTGCGGGCACGCATCAGCACGGAGTAGGTGGTGACGTTGTGACCCGAAACTTTGATGCCACGCAGGAATGGGCTGTCGGTGATGCCGGTAGCGCAAAAAATGATGCTCGATCCCTGCGCCAGATCCTTGGAGCGAAACGTCTCATCAAGGCGATCGCCCCAGCCCTCAGCGATCAGGTTCTCGCGTTCCTCTTCACTGCTAACCCATATCTTCGCCTGCATGCCGCCGCCCAGACAGCGCATACCTGCTGCGGTCAGCACGCCTTCCGGTGAGCCGCCGATGCCGACGTAGAGATCGATGCCGCTGTCCGGAAATGCGGGCGCCAACGCGGCTGTGATGTCGCCGTCACCAATCATCCGCAGTTGGGCGCCGGTCTTCCTTGTTATGTCGATCCAAGGCTGGTTGCGGGGCCGGTCGAGCACCATGACAACGATATCGCGGACATCTTTTTCCAGAATTCGTGCGGTGAGATGGATCACATCTTCAAACGGCACATCCAGGCTGAGCGGCAGAGTCGGATCGGCCATCCATGCCAGGCGGACCTTTTGCGGGTAGGCCAGCTTGGTCATGTAGAACGCCGGAATTTCCTGAAGGGCAGAGTCGTGACCATCTTCGGGGATCGCCGCGGCGATGCAGGCAATCGAGTTCGGCTTACCCTTCGAGACATTGGTCGTGCCATCGACCGGATCCAGGGCGATGTCGAAAACGCTGTCGTCATCAGCCCATTTTCCTACCTTCTCGCCTTTGAACAATCCCGGCGCCTCATCTTTGATGCCTTCTCCTATCACCACTTCACCCCGAATATCCATCAGGTCGAAGATGCCGCGAATGGCATCGCAGGCCGCTTCATCTGCCGATTCCTTTTGACCGCGCCCGACCCAGCGCATGGCATTCAACGCCGCCGATTCGGTGGCACGGAGAAATTCAAATTCGATGATACGTTCGGGATCCGATGGCTGGCTAGGGGCGCTCATAGATGAGTAATCAACCAATCACTGGTGCCGAGAGCAACCGATATCGCATTCCGTTCGAGGAAGCCGGCGGAGGCAAGTGGGGAGAAAGAGCTGGTATGATGTTTTGCATGCGACCAGCCTCGACCTTAAATCACACTGATTCCTCGATCTATCGATCAGTGATCCATTCAGCATGACTACCACCGAACACGCACTGTTCCTGAGCCTCGTCCATGGGCCGCTGTTGGTGGACGACCTTCCTGAAGCGGCGACTTTTCCTTATCATGAGCTCGCCATCCCGGCTGTCTCCAATGGGGACGAACGGAACCTGAACCTTAATCAAAAGCTCGGTCATCTCTACGAGAGTGCGTTGGCGGTTCTACTGGAAGCATCTCCGCGATTCGAATTGCTCGCCCAAAACCTCCAGCTCCAAAAAGATGCGCACACGACGGTTGGTGAACTCGATTTTTTACTTCGAGATCAAAGCGACGGTCAGCTTGTCCATCTCGAGCTGGCCACGAAGTTCTATCTTGCAGTCCGAACCGAAGCAGGGCTGGAGCTTCCTGGGCCTGATGCTCGCGACAACTACTTTCGAAAAATCAAACGACTGCGCGCCCACCAGCTTATTCTCGCTGACAAGCATCCTGACGTGCTTCCCGGGGAATACCGCGACGAGCCCATCGTGGTCCGACAGCTGATCTACGGCTGCCTGTTCGATCAGGTTCCAGTGGGCGATCTCCCTGACCGTGGGGCAGCTCCTTCGACCGAGGAGGCGGTGAAATCATCTCAATCCACGTCTCTGGAGTTCCTCAACCCTGATTGCCGCCGCGGACGCTGGCTGTCGATCGACCAGTGTCGAGAACACTTTCCACCGGACACGGATCTACACGTCATTCCCAAAACTCTTTGGCCGGTGCCGCTGGAATTTCTAGATCGGATCCAGCTGGAGCGCTGGACCCCGCAAGCGCAAGTCGATCGATGCATCATGCTACGCGTCAATGACGACCTCACTCCCTACTTTGTGACTCCGTCAGGGTATCCGCAGCATCACGCGCCGTGACGGTTGGGCGGGAACGCCGATCGCTAACCGCTAGCCGCCTTCTGCCCATGCGATAATCGCAGCCTCGAGATCCTCGACCGACTCTGCGCGCGCGTGTATCTCGCCCACCTCTCGATCGGCACCCATGCCGCCAGGGGTGAAGAAAAGACAGGCGAGACCGGCAGCCCGCGCGGCAGCAATTCCGCGCGGCGAATCCTCCACGGCGAGGCAATCTTCCGCCGGCAGCCTGGTGCGCGCCAGACCCGCGAGGTATCCATCGGGGTGCGGCTTGCCGCGCTGGTAGTCCTCGTTGACCAGAACGAAATCGACATGATCGAGAATACCCGAACGGGCATGGATGATCTCAAAATGCTGACGATGGCAGGACGTCACGATGCCCATGCAAAATCCACGCGCTCGCAGCCGCCCGAGCAGCGCCTCCATTCCCGGCATAGCGGTTTCCTCCGATCTTAGCAGCTCGCTGTAAAGGGCATCTCTTCGCGCATAGAGAGCGGCGAGATCGTCGCCTTCGAGATTAGAGAGATTCAACAGGCTTTCACCGCGCCGGAGATTGATCGTTTCGAAATCGTGCCACGTCACCTCGACCTCAAGGGCGGCGAGCTCCCGCCGATTGGCTTCGAAGAACCATCGTTCGGTATCTACAAGAACGCCGTCGTTGTCCCACAGGATCGCTTTTTGTCGCTGCATCATTATTTTCCGTTTTCACAGAACCGATTATTGAATCCCTGACAACTTTTCTCTTCTCAGGTAGTTTTATAAAACGTCATTATGAAATCTCGACCCCACTTTCTCGCCACCGCGGCAACGTTGCTCATTCTCTGTTCGATCTTTTCGACCGGAACCGCTCAGCAGAAAGAGGCGGGAAAAGGTAAAGGCGGAGGCAATCGATTTGCGGAGCTGGAGAAGCAGGCCATCGCCGAGCCATTTGTCGGGGTCACCGCGAATGGCCAAGTGGAAACAGGATTGTTCGAGATCAAACCGACCGGTGCGGCGGTGACCGCGGTGAAAGATGCGGCACTCGCCTTCCTCGCGGGCCTGGATGAAGCGCAGCGCGCGAAAACCACTTTTCCGATCGATGACAACGAATGGCGGCGCTGGGCAAATCAACACAGCTTGCCGCGCCAGGGTATTTCCTTCGAAGAAATGACCGACGAGCAGCGTGAGCTCGGCTTCGAATTGCTCAGTGCCGGACTGAGCGCGCGCGGAGTCGATGCCATTCAGGATATCATGAAGCTCAATCACACCATCGCCGAGTTGAGCGGTCGGGAAGGGGAATACGGCTATGGACGCTGGGCCTACTTCGTCACCGTCATGGGCGAGCCCTCCGACACCGAGCCGTGGGGATTCCAGTTCGATGGCCACCACTGTATCGTCAACTATTTCATCCTCGGTGATCAGGTAGTCATGACGCCGCTGTTTCTGGGGTCGGAGCCAGTGCGGGCGACTTCGGGAAAATATCAGGGGACCGTGGTCCTTCAGGAGGAGCAGGATCAGGCGCTCAAGCTGGCCAATAGCCTGACCGACGCTCAGAAGGCCAAAGCCGTTTTGAAGAGCGAGAAGGATGGCACTAATTTAAGTATCGACGCCTTCCATGACAACGTGGTGATACCCTATGAAGGGCTGGCCGTTTCGGAAATGGATGACGCGCAGAAAAAAGCTTTCCTCGAGCTGACGGCTCTGTGGATTGGCAATTTGAAAGCAGAACATGCCAAAGTGAAAATGGCAGAGATCGAGAAGCATCTCGACCAGACCCGATTCGCCTGGATCGGTGAAATGGACACTGATTCGGTTTTCTTTTACCGCATTCACAGTCCGGTCGTTCTGATCGAGTTCGATCACCAGCGTCCGATTGCCTTGGGGCGGAGCAGCACGGCGACCAAGGACCACATTCACGCCACGGTGCGCACGCCGAACGGCAATGACTATGGCAAGGATTTGCTGAAGCAACACCTAGCGACGCATCGGCATTGAAGTGGAGCGGCATTTTATGCAGCCTACTTCTTTAGCGTGGTAGAGCCCTTGGTTTCGCTGGCGGTGATTTCGAGATTCGGACTTAGGCAACAGGCCTTGCCGGGGAGGACGCTGAATTTTTTGGTTAAGTGAGGCAGCATCAGGACTGCATCGATGACATGGATTAAGCCGTTACCACCCTCGATGCCGGTGGATTGAATCGTCGACTCGTTTGCTTTGAAGGTGCCGTTCTCGATGCTGAACTTGACGGTGTCTCCTTGCACGGTCTTGGCTTTTCCAGCGTTCAACGCATCCCCGGCTGACACTCGGCCGGCGACAACGTGATATTTGAGGAGGGCAACCAGATCGTCACGGTTCTCTTCTTTAAGCAGTGTCGACACTGCGCCTTGCGGGAGGGCAGCGAAAGCCTCGTCGGTGGGGGCCAGCACGGTGAATGGGCCGTCGCCTTTCAGCAGGTCTGACAGCTTGGCGGCGTCGACGGCGGCAAGCAACGTGGAGAAAGAGCCTGCCTGCTTCGCGACCGAGAGGACTGTGTTCGGTTCTTTGGTCTGGGGTGGCAGCAGGACGGCGTCGACGACGTGAATTATGCCATCGGAGCACTGGATGTCACTATCGACCAACAACGCTTCGTTGACTCGCACGCGGCCTTTGGAGAAGCTGACTTCGAGAGGAGGGCCCGCCACAGTTTCTAGCTGCTTGGCTTGCAAAGCACCGGCGAGATCGCTCGATCCTGCGCTGACATGATAGGACAGGATAGCGATTAGTTTTTCTTTGTTCTCTGGTTTGAGCAGATCACTGAGAACCTCTTTCGGCAATTTCGCGAATGCCTCGTCGGTCGGAGCAAATACTGTCAGCGGATTATCCCACTGAAAAAATGGTGTCAGACCGGCTGCATCGAGGGCCGTTTTCAGTGTCGTAAAGCGTCCGTCGGCGACGGCGGTAGCAATCAGTTGACGCCTACCTTGCTTGGTGGCGGGGACGCCTTCGCTGGAGACCGGTTTCGCATTGCGCTCGGTAAAATCTCCTTGGCCCTTACCGTAGGTACGTATCCAATCGATCTCGAGGTCGAAAGCTCCATTCTGCTTATCGGCGAGAAGCACCCAAAGTCGCTCGATCATGGACGGATTCAGTCGCATATCCGGCAGGTCGGTACCGCGGAAGCTTCCCTTAAATTCGGAAAAGGGAATCTGCACCTGAATCCATTCGCCTTTCTTGGTGGAGAACTCGCCGGAAAAAGACACGGGGTTACCGCGAAAGCGAGCATCGGAATCGAGCCGCGCCTCGTAGGTTCGGCCATCCCCTTTGACCAGCATCAGTAATCCGAGATCGTCGCTGAGGTTGAGGTCGACCTCGGCGCTGCGCACGGTCGAAAAACCTCCATTGTTTTCCAGTGAGAGGTCGCCGGAGAATTTCATTGTTCCAGCGTCGCTAAATTCGACCTTGCCTTCTGAAAGGCCACCCATCACTCCGTCATCGACTACTTGCCACTGAAGGGCATCGTTTTCTTCGGCAGAAAATTCAGTCACGGATTGTCCACGCCAAGTTGCAGATTCCTGCTCGGCAGATGCGCTGCATACAAAGCCAAGTAGCAGGGCGAGCGTAACGCTGGCGGCAGGGATGGAGTTCGTGGTCATGTGGATCCTTACGAGCGTTGTCGGTATCTAGATTCACAATGTTTCTGAATCCTTATTTTGATGGCAATGTTCTGGAAGGGGAGACTGAGGTGCGCCGAGCCCACGTAAATGCCATCGCCGGCAGCCGTCGACCGAAGTCGGCGT
>JBBKXR010000247.1:0-32324 GCA_037969585.1 Verrucomicrobiales bacterium
GATTGGGGATTTTCGGTATTTCTAAAAAAATACGCGGAGAAGGTTCGCGAGCTGGCGAGGGAGAAAAAATTGCCATTGGTCGATGTCTATCAGTTGTTTGAAGCGCACGCTGCGAAGGACGGCCAGTCGGTCGATAAGTTGTTGCTCGATGGGATACACCCGAATGAAGAGGGGCAGCGGATTGTCGCGGATGGATTGTTGCCGTTGATTAAGAAAGGCGCTGCGGCGAACGCGAAGGCGGAAGCGGAAGTGAAAGTTGTCACGAATCCCGCCGACTCCTCGTTGACCCGTGCTGAGGCAGATTTTATCACGCTGCGTTTTGAGGACTATGTGTCCAATCCGCCGCCGGGTGTGCAGCAGGCGGTGCAGGGGAAGGTGGCGGAATTTGGCGTGCCTTTCTCCGGCCTGATCGAGCCGTCGGCGAAAAATACGTCGTCGTCACCGCTTCCCAAGCCGGTCGGCCTGCTGGTCGAGAGCCCGGCGGGTTCGGTGGCGTTTTTCGATCCGAGTTCGAGTGTCGATTGTGCCGACCTGCGGGGCGACAAGTTAATTTTGCGGTTTGTCGACCCCACAGATATCAGTCGTGCGGCTACGGTCTCGAGGCTGGCGTTTCGGGTGACGGGATCGTCGGTGATTAACGGCAAGGTTCGCTACAGCCTTTACGATCTCGACGGGAAAGAACTGATTTCAGGACTGGCGAAGGTCGATGCTGAATCGAAGCGCGCGGTAGCGGAAATTGATGCCTCTGCACTGGTCGGTGGAAAGTCCGCGGCGGTGATTCACAAGCTGGTGGTTGAGCACTCCGGATCTGGCTACTTTGTGGTGGGGGGCGTGGTCCAGAGTGAACAGGCGGACCTTGGATTTGCGGGATTTACCGTCAGCAAAGAATTGGTGAAGCGTTCGATTGAGGAGCGGATACCGTCCAGTCATATACAGCAATGGCAGAACTATAAAGCCGCGGACCTGCTGACCGACATGACTGGCTGTTTGCCGGCCGATGCCTTGTCGTCGCGTCGCGAGCACGATAAATGGAAGGTTTTCGAATACGAAACGGCGGACTTTGCCGGGAAATGTGTATCGGTGGGGCGCGAGTCATCAGCGCCCGACCTGACCCTGAAGTTGAACAAGGAGGGCTGGCATGCGGTGTATGTCGGCTTGAGCACGATTACCGATCTGGTGAGGCCGGCGCCGAATCAGATTGAAGTGAAGTTTAGCGGTGACCCGGCATACTCGCGCTACAGCAACCGGCTCGATCTGGGCGAGCGGCGTCGCGATGTGCTCGAGGAAATATTTGTCGGTGTCGCCGACTTGAGTCAGAACGATTTACAGTTTTCGACGGTGTATGAAATGCCGGCGCGCATTCACTACGTCAAATGCGTGCCGCTGTCCGATGCCGAAGTGGCGGCTGTGAAAGCGGAGCGTGAACAGAAAACAACGCGGACGTCAGTGGCGACCATGGACGGATTTTCCTGGATTCATCCGTTCCGGCCGCAGAATCGAGCTGATCTGGCGGCGACTTTCTCCTGGTATCGCGACAGCGATTTTAAGACCTGGTGGTTTCAGGTTGGCGGGGCCGACCTGGTGCATCATCCGTCGAAGGTGGGCAATTTGATGGGCGCTCACCTCGACACGTTTCCGCGTTCGGTGGATCGCGAGTTTGTCGAGTCGGTTCGGCATTTGCATGCTCAGGGCATCGATCCTCTCAAGGTCGCGGTCGAGGAAGCTCATGCGCAGGATGCCGAGATATTGGTTTGCCTGCGCGCCGCCGGATGGAAGGGCGCACCGCCGTGGGAGGAATTTTTCATGAGCGAGTTTTACGAGGCGCATCCGGAGTGGCGCTGTGTTGACCACGATGGAACTCCAGTCATGCACATGAGTTATGCGGTCGAAGAGGTACAGGATCACTTGATTGACGTGTATCGCGAGGTGCTGGAGCGCGAGCCGGACGGCTTGGGATTCATGTTTCATCGTGGCATGCCGCTGATGCTGTGGGAGGATGCGTTTTGTCAGCGCTTCGAGAAAAAATTTAGCATCGATCCGCGCACGATTGCCGAGGACGATCCGCGGGTTGCTGAGATGCGCGCGGAGGTCATGACCGGCTTCATGCGTAAAATCCGGGCGCTGCTGGATGAGGAGGCAAGCAAGCGAGGTAAGCCGGAGCGTCGCCTGAAGCTGGCGGTGACGACCTTTGCCGCTCAGGCGGACAACGAAAAATTCGGGCTCGATGTTGAGCAGTGGATCGAGGCAGGACTGATCGATCAGATCGGCGTGGCCTGGTTCGCTTACTACACCAGCGGGCTGGGAAAATACGGTGGCGACAATGCCTACTATGCAAAGATCACCGAAGCTACCGACGTGAAGTTTTTTCCGTTCTACATCGGCTGGAAAATGAATAGCGCGGGAGAGTTATCCGAAAAGGTGGCTCTCGATTATCAACAGGGCGCCGACGGTATTGCGGTATGGGATCCGGAACAGTTCACCGGATGGCAGAAGGGTAAGCATCCGTATTGGCCCCTGCTCTCTAAGCTGGGGCATCGTGAGCAGGTGGCGGATGGTTCGCTGATCTTCGAACCGGTGATGACACCGCTGACGCGGCTTGGAGGAAATCACTACAGCCGCTGGTATCCGAATACGGGATTTTGAAATGATGAAGTCGCTGACTTTGAGAAAACTGATCAGTATCGCTTTGCTGTTGGCGATTCAGGAATCGTCCAGGGCGCAAGTGGCAGACCATCAGGATCGCAGCGGAGAGTTCGCAGTATTTTCCAAAGCTCAGGCGGCGGCGCTTCGTGCCGATGACGAGGCGCCAAAAACTTTACAGCAGTGGCAGCAGCTGCGCGCCCTGGTGCGCGAGCGACTTCTCGAAGCCTGGGGGGGATTCCCGGAAGAGAAATCTCCACTGAAAGAGATGCGGCTTGGATCGTTCGAGCGCGAGGGGTATCGGGTGGAAAAGATCGCGCTGCGCACGCGGCCTGGAATCTGGCTGACAGCGTCAGCTTATGTTCCCGAGAAAAGGGCCGACGGAGGAAAGGTGCCGGCGGTGATTTGTGTGCACGGTCACAGCGTCCAGGGAAAGGAGCAACCGGGTGAGCAAGTGCGGGCGATCTCTCTGGCTCGGCTGGGATTTTTTGTATTGGCGGTCGACGCTTTTGGCGCGGGCGAGCGCAGTCCGTCCGGAAAGCTTGATGAATATCATGGGGCACTGAACAGTGCGCCGTTGTTGCCGGTGGGCATGCCGCTTTGTGGGCTGCAGGTCTATGACAACATGCGTGCAGTGGATTATCTGCTGACGCGACCGGAGGTCGACGGGGCGAGGATCGGGATTACCGGGGCGAGCGGCGGTGGCAATCAGAGCATTTACGCCGGCTCGTGGGACGAACGGATCGCGGCGGTAGCGCCATTCTGTTCGGTGGGGACTTATCAGGCGCACCTTGGCTTGGCGGCATGCATCTGCACTTTGATTCCGGGTGGGCTGACGTTTTCCGAAGAATGGGGCGTGCTGGGATCGGTGGCACCGCGGGCGCTGCTGGTCGGTAGCGCGCAGCATGATATCCTTAATTTCGACGAGGTTGAAGTGCGCAAAACGCTGGCGATGTTGCGCCCGGTTTTCGAGCTTTACGATCGTGGGGAAAAATTGCGGCACGCATCGTTTGATCTGCCGCACGGGTATCCCCGCGAAATGCGTGAGGCGGTTTACGGGTGGTTTACGCAGCAGTTGAAGGGCAAAGGTGACGGTTCGCCGATCGCCGAGGCGGAGCGGGTTGCGGTGGAAAATGCGGAGACGCTGCGTTGTTTCCCTGTTGGTGAACGACCGGATGATTTCCTGACAATGGCACAGTTCGCTGCGGTGCAAGGGCGAGAGTTGCTGGCGAAAGTCGAGCGGCCGGGTGATGCTGAAACCTGGGAGAAGGATGCGAAGGTGCGCCGATTGGCATTGATCGATGATGTGTTCGGTGGGGTAGGACAGGGAGGTAAGACGGATGCACGCGCCGTCGATACCGATGGTGAGGTAAGGCGTACGATTGAGTTTTCGCCGGAGCCAGGATTGACTCTGAGAGCGAAGCAAATTCGTGACCCGAAGGCGTCCCGTCTTGCGATCGTGCTCGATCTTGCGGGTGCGGAAATTGCGGAGCGGGAGTCTGCGGAGCTGATCGCTCGTTTACGAAAAGCTGGCTGGAGCACGTTGACGCTCGATCTTCGTTCGACGGGCGCACTGTTGCCCGCGCATGCGAAAAATCGCGACATTCCTGACTTTAAAAACTCGCTGTGGGCGATGTGGATCGGTCGGCCCCTTCTGGGCCAGTGGAGTGTCGATGTGCAGCGCACACTCGATGCATTGGTGGAGCTGGATGGAAGTCTGCCAGGGGAGGTAGCGGTAGTCGGCGTCGGCGCGGCCGGACTGGTGGCAATTAGCGCAGCGGCGGTTGACGCGCGCATCACAAAAGTCGCGACGATCGGAACACTGACGAGCTATATTTCCGATGAGGGCTATCGAGACCAGTATTTGGGTGTTATGGCTCCGGGAATCTTGCGGCATGTAGGAGACGTACAGCATTTGGCGTCTTTGCTGGCGCCGCGTCGTTTGGTGATCGCCGGTGCGGTCAGCGGTCGCGGTAGCGTGCTTACTAAGAATGCGCTGGAGGAAAGTTTTTCCTACACCCGGAACGCCTATGAGGCTCGTGGAGATGGTACAGCGGTGATTCTTTCGGAAAGAGCGGATGCCCTCGAGATCGTAAACTTTTTGCGATGAAAGGGATGGATTGGAGGACGAAATGTTCGTCGCTTGCAGTATTTCAATGCGGGATTTTTGAGCGAGAATGATCGTCCAGCCTTGACCGGCGGGACGCCGGTAGCACGCTTTCGTCCATTGGATCAGCCGCCGGTTTCTTCAAGCAATCGATCGAGCTCTGTTTGCATGGCTTTGAGACCGGACTGGGCGGCCGGATCGGCAATGACGTTGGTGATTTCGTAGGGATCGGCTTTTAGATCGTAGAGTTCATCCATGCCTTTGAGCTCGGTGTAGCGGATGTATTTCCACTGCTCAGTGCGCACGGCTTTGTAGCCCATGTCCCAGACTCGCGGCCAGACGGTATCGCTGTAGTATTCGACGAGGAATGAGGTGCGCGGCTCGACTTTTTCGCCACGTAGTACGGGGACCAGCGAGCGGCCTTGAATTTCCTCGCGAGCGGGAGCTCCGGCGAGGTCTAGAAAGGTCGGCGCAAAGTCGATGCTGATGGCGGTGAAGTCGGTCTCGGAACCGGCTTTGATCATGGGCGGATAGCGGATCAGCAAGGGAATACGCAAGGCCTCTTCGTAGGCGAGGCGGCTTTGGTATTCGAGGTAGTGCTCGCCGTAAAAGTAGCCGTGGTCACTGCTGAAAATGAACAGGGTGTTGTCGAGGTCGCCGGTTTTTTCGAGCGCGTCGAAAATTCGGCCGATCCCTTCGTCGATGGCGGCGAGCATGCGCAAGCGGTCGATGATGACGCTGTCGGGTGTGCCGGTTTCAGGGGAGAGCGGCGGCACGCCAGGAGTGACGCGGGTCAGCGCGGGTTTGCCGGAGAGGTCGTCGTGGACATTGGGGCGGCGTGGGATTTTCGCGCCGGTGTAAAGGTTCTCATGACGCTTGGCGGGAATGCGTTCGCCGCTGCCGATCTTGCTGACGCTGCCGTCGTCGGCTTGATGGAGATCGGGCACCAAAGCTTTGTGGGCGAGGTAGAGCGCGAACGGCTGATCGGGATCGTTGGCGTGAGACTGTTCGATGAACTCGATGCCGCGGTCGCTGAGGATATCGCTGATGTAACCTTCGGATTTGCTGGTCGTGCCATCAGTGTTGGTGAGCTCCGGATTGTAAGCCTGGCCCTGACCTTTAAGGCAGGCCCAGTAGTCAAAGCCGGGGCGTTGACTGCTGTCGTTGCCCATGTGCCACTTGCCGACGAAAGCAGTGCGATAGCCGGCAGTGTCTTTCAGCAGGCGCGGAAAAGTCATCAACTGATGGCTCTGTTCGCTGCGGTTGGTATTGTCGATGATGCCGTTGGTGTGCGGATATTGACCGGTGAGGATGGCTCCGCGAACTGGCGAACACAGTGGGGTGGTGCAGAAGGCATTGGTGAACTTTATGCCTTCGTCAGCAACGCGGTCGATGTTCGGCGTTTTGACGAAGGGGTGACCCATGCAGCCGAGATCGTCCCAGCGCATGTCGTCGACAACGATCATGACGATGTTGGGGCGGGGGGCTTCGTCCCGAGCTGAGGCGGTGGTTGACGTGAACGTGCTGAGGGAGAAGAGCACGTTAAAAATCCATAGCGATGCAGCGGCTTTCATTGTGGCGATTGTTCGGGCGCTGGCGGATTGGGTCAATGAGATTCGGTGGAGGGAGTGGCTCGTTCACTGCTGGCACTTGAGAAGTTTGTCATCGGGTGCGATGGATGGTGCACCGATGATGAAACGCTCTCTGGTCAAACATCTGCTCGCTGCCACTGAACCCTCCGATCAAGTCCTGGTGCAGGGCTGGGTGCGAACGCGGCGAGACGGGAAAGGATTTTCGTTCATTGAGGTCAACGACGGGTCATGCCTGAAGGGGTTGCAGATCATTGCGGATGCCGATCTTGCGAACTATGCGGAGGACGTGCAGAGCCTGCATACCGGGGCGTCGGTGGGCGTCGAAGGTAAGTTGGTTGCGTCGCAAGGCGGCAAGCAGAAGTGGGAAGTCCAGGCGACGAAAGTGACGGTCTATGGGCATGCAGATGAGACTTATCCGTTGCAGAAGAAAGGCCACACGCCAGAATTTTTGCGTTCGATTGCACACCTGCGGCCGCGGGCGAATTTGTATGGCTGTGTGTTTCGAGTGCGCAGTCGACTGGCGTTTGCGGTACACGAATTTTTTCAGCAGCGTGAGTTCGTCTATGTGCATACGCCGATTATCACCGGTAGCGATTGCGAGGGTGCGGGCGAAATGTTTCGCGTCACGACCTTGGATGGCAAACAGATGCAGGCAGGAGCCGAGGACTTTTTCGGTAAGCCGACGCATTTGACGGTCAGCGGTCAATTGGAGGGCGAGACTTTTGCCTGTGCGCTGTCGAATATTTACACTTTTGGGCCGACTTTCCGGGCAGAGAATTCTCATACCTCACGGCATGCGTCGGAGTTCTGGATGATCGAGCCGGAGATGGCGTTTTGCGATCTTGAGGGCGACATGGATATGGCCGAGGAGCTGGTGAAATATCTAGTCGCGGACATCATCGAAAACTGCGCGGAAGACCTTGAGCTGTTCGGTAATTTTGTCGACAAGGGGCTGCGCGAGCGGCTCGACTTTGTGCGTGAGCGACCGTTTGCGCGAGTCAGCTACACGGAGGCGGTGGAGTTGTTGCAGGCGAGTGGGAAAAAGTTCGAATATCCGGTCGAATACGGTCACAATCTGCAGTCGGAGCACGAGCGCTATCTGACCGAAGAGCATTTTAAATGCCCTCTCACGGTTTACAACTATCCGAAGGAGATCAAACCGTTCTACATGCGTCTTAACGACGATGACAAGACGGTGGCGGCGATGGATCTTCTGGTGCCGGGCATCGGTGAGATCGTCGGTGGCAGTCAGCGCGAGGAGCGGCTCGACGTTTTGTTGGGAAACTTTAAGCGAGACGGACTGAGTGAGGAGGACTACGGATGGTATGCCGATCTGCGTCGCTACGGCACCGTGCCGCACGCGGGGTTCGGACTCGGCTTTGAGAGAATGCTGATGTTTGTCACCGGGGTGGCGAACATTCGCGACGTGATTCCGTTTCCGCGGGTGCCGGGGTGGGCGGAATTTTAGGCTGGGTTTTGAATAACGAATATTGAACAGGGAATTTCGAATTCAGAAGTGTTTCCAGCTCGGAGAGACTTCGATATTCGGTGTTCCCTGTTCGGAGTTCGATATTCAGTTCTCCCCGTCGCGGACGACTTTGCCACCCAGAGAGAGAATGCGGGCGTTGGCTTTGGCGGCTTCGGCTTCACCGATCTGGCCGTCCTGGACATACATTTGTGAGAGTCCAGTCCAGGCGAGGAGATCGTTGGGGCTCAGGGTGGTGGCCTGCAAAGCGGCTCCGATCGCTTCCTTGATGCGATCGGTTTTCATCAATGCCATGCCGAGCGCATGCCAGCCGTCGAAGAACTCGGGATCGAGTTCGACGCAGCGGCGATATTTTTCGACAGCGGCATCGAGATCACCGATAGCGAGGTCGCCGTTGGCATCGTCGAAGAGATCGTCGAGTTCGCTCATCGGGATCGGTAATGACGGCGGCTGAACGTCCCGCCGGCTGCTGCTATCAGCTTGCGTCGCCGACCGGCTCGCCTTCGGTTTCCGAATCGTCCGACTCGGCGGAGGTATTGGGGTCTTTGAGGCGATAGTGAGTCCAGATTTCCGCTTCGTCGATACGATTGCGGAACCATGCGCGCATCAGTTGGTTGCTCTGGCCGGCGATCAGGCCAGTGCGCACGGTGGACTTGCGATCGGCTTCGTCGTCACTGTCGATGAGTTCTTTTTTCTCGACGTAAACGAGGGCGCTACCGTCTTCGCTGTCGATGGTCGAAGTGCTCAGGCTGCCGGGATTCAGGGTGGTTGCCATCTGGGCAACTTGTCCGGCGGAGTCGACATCGGCCGGAGGGTCTTTGGAGGTGAATGCTGGTAAGGCCTTGGCTTCGTAACCAGCGGCCTTGGCGGCTTCGGCGATGGTCTTGCCGGCATCGAGCGCTTCGGTAATTTTGGCGCGCGCTTCGGCGACCGTAGAATCGATCAGGGTCGTGGTTTTTTCGGCGAGCAATTCTTCTCTGATCTGTTCGGTGGCAGCGGCCAGGTCGAGTGGAGAGGGCTCGATGTCTTCACGCAGATGTAGCATTACATAATTGCCGTCGGCAAGCTTGAGTGGATCGCTGACCGGGCGGCTATCAACCACTGCGGGTGAGAAAATCATTTCGGTCAGTTGCGGGTCGCCTTTGATGCTTTCGGGTGCTTCGTCGGGAGCAAAGGGTTCGAGTGCTTCGACTTTGAGCTTATGCTTTTTGATGACGGCATCGAAGTTGGAGCCGTCGGGCTCGAACTCGCCACTGACTTCATCGACCGTGCGGATGTAGTCGAGTGCTGCTTTGGCGATGGCTTCCTGAGTAGCGTCTTTAGCGGGGTCGGCGCGTTCAAAGCGGATCAGGTCGACGCCGCGTTTACGCTTGGAAAGATAACGGTCGGCGTTGGCTGCGTGGTGGTCGGCGATCTCCGTGTCGGTGATTTCAGCCTTGGCCTTTTCCTCGAGCGGCGCGCGCGGGATATTGATCAGGCTGCCATGGATGGTGACGTAGTCGCGTTCGTAGCTGGCTTCGATTTCACTGTCGAGAGGTTCGATGCCGGAATTGAGCAGCGAGCGGATTTCTTTAAAACAAACGTAGTCGCTGACGATCTCGAAGAAGTCGGCGCTGCTGTAACCATTGGGATTGAGGATCTGGCGCTCGAGTGTTTTTTGATCGATGCGGTTCATGGCGATGCCGGGCAGGCTGCTGGCCGCGTCGCGTACTTGCTGGGGAGTGGGCTGAATGCCCAAGCGTTTGGCTTCGTCGCGGAACAGCGCGAGGTTGACCGCAAAGTCAGTGTAGTCGGTGTCCTGACGATCCTGCCCGTAGAGGAAAATCGCGAAGTCGCTCATGCCTATCTGCAGCATGATGTTGAATGCGCTGCGCAGCTTGATGGCCTCCTTGCTGCTGAGAGCGGTGCCATTGACGTTGATCACGTTGGAGTCGCTCTTGCGACTTGGATCGCCGGGATTGTAGAGGAAGGCGAAGGAAATGATGATGATGATCGCAACGACGATCATGAGCCATTTCTGGAAGTGCCGGATAGTGCTCAGCATGGGTATTCTTTGGAATAAATTAAGTTAAATGGGCGAAAGTTCCGGCAGGGACGCGGACGCTCGGAAAGTAGGTAGAAGCAGGGCCACCTTCAACCGCTTTTTATCGGTTTCGGATCGGGGTTGCTTTTGCAGGCAAGTGTCGGCGGCCCCGTGATCAGTAGGCGGAGGCCGTGGTTGCCGCACTCACGCTGGGATTGGCATCGAGAAAGGTCTCGATTGAGCTGTCACGCTCGGCGCCGAGTTCGAGCGCTTTGCTGTAATGCGTGCGGACTTTCTTCACATCGGGGGCTTCGCCGGTCGCGTAGAGAACGGCGAGATTGAAATGTGGGTCGGCAAACTTGGGGTCGAGCGTAGCCGCCTGGGTGAAGGAATCTTCGGCGCGCTTGGGCAGATCTTTCTGGCTGCAGATGACGCCGACATAATTGTGGGCGCGAGCATTATCGGGATCTCGAGCGATGCCGAGTTCGAGCTGGCCGAGGGCGTCGTCCATCTTGCCTTCGCGGAAAAAAAGCACGCCGAGCAGGTAGTGTGGGCGACCGTTGTTGTTGTCGAGGGCGATGGCTTTTTCAAGAAGTGCCTGAGCGTCGACGGAGCGGTCGAGACTCAGGTAGACCTGTGCGAGGTTGCAATTGCCTTCGACGCTCTGCGGTTGCATGCGCAGATACGCTTTGTAGCCGGCTTCCGCTTCAGCGAGTCGACCTTCACTGAAGTCGAGGCGGGCGGCTTTCTGAACCTGGTTGAGTTCCTCCTCCATGCTTTGCACGGTGATTATGCCGTCTCCCGAGCCATCGGGCTCAGCCCCTTCGACGATGATGGTGGCTTCCATCGGTCCGGTGCTTTCGTCGAGCTTCGGATTGCGGATCATGTCTTTTTCCTGCGGCGTCAGTCTGGCACCGTCGACGATGTCATCGATCGAGGCGAGCAGCGAGGCCGACTCGACCCCCATATCCTGAAGTTGTTCGATCAGGGCTTCCTTGGCTTGCTTGAGTTGGTTCTGGCGGCTCAGCTGGCGCAGAACGATGTCGCGCAACAGCCCGTTCTCCTCCATGGCCCGTACGGCGCCTGGATCGGCACTGGCGAGTTCTACCGGAGGTCCGGTCAGCGATTCTTTGCCGAGATCCTTGAGGTGCTGCTGCAGCTCGGAAATGTGTTTCCGGTGCAGGGCGTTGTCAGCGAGCAACTGGGTGCGTTCCTTTTCGATATTGGCGAGTTTTTCTTTTAGGATGACCAGTTCGGCACTCTTGTCGCCGGACTCCTTGCGTAGTGTTTCGGCAAGGGTGCGGGTGTCTTCGAGTTCACCGCGCAGGCGCTCGTTTTCTTTCATCAGGTCAGCGAGTTGCTTCTTCCCGGCGTCCTGGTCGACGACCGCTGCGAGCTGATCGCGCTCGCGCAGGATCTTGTCGCGCTCGGCCTGGAGTTTGGCGTAATCGCGACGGCTGGTTTTGAGTTCAGCGAGCAGAGCGTCGCTGCGATCGTTGGCTTGCTTGGCGAGATCCATCGCATCGGCCAACTGTGCCTTCAGTTCCCGCATGGTTTCCGGTGAGGCACCAGTGTTCTGAGCCATCTGATCGCGCAGTTTTTTCTCATCCTCACGGGCTTTGGTCAGTTCGTTCTGAAAATTTGCCAATTGTTGCTCACGCGCGGTCAGTCGGTGCTGCAAGTCGCTATTCTGGCGATTAAGCTCGTCGACCTGCGATTTCATCTCCTGATATTGCTGCTGCAGTGCCACGAACGGGTTGTCCGGGCTGGGGGTCGGTCCGGTGATCGCACCCGGAGTGGGTTGCACGACGCCGCCGGGCGAGGGAACCGGCTGCAGGGGGGCGGGAAATTCCGGGCTGGCTCCGATCGGCGCCTGCGGAACGGCAACGCGTGATGGTAACTCAAGGCCGTCGGGGGTCACTTGTGGAGGGGGCACGGCTCCCGGCGTTCCGCGGTTGCCGCCGGTTCCGTTGCCGGGGCGATTCTGATCCGCCATGGCGGCCTTCAGTTCGACGATTTTATCGGCAAGAAATTTGCGTCGGAAGCGGACGATACCTGCATGGAAATCCGGATGCTCATGGTAGACGGCATCGAGCAGGTTTTTTGAGTATACGTATTTATTGTAGGCGCCGAGTAAATCGTCCTGTTCTTCCATTTGCTCGCCATCCTTCATCTCAAGGTAGGCCTTGAACCATATGTCGGAGGGATCGATGCCCTGCGCGTCGACATTGGCCGACGAGATGATCAGAATGAAAGCGGCGCACAGCGCGGCGATGATCGTCGAGTTGCTCATGAAATGCTTGATGAAAGGTCGGCTTAAAGGGGCCTGACTAACGAAATAACTCGCGTCTTGCGCTCGGCGGTTCTGGCTGAGTGGCGATTCGATCAGTTGTCGCATAAGTGCCTAACAATGGTTCCCTTACAATTCTGCAGTTTCGTCTGAGTTTTAAAAAAGTCAGTTACACTCCGCAAAACGGGAGCGAGTTGTATCATTTTTTGCGAAACTTGTCGCCTTTGATCTCAAAAAATTAGAATTTTTTTACAAATGTCCATAGTTTCCATTATGGGCATGGTTTACGATAGGTCACACATGCAAGAGATGTGACAAGAACGTTGATTTGCTGGGAGCGACTTCGCCTGTATGAAGGCCAATAGGGTTGAACTTCCGGTTTGTGCCGATACGATATGCCGACTCTCGCGTAAAGCTTATGCTTGCCTTGGAAAGCCCAGTACTGGTGCTCAATCGGCTCTGGCAGCCGGTCAATATTTGCGCCGCTCGTCGGGCGGTGACTTTGTTGTTCACCGGCCATGCACAGGTTGTTCACATCGACACGGAGATGAACTTTCTCAGCCACGACATCGACTCGTGGGTCGAGCTTTCCGAGGAGGTTGAAGATCTGGAATTGATTCGGGCGATTTCATTCGCGGTTCGTGTTCCCGCGATCATCGTGCTCAGCGAGTTCGATCGCTTGCCGCGCAAGGAGGTGAAGTTCACTCGGCAAAATGTCTTTCAGAGGGATGCATTCACTTGCCAGTACTGCGCGACGAGGTTCGATGTGAAGAAGCTCAATCTCGATCACGTTATACCACGCGATAAAGGCGGCAAGACGACCTGGGAGAACGTCGTCTGTTCGTGTGTGCTCTGCAATACGCGCAAGGCCAACAAGCTACCGGCGGAGGTGAATATGTTCCCGATCCGGGAGCCGCGACCACCGCGTTGGCGACCGCTGTTCAGTGCCGGTGATGGCCGGCTGAAAATCCGTCACGATAGCTGGCGGCATTTTCTCGAACCGAGTCCGGCAGAGGTGCAGGTGACTGGTTGATCGCTTTGCGATCAGGAGTTAGGAGCTGTCCAGTTGGGGGCTCTGCACGCGGAGCTTAGCTCAGCAGGTTGAGGATGCCGTTTGGGTAGAAGCCGAAGACGACGATGGCGATCAATAGCACGACGATCACGAACCGTGATGCTGCGCTCAATTTCAGGGTTGAATCGGCGGCTGTCGATGACTCTGAATTATCTGACGGCGCTTCCCAGTACATCGCGCGGATGACCTTGAAGTAGTAGTAAAAGCCGGCGCCGGCAGCGATTACGGCGATGCCGACCAGTAGGTAGTTGCCACCATTGATGGCGAGTGCGAACACGAAAAACTTTCCGAAGAAGCCGGCGGTCAGTGGCACGCCAGCGAGTGATGCCATGGCGATGGTGAGCGCGAAGGCGAGAAAGGGTGCGCGTTTGCCGAGGCCGTGATAGGCGCTCATCTCGTCGCTGTTTGTGTGCCGGCTAACGGCGGTCATGATGATGAAGGCGAGCAGGGTCATCAACAGGTAAGCAGCCAGGTAGAAAGCGATCGCTGAGGCGGCGCTACCGGGAGCGGCGGAGGCATCGGTGCTGGCTTTAGTCAGTGAACCGAGCGCCATCAATAGGAAACCGGCGTGCGAAATGCTCGAGTAGGCGAGCAGGCGTTTGAAGTTAGTCTGTGGGAGCGCGGCGAGATTGCCGACCACCAGAGTTGCGCCGGCGATGATGGCGAACACGGTCAGGGTCTGCGCGCCGATGGCACCGGATTCGAGAAATACTTGAGCGATTCGGATGAGAATGACGAAGCCCGCGGCTTTTGATCCCACCGAGAGGAAAGCAGTTACTGGTGTCGGTGCGCCCTGATAAACATCGGGGATCCAAAGTTGGAAAGGCACGGCACCGATTTTGAAGCCGAGTGCGATCAGCACCAGGGCGAAGGCGAATAGCTGCGGGCCGCGACCGATGGTCTCGCTGCCAGCGTGAAGGGCGGCACCGATTTTGCCGAGCTCGAACTCGCCGGTGATGCCGTAGAGCCAGGTAAATCCGTAGACCAGGAAGCCCGTCGAAAGTGCGCCGAGCACGAGGTATTTCACACCGGCTTCAAGCGAGGCGTTGTTGCGGCGCATGTAGGAAACCAGCACGTAGAAGCCGATGGTGACCATTTCCAGCGTCACGAAAATGCTGACCAAGTTGTTGGCCGAAGCCATCCACATCAGTCCGGCGCAAATGAAAACCGGCAACGCGTAGAACTCACCGACGCCGGCATCAGGGTGCGCGCCTTTTTCGCTGGGAGCGATATAGCGCTTGAGCATTGGCGCAAAATCGACGGACATAAGCAGAACGATGATTGTACATACCAGAGCCAGGCCTTTGAAAAACATCGCCAAACTGTCTTCGGTGTAGAAGGTCCAGAACGGATGCGTCGAAGTGGCGTCGTGCGGCGTGATTTTGGCGAGCAGGCACAGCACGACCACAAGACCGAGAGCACCGAGCCAGGCGATCGACCGTTTGTCGGTGACCGGCGCGAAGGCTTCGATCAGCAGCATTAGCAGACCGAGGGCGACGACGATGATTTCCAGAGAGTAAGACGGCATGGGGAGCGCGCTCTCGCGCAAAGTTTTAAGTTTTAAGTTTTAAGTGTTCAGACTCAGCCGGTGAGCGAAATGTAAAAATCTGGAACAACGAACTCTGAATATTTAATCGAGGATGACTTACAACTGGCCACTCAGGCGGGCCATGCTTTCGAGGGTCGGGGTCAAAAGTTCGAGGAAGATCCCGGGGCGGAAGCCGATGATCATCAGTGCGATGACCAAGAGTAGCAGGGGCAGGCGTTCGGCCCAGGTGAGATCAGTCAGGCCGGAGGTGTCGCCACTGAGTTTCGATGGGCTGCCCATGAACATTTTGCGGTAGGCGCGAAGCATGTAGACCGCGGAGATGACCACGCCCCAGAGGCCGATCATGCCGGCGATCGTGATAAACCGAATGCCCTCCTCGGGATTGTCGAAGTAACGCTTGAAGCTGCCGAAGAAGACCATGATCTCGGAAACGAAGTTGGCGAAACCAGGAAGGCCGATCGAAGCGAATGCGCCGAAACCAAACAACAGGCCGAGCGCGGGTATTTTTTTGCCGAGGCCACCGTTGCGATCGAAGTCGAGCGATGGCAGGCGGTCGCGAAGCTGGCCGCATAAGGCAAACTGCAGGGCGATCGAGCAACCGTGGGCGAACATCAGCATGACAGCGCCGGAGACGCCGATGATGTTGGCGCTGGCGATACCGAGGAAGGCGAAGCCCATGTGCATGACGCTCGAGTAACCGAGCATCAGGTCGAGGCGCTTCTGAGCGACTGTGACCAGACCGATGATGATGATGTTACCGAGCAGCAGCACCAGCAGCAGGTTTTGCCAGTCGGCGAAACCGATCGGCAGCATCGGCAGGGCGATGCGGATAAGGCCGTAGAGGCCGAATTTTTTCAACACGCCGGAGTGCAGCATGGCCACGGGAGTGGGGGCGCTGGCGTATGCCGCGGGCGCCCAGGTGTGGAGGGGGAAAAGCGAAACGAGCACGCCAAAACCGAGCAGCAGGAGCAGGAAAATCCATTTTTGCGCACCGGCAGCGATGCCGTCACCGTTGGCAAGAGCTTGCATTTCGACCAGCGAGGTCGTTGCGCCACCAAGGCTGAGGTAGAGACCAATCAAGCCGGCAAGTAGAACCAGGCTGCCGACGCCTAAGTAGATGGTGATCGTCCAGGCGTTGCGCACGCGGTCTTTGCCGTGGCCGAAGATGCCGATCATCAGGAAGGTCGGGATCAGTGCCAGCTCGTGGAAAGCGAAGAAGAAGAACAGGTCAGTCGAGAGAAAGGCTCCGATGGCGCCGGCGACGATGAATAGCAGCGATGTGTAGTAGAGCTTCGGGCTGTTGTCGCGTTGTCCGCGGATGGCGGACTCAGAGGGGCTGACCCACACGGCGGCGAGACCGACAATGGCGGTGAGGATCAGCAGGATCAGGCTGATGCCGTCGACGCCGAATGCCAGGCTGATCTTCGGCAGGCCGGCGATGCCGTCGAGCATCGTGTGACTGCTGTTGAATTGAAAGGGGAACATCTGTTCACCGCTGCCACGCACCTGAAATTTTAGTGCGACCATCAAAGTCGCAAGGGCATTGACGCCCATCGCGGCGAGCGCGGTGAAGCGTGCCGGCGAACCAAGCAGGATGGCGACCGCTGCAACGAGCGGAAAGAAAACGATGAATTCGAGGTAGAAGTCGTTCACGACGGTGGTCTAACGCGGAGGAAAGGAAGAAAAGTGATAGAGGCTAGCGGCCGAGGACGATGTAGAGAACGATGACGATGCCAAGGCCAAACAGAAACGCGTAGCTCTGCAGGTTGCCGCCTTGCAAACGACGCAGCGCATTGCCGATGCCGTAAGCGCCAGCTGATGGCAGCCGGGCGAAAAGGCCATCGATGAGATATTTGTCGAAACCGGCGAGGACGGATGCGGTCAGGTCCTGCACGAAGCGGACGATGAGGGCGTAGAGTTCGTCGACGTAAAATTTGTTGGCGAACACTCCGATGCGGATCGGGTCGCGGCTCTGACCCCGGTAGTAGAAAATCGCGCCGATGAAGCCGACGACGAGCGTGAACAGGGATGCGTAAAGTACCACCGACGGATGTTTGGCGTGATCGGCTTCTGCAACAGCGTGTGTCTCGCTCTCAGCGACGGGTTTTTCAGCTGCGGTTTCCGAGGTCGTCTCTGCGAGAGCGGCTTCGGTGACAGCGTGATCGCCTTTGTGTTCGGCCAAGGTGCTGTGAGCCTCGCCGTGCCCCGGAACCTGCGCACTCATTGCATCGCTGATCGTCGGCACCGCTGACAAGAGCGACATCACTGCCAATATAGCAAGCGGTGCCCACATGACCGCGGGAACTTCTTTGGCGTGATCAGCCGCATCGGTGCGCGGTTTACCGAAGAAGGCAACGATGACCAGACGGGTCATGTAAAACGTCGTCAGGGCGGCGACAAATGCGGCGATATAGAATACACCCGCGTTGTACTGCCAAGCGGCGAGTAGCACGGCTTCCTTACTCCAGAAGCCACTTGTGATCCACGGGAACGCACACAGCGCAGCGGTGCCGATGACGAAAGTCAGAAAGGTCAACGGCATCTTTTTGCGCAGCCCACCCATTTTCCAGATGTCCTGCTCGTGATGGCAGGAGTAAATGATGGCACCCGCACCGAGGAACAGCAGCGCTTTGAAGAAAGCGTGCGTGTAAAGATGGAACATGCCCGCTTCGGGCGAGCCGGCACCGACCGCCATGACCATGTAGCCGAGCTGTGACAGGGTCGAGTAGGCAAGTATGCGCTTGATGTCATTTTGCTGAGTCGCCATCAGAGCGGCGACCAAGGCGGTGATTGCACCGACCCAGGTGATGGTGAAAGCGGCAAATTCACTGGCACCAATCAGGAAAGCGACACGGGCGAGCATGTAGACGCCGGCGGCGACCATGGTGGCGGCGTGGATCAGGGCCGAGACAGGAGTCGGACCTTCCATCGCGTCAGGGAGCCAGACGTGCAGCGGCAGTTGAGCCGATTTGCCGACGGTGCCCATGAACACCAATAGCGCTGCGGCGGTGAGCAGTCCGGCGTTAACACCTGCGGCGTTAGGTCCGGTCAAAAAGATCTGAATCTCGCCGAAGTCGAGGCTCTTGGTGATGCACCAGACCAGCAGGATGCCGATGGCAAAACCGAAGTCACCGATGCGGTTGGTGATGAAGGCTTTCTTCGAAGCATCGGCGGCGCTGTCTTTTTCAAACCAGTGGCCGATGAGGATGTATGAGCTGACGCCGACCAGCTCCCAGAAGACGAACATCATCAGGAAATTGTTGGCCATGACGATGCCGGTCATCGAGAACATGAACAGCGACAGGCCGGCGAAGTAACGGCTCTTACCCGCGTCGTCCTTCATGTAGCCGAGCGAGAAAATGTGCACCAGCGTGCCGATCACGGTGACGACCAGCAGCATGCCTTTGCTGAGGCTGTCGATAGTGATGCCAAATGCGACGCGGAAGGTTTCGCCGAGATCGATCCATGGCAGGGCCGCAGATTCTGCGCCTTCAGGCAAGCGGCGAAAACCGATTGCCAGGACTAATGTGGCGATCACCGAGCCCACCGAAATCAGAGCGCTGACGCTGCTGGACTTGCGCGTGAACAGCAGGATCACGGCGGCCGACAGCAGCGGCAGCAAAAGAATGATCCAGGGCAACGTTTCGGCGTTGGTCATGACAGATAGTTAGAGCGGGACGAAAGGTGAATGTCCATCGCAGCGCTAGTTCTTGAGCGAGTTCAAATCCGTGACCTGAGTGGTCTGACGGGCGCGAAAGACGGCGACGATGATCGCCAAGCCGACTGCCACTTCAGCAGCAGCGACAGTGATGATGAAAAACAGAAAGACGTGCGCTTTGTAGTCAGGCATGCTTTGGCCATCGATGTGAAAGCGGGAGAATGCGATTAGCGACAGGTTGGCAGCACTGAGCATCAGTTCGAGACACATGAAGATCACGATCACGTTGCGACGCATCAACACCCCGGCGAGACCGATGGCGAACAGAAGGCCGCTGACGAGCAGATAGTGATTGAGGGTGATTTCCATTTGGGGAAGGAGAACGGAGCTGCGAGTGAAAGAGGAGGAGGCTGTGCCAAGTTGCTTACCGTTCTATTTGAGTTCCTTTTTGCTAAGGACGACGACACCGATCGTGGCGACAAGAAGCAGGACGCCGACCACCTGAATAGGGAAAAGATAATCGGTATACATCAGCTCACCGATGGAATGGACGTCGCTCTTATCGGAGTCGCCCAGGCCTCGAAACTCGGAGCCGCCAGCGGCGAAATTTTTCAGTACGCCGATCAGTTGCAGGACAAACAATCCGACCAGCAATGCGCCGCCACCGATGATGCCGTAGTTGAACTGGCGTTTCTCTTCCACCTGCACATCCATAAGCATGATGATGAAAAGAAACAGCACCATGATCGCTCCAGCGTAGACCAGGATCTGAATGATGCCGGCAAGGTAGGCATTCAGTAAAATGAACAACGAGGCCATGCCGAGAAATGATGTAATCATCGCAAACGCCGACGTCACCGGGTTTTTCGAGAGCACGACACCAAGGCCGCCGAACAGCGTTACCGCCGCAAAAATGTAGAAGAAAAGTGCCATTGGGAGGAGGAGTTCGGAGGTAGGAGATGGGAGTTAGGAGTCCCTTTGATTCCGACGTATTCCAGATGAGTAGGCGTTAATGAGTTTCGATACTTCCGTTGCAAGTTCCAGTAGTGAGGCAGTGTCGCCGTATTTCAGGTCGCGGGTCAAAATGAGCTGATAACGAACTTCCTGGAGTGATGCATTGGCGATGTTGAAAAATCTGAGTTTGTCGTTGGCCTGGCGCCGGGTGTAACCCTCTGCGATATTTGATGGGACCGATACAGCTGCTCGGCGAATTTGACTGGTTAGTCCATAAATTTCATTTTTAAGAAAGGCGTCCGTCAGTTGGTAAATTCGAAGAGTGAGTGGATGGGCTTTCTGCCAAACAATTAAATTTTCAAATGTCGCCTCAGAATCCATTGCATTGGCTACTAACTCCGAACTCCTATTTCAACTCATTCCATTTGTTCACGAGGCCTTCTCTTACCCCGCCGATCTCATAAAGCTTTTTCTTGTCATGCACCATGTCCTCGCGAGTGAGTCCGGTGATGGCGTAATCTTTGCGTAGGAAGATGGCTTGCTCGGGGCAGACTTCTTCGCACAGGCCGCAGTAAATGCAGCGGATCATGTCGATGTCGAATGCCTTCGGGCGCTTTTCGACTTTTGAAAACACATCCGCTTCGGGGATCTCCTCCGGTATAATAGTGATCGCACGCGGCGGGCAGATGAACTCGCACAGCTGGCAGGCGACGCAGCGCTCGCGTTGTTGCTCGTCGGTGACCAGAGCCGGGGCCCCGCGATAATATTCAGGCAGGTGGTCATCCCATTTTTCCTCGGGATACTGCATAGCGACATCGCTCTTACCCGTGATGTTGCGAATAAAGTGGCGCATCGTAATGACGATGCCCTTGAAGATCGCGGGAAAGTAGAGCTTTTCTAGAAAGCTCAGCTTGGGTCTTTTTACGACGATGGCCATGGGAGGAGAAGTTTTAAGTTTTTAAGTGTTAAGTTTTAAGGCTCGTCCACTGGAGAACTTGCTACTTCACGTATATAAGGATGAGGGCGGTTAGGACGACGTTGGCGAGGGCGATTTCGAAAAAGAACACCCAGCCGAGACGCATCAGTTGGTCGTAGCGGAAACGGGGCAGGGTCCAACGGATCCAGATAAAGAAGATAATGAAGCCGACGGTCTTGGCGAGGAAGGTGCCAATGTGAATCAGGCCGGCAAACATACCAACTTCACCGTCCATCGCGGCCGGGTCGAGCCAGCCGAATGGCAGACTCCAACCGCCGAGAAACAGCGTTACGGCGAGGCCTGAACCGATGATCATCGCGGCGTATTCACCGAGAAAGAACAGCGCGAACTTCATCGAGCTGTATTCTGTGTGATAGCCGGCAACCAGTTCAGTTTCACATTCGGGTAGATCGAACGGCAAGCGGTTGGTCTCAGCGAACATCGACACGGTGAAGATGACAAACGAGACGAAAACCGGAATCGTCAGTAGCAGGCCTTTTTTGCTGAGGCCGTCGCCCCATAGTGGCAGCAGTGCCCAGCCGTTGGTTGCCTGATCCTGAACGATCTTGCCGAGGTTGAGCTCGCCGTAAATCATCAGCAGCGGGATGATCGAAAGGCCGAGACAGATCTCATAGGAGATCATCTGGCTGGTCGCGCGAACGCCACCAAAGAAAGGGTACTTGGAGTTCGAGGCCCACCCGGCGAGCACGATGCCGTAGACGGAGAGTGAGGCGATGGCGAAGATAAACAACGGTCCGACGTTGAGGTCGGCGATGACCATTTTCTCACCGAACAGGCTGCTACCGAAAGGCAGCACCGCGCAAGTCAGCAGTGCGGGCACCATGGTCAGTGCCGGTGCCAGCCAGAAGTAGCCTTTGCGCACGTGATTGGGCGTGAGGTCTTCTTTGAGAATGAATTTCAGGCCATCAGCCATCGGCTGAAGGAGTCCGGCCCAGCCGACGCGGTTGGGACCGACACGATCCTGGATCATCGCGCTAACTCGGCGTTCCGCCCACACCGAGTACGCCACCATCGGCAAAATGGTGAAGAACACGAGGCCAACGATTTTGACCGTGCTGATGATGATGGGGAGTAGCGTTTCCACTTGGGGAGATTCGGGCGCTCGGGGCGTGGAGCGGCCAGTTTTAAGTATTAAGTTATTAAGTGGTTAAGCAGAGCAAAGAGAAGTCAGTAGGTTGTGGCAGGTCTTCGGTTGTCGATTTGGGGAAAGTGTGGTGAGGAAGAACTTAAATCTTAAAACTTAACCACTTAAAATTCAGCGAAGCGCCTAGCCGACGATCATGCCGCTGGCGATTCTCTCGCGTTCTTTTTCGAGTAGAGGAATTTTTTCGTCGGTCTCGACGAGCGCCACGCCCTGGGAACCGATCTTGGAAAGGGTGAGTCCTTCGAATTCTTTGACCGTGTTGGCGAGATCACGAAACACGTCTTCGATCAGATGAATGCCGTTACCGCCACCCGCGGATTGAATAAGGTCGCGGCACAGTTCCCAAACTTCGCGAGTCTGACCGGGGCCTTCGCTGGCTTTGTTGAGGCGCTGCAGGCGACCAGTGACGTTGATCATACTGCCGCGCTTCTCGGAGAAGCCGGCGCTGGGGAAAATCGCATCAGCGGCTTCAGCGGTCGGGTTGGCCAGCGGATAGCTGTGCACAAAGTAGTCGAGCTTGCCGAGTTCGTCGGCGGTGAAGCCAGCGTCATCGATCAGGTTTTCCTGGAGGGCGACGAGTGCTTTGATCTTACCGGAGGCGACGCCTTTGCGAATCGCATCGAGCTGCGTGCCGGGTTTATCCAAACCGAGAATGAGCTTGGCGCCGTTGGTGTTAGGATTCTTATCAGCGGCGACGAGATAATTGTCGGCTTCACCTTCACGAGTGACGACATCCAGATTCGCTGCATCGACGCCGAGCGTATCGGCGAGGCGCTTGGCCATGAACAACTCTTCGTTGGTCATGCGCGCTGAAGCGATCAAAGCGATTTCGCCTTTTTCAAACTGGCTGAGTCGGTCGCCGGCTTGCTGAGCGACGTTGGCCCACTTTTCAACGAAGTGTTTGCCGTCGCGTTTCACCAAGGGATCGGTGAGACGAGCTTCGCTGTTCAAATAGTGAAAATTGAGGCGACCTTCGTCACACATCCACGCCGAGTTGACGTCGTTGTTGTCGCGAGGCGTCAGGCGATAAACTTGGTCTTCGCGAGTACTGACCGTGATGTTGCAACCGCGACCGCAGCTGGTGCAGATCGATTCAGTCTCCTTCAAAAACCAAACCCGCATCTCGAAGCGGAAGTCGTTCGAGGTCAGCGCGCCGACCGGACAGATGTCGACGGTGTTGAGCGAGTAATTGTTGGCCAGTTCGCGACCCGGGTGAATCGAGAGACTGGTGTGGCTGCCGCGATCGGTAAAGCCGAGCACCGGATCGTCAACAATTTCGTCGGTGAAACGAATGCAACGGCTACACATGATGCAGCGCTCGTCATCGAGGCGGATGCGTGGGCCGATGTCGACGTTCTTCGGCTTCTTGACCTTCTGCTCGCGAAAGCGCGAACCGCCGGTGCCGTGTTCGACGCTGTGTTCCTGAAGACGACATTCGCCGGCCTGGTCACAGATCGGGCAATCGAGAGGGTGATTGATCAGCAGCAGCTCCATCACACCGTGACGGCAGCCTTTGGCGAGTTCCGACTGGGTGCGAATACCCATGCCGTCGGCGATAGTATTCGCGCAGGCGATCGCTGGACGTGGCATCCAACCGATCTTCTGATGACCGTTTTCGTCTAGCTCCGGCTTTTGATCGGGAGCGAGCCGAGGCGGCATACCCATTTCCACCAGACACATGCGGCAGTTGCCGGGCGAGGTGAGCTTAGGATGATAGCAATAATGCGGCACCTCTGCCTTGACTGCCTGACACGCCTCGATCATGCGCGTGCCTTTGGGAAACTTGTGCCACTCGCCGTCGATCTGGACGTTGAGCATCGGCACTTCGTCTGCCTGTTTGTCGGAGTCGCTCATCGAAATTTACAGAAAGGTCGGAGTTATCTCAGCCGAGGTTTGCGGCAGCCAGAGTGGTCTCGGGGTTGACGATTTTTTCACTGCTGCCCGGTTGGGTAGCGGCCACCATTTCGTCGCGGAACTTAGCGATGAAGCTTTCGGTCGGCCAGGCGCTGGCCTCGCCGAAGGCACAGATTGTGCGGCCGTCGATGTTGCGTGCGACCGAGTCGAGCGTATCGATGTCTTCCGGGGCGCCGTCGCCTCGGACCAGACGGTCGGTGATCTTTTTCATCCACAGCGAACCTTCGCGACACGGCGTGCACTGGCCGCAGGATTCGTGTGCGTAGAAGGCGTTAATGTTGTTCAGCACCCAGGGAATCTCGCGACTGTCATCGATGACGATGACGCCACCGGAGCCAGCCATCGAACCGCAGGCCATCAGCGTGTCGAAGTCCATCGGGATGTCTTCGACACCGATCTCGACCTCCTCGTCGCCTTGCTTGATTTTGAATCGCTCATCGCCGCGCAGTACTTTCGCTGACGAACCGCCGGGGATTACTGCCTTGAGCTTGCGACCTTCCTTGAGACCGCCGCACATGTCGTTGATCAGTTCACCCATGGTGACCTTGCCAACTTGAATCTCATAGTAGCCCGGCTTTTTCACGTCGCCCGATACGCACAGGATGCGCGTGCCGGTGTTGCGTGGCGTGCCCAGCTTGGCGTATTCCTCTGCGCCCATGTCGAGGATATGCTTAACGTGGCACAGCGACTCGACATTGTTGACGATAGTCGGGCTCATGTAGAGTCCGAGCGCAGCGGGGAAATACGGAGGCTTGATGCGCGGGTAGGGGCGCTTGCCTTCGAGCGATTCGATCAGGCCGGTTTCTTCACCGCAAATGTAGGCGCCGGCACCGCGGTGCACGTAGATCTCGAGATCAAATCCGCTGCCTTGGATGTCTTTGCCGAGAAAGCCCTTTTCGTGGGCTTCGGCGATCGCTTTTTCCAGAATCTGCGCACCTTCGGGAAATTCTTCGCGAATGTAAATGTAAGCCAGTTTGGCGCCGACGGCGAAACACGAAATCACCATGCCCTCGATCAGCTGATGCGGATCTTGGTGAATAATGTAGCGATCCTTGAACGTGCCCGGCTCGGACTCATCCGCATTACAAATCAGGTAGACCGGCTTGGTGTTGGTCGGCGGGATAAAGCCCCACTTTACACCCGTCGGAAAGCCAGCACCACCACGGCCGCGCAGACCGGATGCCTTCACCGCATCGGTAATTTCACCCGGCTCCATCTTGAGCGCTTTTTTCAGCTGCTCGTAGCCTCCCTCTTTGAGGCAGCGATCCATCGACGGATCCCAACCCTCGCGATCCACATTCCTGAAGATCAGGCGATGCTCGCGCTGGTGTGGCTCTTTGCCTTTTAAATAGGTGATCTTTTTGTCTGCCATCGCTGAATCAGGATTCCTTTTTGCGATACATATCGAGCATTTTCTCTGCCTGATCGGGCGCGACCGCCTCGTGAAAATCGTCGTTCACCAAGCAAACGGGACCGGTGCCGCAACTGGCCAGACACTCAGCAAATTCGATACTGAATGTGCCGTCCTTGCTGATCGCGATAGGATCGTGGTGACTGATGCCAGAACGGTCGATGTCGGCCTTTTTGCAAAGCTCTTCCATCAGCTCAGCGCTGCCCGCCATCGCACACGACAGCGTGCGACACACGCGGATGTGATACTTGCCCGGCGCCGACTGACGGAAGCCTGGATAAAAAGTCACTACCTCAAGAACCTTAATCGGTTCCAGATCAAGTTTCGCCGCCGTCCACTCAACCGCTTCCTCCGAAATGTAGCCGAACTCATGCTGCAAGGCATGCAACACCGGTAGCACCGCGCTGCGCTTACTCACCGGGTAGTGAGTGATGCGCTCGTCGATCTCCTTTTCGAGTTGTGAGGATACGTCCATCGAGTCGGAAAAATGAAAACTATCGATCACACTCGCCCATGACAAAATCGAGACTACCGAGGATGGCGACGACGTCACTCATCATGTGGCCGGGCAGTAGCTTGGGCAGAATGCTCAGGTTGCAAAACGATGGCGCGCGGATCTTCAGCCGGTGCGGAACACCGCCACCCTTGCTGTTGATGTAAAAGCCGAGCTCGCCCTTGGGATTCTCGGCGCCAAAATAAACTTCGCCGACCGGAGCATCGATGCCCTGCGTGACGATGATGAAATGGTGGATCAGCTCCTCCATGCTCATCAGCACTCGCTCCTTTTTGGGCAGCATGTTCTTCGGGTCGACCACATTGATCGGGCCGTCGGGAACATTCTTCAGGATCTGACGAATGATCTTCACGCTCTGGCGCATCTCCTCATTGCGGACCAGGTAGCGGTCGTAGGCATCGCCATTTTCACCGATCGGAACGTCGAAATCGTAATTCTCGTAGCCGAGGTAGGGATTGGTCTTACGCAGATCGTGATCGACACCCGAGCCGCGCAGATTGGGCCCGGTCAGTCCAAAACTGATCGCGTCTTCCTTCGAGATCGCACCGACATCACAGGTCCGATCGAGGAAAATCTTGTTACGGCTGAGCAACTGATCGACCTCTTCCAGCGCTGGCAGAAAATCATCACAGAACTTGGCGACCGCCGCCTCGAAGCCTTCCGGCATGTCGCGTGTCTGACCGCCGACCCGAGTGTAGCTGGTGGTGAAGCGCGCTCCCGTGAGCTGTTCGCAGAGATTGTAGATGTACTCGCGATGCTGAAAAGTGTAGAGAAACACCGTCATCGCGCCAACGTCCATTGCGTAGGCACCGAGCCCGAGCAAGTGAGCTGAAATACGTGCCAGCTCGCAGCAAAGCACTCGAATCGCCTGACCGCGCTCCGGCAATTCCCAACCGAGCAGCTTTTCCACCGCCATCGCATAAGCGACGTTATTGGCCAGAGGGGCGAGGTAGTCCAGCCGATCCGTATACGGGATGAACTGGTTGTACTGCATGTTCTCAGCGATCTTTTCATCGCCGCGATGCAGAAAGCCGATATCCGGGCGTGCCGCCGTGATCAACTCGCCATCGAGCTCCAAGATTACCCGTAGAACTCCGTGAGTCGCTGGGTGTGAAGGACCCATGTTGAGGATCATCTTCTCGCCGATGAGGTCCTCCGTCGGCTGTTCGAATCCGTTATCGGGCAATATCGCGGCATCCCCCGAGCTCATAGCCCGGGCGGCTTCCGCGGTGCGTGCGGCGGAATCACCAGCCTCGATTTCTTGGACGGATTTGGACATACCAAACAGGTGCGTGGGGAACGCGTCGCGGGAGTATCGGCGTGCTGATTTTATGCGGCAAGGCGAATTTGTGAAAAATTTCACAAGCTCCTGTTTACGGGGCCTGACGGGGCTTCCATTACATTCTTCTGTTACGTTTGTAATCGTGGCTCTGATGAGGGACACTCATACTATGACCATGAAAAACCTCATCAACTCTCTCATCGTCGGTGGCCTAGGCCTCATTTCGGCGATTTATCTGTTCAATCCCGGTGCCGGATTTATCGAACTGATCCCTGATAACATCCCCATCATCGGTAATCTTGACGAAGCCGCCGCCGTTACCATTTTGATCAGCTGCCTGGCCTTCTTCGGTATCGATATCGGTCGCCTGTTCGGTCGTAAAACCGAAACCGCGGCTAAAGACGCCACCGAGACCGGTAAAAAAGCCGTTGATGCCGAGATTCTTAACGGTTGATCAGTCTTTACATTTGGCTTCCCTGCGGCTATCACAGTCGGTTGATCGGCAAACTTGCGCGATCCTCAATGCGGTCGGTTGTGCAGCTTGCTCGTCACGATCGGCCAATTCGGGCCAATACCCTTTACAAAGACTCATCCATTTATGAAAGCAGCCGTCCCCCTTCTTGTCGTCGTCCTGATTGTAGGCATTCTCAACCTCCTCCAGGGCTTTGGCGTATTTGGAGGCGGTGCTGGCGGTGCCGCCAAAGGTTACGTCTACGAAGTTTACACCGTCGATGAAGTCGGACTGATGATTAAGTATCTGATCGACGAAGACTTTAAAAAAGAAGGCAAAACCGAATACCCCGCCGCCATTCTTGAAAATCCGCGCATCACGTTGCCACGCCTGATGAACTACATGTCCAGCGAAGGCTGGGAGCTAGTCCAAATCAAAGCCAACGGCCTGCACTTTTTCCGTCGCCCGATCGGCAGCCCGCTCGGTGAAGAAGGCGCACCGCGACTCGCCGCCAAAACACCCGAAGGTGACGAAGATGCCGCTGCACCAGCCGCTGGTGATGCCGCACCCGCAACCGACGCTCCCGCTCCGGCAACTGACGCCGCAGCACCTGCTGGCGATCAGTAGTCGATAGATATTCAGGGCTACGCCGACCACACACCCTGCTCGACCAACTGTCGAGTGGCCGCCTCGCTCCAACCGCGATTGGCGGCCGGGCTGGCCGGGCTCGGGTGCAGCACTCGACCCAAGGTCATCGGTGAATGACGGTCGTCTCCGCGATCTTCATCACTTCGCGCTTTCAGCGCACGCTCCAGACATTTTTCGGCAAAGCCGCCGACGCCGATCAGGTATTCCGGTTGGAGTGCGCCGATGCAGGCTTGCAGGTATCGGTCGCATGCCTCAGTCAGCGGCGTCGATTCCGCTTTCGGTAATTTGTCCGGGGTTCGATTGCGTCCGCCTTCTTCCATGAACACGAGCGGGCAAAAGTTGACCACAAAGTGTTCGGCAAAAAATTCTTCCGGCTGCGGATAACGCTCCGAAAAGAGTCCCCACAGCCGCCGCCCGCTGACTTCCGAGCGAGTACAGGAAAAGCCCTCGACCGGGCGCTTGGGGTGTTCCGGGTCCGGTTTTTCCACCGCGACATCGATCCCCATCCAGTCGCGCACCGCCGGGATTTCCCCGAACGGCACCCCGGTCTGCGTCATGCCCCACGGCCCCGGATTCATGCCCAGCATCAGCACCCGCTTGTGGCTGTCACCGAAGCGCGTCAGGTAGAGTTCGTGCGCCGTTTTCGCGTAGACCAGCGGATTGTAAACATAGCTCACCGGCTCCGCAAAAGTCAGTGGAGCGAGTTCAGCGCAGAGTGAGTTTGTGGCTGCGAGGAGTTGTTGGGCGGGGGAGTCGAGAGACATAGCGGGCGCAAGAAGTTGCTGGAGCGGCGTATTGTCAACCGATTGCACGGCGTCGGTGGCGCGAATCGGGCTTCGCCCAGTTGATTAGTTCGGATATAGTAAGGACGAACCCATCACTGAAATACCATGAACACCAAGCCTGAAAATAAGGATGGGCTGGCCGAAAAAATAGAAGCGACAGACAATAAGCTCCACCTCCTGGAAAAGGAACTGGAAGCATTCGGCGAGCCTGCATATGAAGCCCTCCACGATCGTCTTGAGGCGATCAAGATCGAGGAGCACGCGTTGCAACGAAACTTTGCCGAGATTCGGCAAAGCGAAGCGCCGGATGAGTCTCGAACCCGTAAAGTAGAAGCTTTACTGCATCACATCGAAGCCGAAGAAGCGGAGCTGGAGCACGACGCGGAATTTCTCCATCACGGAGCGCCCTCAACGCTGAATTTGGCTTATCGAATTGGCTCGTATTTTCTGAATCTCGGCGCGTTCGGTGCGAAGAAAATCTTTCGTGGTCATCACCTCTTGTGGCACTCGCCCTTCGTCAACACCACGGGTGAACGACTGGCGTCACGCTTTCATTTGCCAAGGGCGGATGAAGCGAGTCATTCGGGAAAGAACTGAACTGAACTGATCAGGGGCGCTTGCTCCTTGAGCGATTCTGAGGGTTGTGAAACCGTGGCGTGGCACCGGTCGGTGTCGCGATGCGGTTGACAACCCGAATTCGTTGGCGGACAGACTGGGCCAACGATGATTACCAAATGGATCGAGTTCAAAGTTGCCGCTGAGTCGGCCGAAGCGTTTGGCGCCGAATTGGCGAAAATGCAGGAAGCGTCGCGGCCCGAAGACGGTTGCGGGGTCTACTCGGTCTATCGCAGCGAAGATGACCTGTGCGTGTTTACGGTGCTCGAATCGTGGCAGACGGCTGAGCATCTTGAGGCGCACCGGCAGACGGCGCACATGGCGTCGTTCAAGGAAAACTGTTCGGCGATGATCCTCGAAAAGAAGGCGATCTCATTGCAGGCGATCGCTTAAGCTTGGGTTTCGGCCTCGGCGATCCATCCGCGTAACTTATCGCGTACCAGACCAAAGCCTTTAATTAGGCCAGGCAGGTCGGTGTGGAAATGTTCGATGCACCACGGGCCGCGAAATCCGGCTTTCCAGCCGACATCGAAACAGCGCTTGAGATCGTACTTCGGGTGCGAGCCATCGGGCTCGAGCTGGAACGCTTTGTAATCGCTCGTTACTGCTAAGGGATAGGCGGCGGCCAGTCCTGCGTAGCGAATTGCGTCGTCTTTCCAGTTGCCGGTGTCGGGGCCGGCGTCGACTCCCTTGCCCGGACCGATGGCGTTGATGATATCCGGTATCGCCCTGGCATCGCCAGCGACCCAACCGGTGTTTTCGATGATGATGGAAACGCCTTTATCGGCGCCGTAATCGGCGAGTTCGCGGAAAGAATCGATCAGGCGATTCCGAGCGGAAAGTTTGCCGCTACCGGCTACAGGGCGAATCCATCGGGCCCCGAGAAGTTGAGCGGCATCGATCGATTGCTTGTAAATTTTCAATGCTTCGGCTCGGAGTTCATCGTCGCCGCTCGACATATCGAGACCCTTTTGATTGCATTTCAGGTTGGTGATGATGCAGCCGTTGTCGTCAGCGGCGTTGCGCATTTTTTCCAGATAAGCAGGTTCGAAGGACTCGAGCGTGCGGCTCATCAGATCGATCACTCGCATGCCGAGTTCGTCGCGCATGATTTTAGGGAGATCCAACATGCGGATTTTGCCGGCCTCGGGTTGGTAACAAATGTGGCTGAAGAAGGAGCCCGTGGTGACACCGATTTCGCCGTTGACATCGGCGTGCCGGTTGGTCGCTGCGACGGTTGTCCCACTCAAGGTCGCGCCACCCATAGCCAACGCTCCGGTCTTAAGAATAACTCGACGTGTTTTCATATTCCGGGCTGACTGGCTTCGTTGCATCAAAAAACTAACTCCTACCTCCCAACTCCGATCTCCTAACTAAGCAATAATTTCCTTCACCACGTGGCCGTAGACATCGGTCAAGCGGAACGGCCTTCCGGAGTAGGTGAACGTCAGCTTTTCGTGATCGAGGCCGAGCAAATGCAACAGGGTGGCGTGCAGGTCGTGCACGTGAACTTTGTCCTTCACTGCTTTGAACCCAAGCTCGTCGGTGACGCCGTGACTAAAGCCGCCGCGCACACCGCCGCCCGCCATCCAGACGGTGGCCGCATGGGGATTGTGATCGCGACCGTCGTCGTTTTCTGAATAGGGCGTTCGTCCAAATTCGCCACCCCACATGACCAGCGTGTCTTCGAGCAGGCCGCGTTGTTTGAGGTCGGCGAGCAATGCGGCAACTGGTTGATCGACGGCGGCTGAGTGAGCGCGGTGATCGCTTTCCAGGTCGCGGTGCTGATCCCACTTCGGCGTGGTGGTGTTGTCGGTGAAGTTGACCTGAACAAAGCGAACTCCGGCTTCCGAAAGGCGGCGGGCGAGCAGGCACTGGCGACCGAAGTCGTCAGTCTCTTTAGTACCGATGCCATACATATCTTGAGTGGCGACCGACTCGCGCGACAGATCAGCGATGTGCGGTGCGTGCTGCTGCATACCGAAGGCCATCTCGAACGAGTTGATAGTTGAGTCAAGCACCTGCGATTCCGCTTCAGACGCCGCCTGTGATCGGCTTAGTTTTTGAAGAAAATCGAACTGCTCGCGTTTGGCTGCGGACAATCCATCGCGGGCGAGGTTGCGAAATTTTGCATTCGTGGCCGGCTGTTCTGCTTTGCCGAGTGCGGTGCCGGCGTAAACGGCAGGCAAAAATGCGCTGCCATAGTTGCGCACTCCGCCGATCAATTCGCTAGGGCAGATGCTGACAAAACTGGGTAGATTTTCGTTTTCACTGCCGAGTCCGTAGCTGACCCAGGCACCCATCGACGGGCGAACCAGCGTGGTCGCGCCGGTATGAAAAAACAAAGTTGCCGGTCCGTGGGCGACCGCATCGGTGTGCAGGCTCTTGATGAAACAAAGGTCATCAGCGTGCTTGGCGAGGTGCGGCCAAAGTTCGGAAATCCAGGCGCCGCTCTGGCCGTGCTGCGCAAACTTGAACGGCGAGCCCATCAGCTTGCGCTGCTCGACGACGCGGGTGCGGGTGTTTTTGAACTCGGCGGTTTGCCCGTCGCGGCGATTCAGTTCAGGCTTGTAGTCGAAGGTGTCGACGTGGCTGGGGCCGCCGTTCATGAACAGAAAAATTACCCGCTTGGCGCGGCTCGGCAGCATCGTCGATTTGGCGGAAAGCGGGTTGTTCGCGATCCCGGCCGACGCATTGCGGGCGAGTAGGTCGCTGAGTGCCAGGGATCCAAATCCGAGCGCCGTGCGCTTCAGTAATTGGCGGCGCGAGGGTGCGGGAAAAGCGGGGTTCATGGCGTGAAAATGCGGGTAGTGTTATCGGAGAAAGCGGAAGTCGACGCAGGCGAACAGGTTTTGCTGAAAAGCGGTCCAGCGTTCGAGGGCTTTGCTGCTGCCGAGAAAGTCGATGGCAAGCTGCTGTTCCTCAGCGGTTGGTTCGCGGCCGAGGGTGTTGATGAAAGCGTAGCGCACGACGGCTTCGGTCGGCAGGTTTCTGGCGATCAGCTTGGCAGCGGCGATTCGTGCCTGGCTGGTGATAAACTCGTTGTTCATCAGGTAGAGCGCTTGGGGGGAGAGGATGGTCAGGTCGCGCTGTCCTACGACAGTAGCGGGATTGGCGACGTCGAAAGTTTCGAAGATCTCGGGCAGATTGTAGCGGAAGCGTGGCAGGTAGACGCTGCGTCGGAGATCTTCA
>JBBKXR010000248.1:0-17351 GCA_037969585.1 Verrucomicrobiales bacterium
GACTCGACGAATGATGTTGCGGCGGGTGGGGGCCACTTCGGTGTTTTCGTTGGCGGGTGCGGATCGAGGGGTGGCGCAGGCTCCCGACGATGGCGAGCTGCCGTCTTTTCGAGTTCACCAATGGCATCGCGATGCGCGCAATCCGATACTGCCACCGGGCGATAATGACTTCGATCGCCACCGTTGCATGAACCCGTTCGTGGTCCCTCGTGAGGATCTCGGCGAGTATTGGATGTTCTATTCCGGTGCCGGTCCCAAGCGACGACAACGCATTTGTCTGGCGACCTGCCCGATCGACGACGTCTCGCAGTGGACGCGTCATGGAGCGCTGTTTGACGTTGGTGGCAAAGGTGATTTCGATGAGCTGTGGTGTGTCCTGCCTTGCGTGCATCGCGTCGGCGAAAAGTGGCATCTGTACTACACCGGGAGAGGCCCAAGCGGTGCGGGCTTGCAGGCTTTTACCGGTATCGGCCTGGCGGTCAGCGACGATCTGCGTCAATGGCAGCGAACGGGTGAGGTGGTGCTGCGCGGTAACGGCTTTAAAGAATGGCCGAACAATAAGGGCATCGCCGGTGGTGGCCCGATTGTTGAACTGCCGCAACCCGATGGTCGGGTTCTGTATCGCATGCACTACACACTGGCGACTGGAGTGCCGGGTAAGGAACTGCAGGTGAATCAGGCCAAGCAGTCGGTGATCGCGCATTCCTACGATGGCGTCACGTGGAGCGATAAGCGCGTGGTGTTAAAACCGCGTGCCGGGGCAAGCTACGAAAATGCCGCCACCATTGCGCTCAATGTGTGGCCGGTGAAGGATGGTTGGCGAGCGATCTATGCGGGCATCGGCACTCAGTTTGGGGCGTACTCTATTTGCGAAGCTACCAGTGCCGATGGGCTGAACTGGCAACGAGGGAAACCGGGCGAAAATCTATCACTGCCTCCTGGCGAGGCGGCGTGGGAGAACAAGATGGTCGAGTACCCACATGTCGTTCGAGAGGGCGACAAATTGCGACTCTTTTACTGCGGCAACGGTTACGGGGCGACCGGCATCGGCACGGCCTTGGCGGAGCCGATCGATTGATCTGTTGAGCGCGCGACGTGATTGCGGATGCAGAAAAACGTTTCGATTGGTTGGTGGCTTCGTTACGCTTCCGAACCATGCGCAGCTTCGTAATATCGACATTCATTTTGATTTGTGCCGCCGTCGCCCCGGCGTCGGCCGATGAGATCGTCACCTTCGACAGTGTGCCCGAAGAACTCGAGGAGATCTCGCCAGACGAGAAAATGGCGGACGAATTTTCCGCCGAAAATGCTGCGCGCTACATCGATCGAGCGGCGTTAACTTGGCAGAAAAAAAAGAAGTGCGCCACCTGTCACTCCAACATGGCTTATATGTTTGCTCGTCCCGCCCTCGCGGGAGTGCTCAAGGACTCGGGCGAAGTGCGCGCGTTTTATGAGGACTATCCCAAGGTGCGATGGGCGAAAAATCCTCCGGGTGAGAAGCAGGGTTTCTGGACGATTGTGGTTGGCATAGGGCTGACCTTCAACGATCTGCAGACTACGGGGAAACTCAGCCCGGAGGCACGCGATGTGCTCGACATGATGTGGGGTGCGCAACGCGAGGACGGTGGCTGGCGCTGGCCAGATTGCAACTACGCGCCGATCGAACTCGACGAGCACTACGGCATGACCTTAGCGGCGCTGGCTGTAGGTATCGCTCCGGACGGCTACGCGGAAACTGAAAAGGCCAAGGCGGGGCTTGAGAAGTTGCGGGGCTTTTTTAAGAACGATCCTCCCAAGTCGCTGCACCATCGGGCGATGCTGGCTTGGTGTTCGGTCAGGGTAGACGGTATCGTTACGCAGGTGGATCGCGACAAAGCTCTGGAGGAATTGTTGGCGTTGCAACTTGAGGATGGCGGTTGGTCGACGGCAGGATTTTTGACCGATTGGCACGGTCTCGAACTTCAGGAAGGCAAGCCGTTAGCGACTGATATCAGCGACGGCTACGGCACCGGATTTGTGATCATCGTGGCGCGTGAGCTCGGCGTGCCGGCCGACGATCCACGGCTGCAACGCGGCGTTCAGTGGATACTTAACAACCAACGTGAAAGCGGCAAGTGGTTCACCCGATCACCGGTCGTGGACGCGCGCAATCTGATTTCGAACATCGGTTCGGCTTACGCCATTCTCGCGCTGCAAGCCTGCGGCGAACTGCCGGGATGGCCTTTGGAAAAAGTGGCGGGGAGCGGAACGGAGTGATCTGCCTTCAAGGGGGGGAGCGAGAGGTTCGCGCTACTCGATCGTGCCGCTCACTTTGACGTTGTCGATGCGTGCATCACCGCTGTTGCCGACGAGAAAAACGATCTTCGATTTGGGCACATCGAGCACCGAGCCAGTGGCCGAAAAGGCATCCTGATCATCGATCCGGGCGGTGACAGCGTTACCTTTCACTTCGATGCGGATGTGGTGCCATTCACCGTCAGTGGCGCTTGAAGATTGGTGTGCCAACGGCTCGACACGATAAAAATTGGGATCGGCGAGTTGTTGTTTGGATGGCGGAGTGCGCTTGCCGCCGTTGGCGTCATGCTGAGCTTTTTGCTCTCGCTTCGAAGCCGGGTCGCCGCGGTCCTGCGAGAGTTGAATGCGTTTTCCGTTGGCGGAAAATCGCAGCAGGTGAGCTTGGCCGGAGAATTGTGAATCGCCGTCGATGAGGAACAAAAAATATCCGCTGGGATTGACGATTTTGACATCGAATTCGATGGTAACGTCGTGCGTGGAGATCGGGTAACTGATCGAAGGACCGTGACCGTCGTCCGGCTGAGCGACGCCGCGTAAAGCGCCGTCGATGATCGTGAACGAACCTTTGCGGCCGCCGGGTTGCCATTTTGGCGGAAGTGATTCGGTTTCGAATTTTTCGTCGATCAAAAGCGACGCCGGTTCAGCGGCATGAGCGGTTCCGAGCAGTGCAATCGTGGCAGCGAATATCTGAAAAAGGCGAGCGGGCATGGTGACTCCTTTACCACAACGCGACGATTGGTGAAATCTTGATTGGTGGACCGAACAGCAGCCCTGAAAACGCAGCATGCGAAAAAATTCGCATTTCACTATTGACGTTTGTTTCTCAAGGTGCGAATATTTTCGCATGCCGAAAGATAGTCATCCGTCCCAGCCAAAGTATTCCCGGCGCGAGGCGGAAGTGATGGACATATTGTTTCGGCTGCAGGAGGCCACGGCTCGCGACGTCTGGACGGCGTTGGGCGAGTCACGGACCTACTCGACGGTTCGTAAGCACCTCAGTATTCTCGAGGAGAAAGGTCATATCATTCATCGCAAGGATGGCGCTTCGTTCATCTATTCGCCGGTGGTTGCCCGCAAAAATGCTGCCTCATCGGCGCTCACCCGGCTGATCGATACCTTTTTCGAAGGCTCCGTCGCGGGAGCGGTTACCAGTCTGCTGGGTGAGAAGGGCGAGCGACTTTCCGACAGGGAGCTGCAACGAATTTCTGAATTGATCGAAACCGCGAAACAAAACAACCTGAACGACCTAACCACTGATGAAAGAAACTGAAGTCTTTTTCCTCGCGGAGTATCTCGCCAAAGTGGCGCTGGTCCTCAGCATCGCGTTCCTGATCCTTTACCCTCTCCGACGACAGGTGGCCGCGGTGAAGCATCGTGTCTGGATGGGGTTGTTCGTGGCGGTAATCGCACTGCCGGTGGTCATGGCATTTCCTCGCTGGGGAGTGATTCCCCGCCTGGACCTAGCGTCGGTTTCCTCTGACGTAACGGCACCGGCGGCGGGAGCAGAGTTGGCTGTGGCTCCGCTGGCATCGCCGACGGAAGTGCCGTTGTCTGTCGCTGCACAGGCGGAGTCGGGTTCCATCTCCTGGAGAATGGTGTTCGTTGCGGCGTGGATGATCGGTGCGCTCGTGGTGGTCGCCCGAATGGGGCTTGCCTGGATTTTCCTGAGCCGGATCAAGCGTCAGATGCAGCCGGTTTCAGAGCAGGTTCAGGATGCCGCCAGCCGTTTGCTGAACGCCTTAGGTATCCAAAGGAAAGTTTCTATTTCCGTTTCGGATCATGTTGCGATGCCCTTTGTCTGGGGCATCTGCAGCCCGCGCGTGGTTTTGCCCTTCGGTTATGAACAATGGTCGTCCGCCGAATTGGACATGGTGTTGCGCCATGAACTTTCGCATGTCAAAAGATGGGACGCGGCCAGTCTGCTGGTATCGCGCCTGTTTTTTGCTTTGAATTGGGTCAACCCTCTGGCGTGGATCGCTTCGCGCCAGGCGATGAGACTTCGCGAGGAAGCCTGTGATCAAATGGTTCTAGCCGGTGGACATCGGGAGAGCGATTACGCAGCCCTGCTGTTGTCGCAGGCGAAGACGTCGAATTGCTCGCTGTTGCGTTCCGCGACGATATCGATGGCCGAACTTGGCACCGTGGAGCGAAGAATTCGAGATATTTTGGGAGCCAGCCAGGACCCGAAGCGCGTCGACGGTGGCAGCCAGCGCGGGGTAGCGGGATTGGCGTTGGGCGCGGTGATTGCAGTCACGTTATTCGTTGGTCTTGCGGGAATCTCGCAGGCACAAAAAACGGAATCCGAGAAGGCGGCGGAAATCGCTGCGATAGAGGCAAAGCTCGATTCGATCATCATCCCTAAGCTCGAATTAAATGATACGCCATTTGGAGATGCGATTGCTTTTTTGCGACATCGTTCGGTGGAGCTCGATACCGACAAAAATCCCAATAATCGCGGAGTGAATTTTGTCCTGAAGGGATCTGACGAAAATGCGGAGATGCTGATCACTTTGAAACTCAGCGACGTGCCGCTTCGGGACGCGATTCGATACATTGCGAGTCTTGCGCAGCGAGAGTATAAAATCGAGGCGAATGCGGTCATCATCAGTGCGGAGAATGTGGGTGGAACTGGTTTGGTTTCGCGTTCCAATGTCTCGATCACCGATCGCGATTATAGCGCCGAGGAGAAGGCCAAAATCGCGGCGACCGAAAAGAAGCTGCAGTCCTTAATAATGCCGAGCGTCGAGTTCAGCGATACTCCCTTGAAGCAGGCATTGGATTTCATTGCTCACCGTTCAAAGGCCTTGGACGAGGCAGATGGACAGGGCATCAGCTTGGTCCTGAGTGGCGACCCCGAGGATGTTGAATCGATCCGAATCAGCCTCAAGCTGACGAATGCGCCTTTGGGTGAGGTTCTCCGGTTCACGGTAGAACTGGCCGGCATGGCCTATGCAGTGCAACCGAACGCAGTGCTGGTCGCCGACCGTGAAGATGCAGGGAAAAGTGCCGACGCGCCAAGTCCCGAAACGCCTGCAGCGAAGGCAGCTAAGGTGGAAATTGAGAAAAAACTCAACAGCATCATCGTTCCGAGTATCGAGTTTATTGAAACACCGCTGTCAGCCGCACTGGAATTCCTTGTACATCGTTCCGCCGAACTCGATGTCGCGACGACCGATCCCACGCGTAAAGGTGTGAATGTGATCCTCAGCGGAGGTGGTGTGGCGAGTGATGAAACGCAGATAAGTCTAAAGCTGACCAATGTCTCGCTGGCGGATGCATTTCGCTACACAGCCGAACTTGCCGGGCTCGAGCTTCGGGTCGAAGCGCATGCGGTGATACTTTCCCCGATCGTTAAAGTAAAGTGACCGGAATGGGCGTTTGAGCTCGGTAAGTTGATCCCCGGATAGAAAATCAATTGTTGTTGAGGGCATCAAGGCGCAGCCCCCGCGAACAAGTGAAGCGAGTGCGTGTGCTTCGATCGCGCTGCGGGGTATCCTCAGAGACTCTTGACCATGAAACAGATCGCCTCCGTGCTCGCTTTTTCGCTCCTGGCACCCTTGCTATCGTTGGCAGGTGAGCCCGATCCTTCTTTGGCGCGCACGGCCACGTGGATGGAGTCGTGGCCGGATGAAGACGGTGAAGTGACCGTTCGTGAAGTCATCGGCGAGATCTGGAACGAAGCCATCCAGGTAGCTCTTGGCGACGGCGGTGCGGTGCATTTGCCGAAGCGGGATACGCCGTACTATCTTGATGGACCGATCATTCTTCAATCGGGGCAAACGTTAAGCGCGGATACCGCTGCGGAGATTCGTCTCAAGCCAGGCTGCAACACCTGCATGGTTCGCAATGCGAATGTCATGGGCTTTGCGCAACGGGAGGTTCCCACCGACACCGATCCCGACCAGGATATCCACATCGAAGGCGGCATCTGGACAACGCTGGCGACGGTTGGCAACGAGGTGAACGGTAACCTCGTCGGGCGTTCGTCGAAGCAGGCTCCGGTGTTCGGAACGCATGGCGTTATTCTGCTGCACAACGTGCGTCGGGTCAGTGTAAAAAATGTCACCGTGAGGCAGAGCAAGCCCTTCGCGATTCATCTCGGAAATGTCCACGGCTTTACCGTAGAGGGGCTGAAGCTCGACCGGCACCGGCGCGATGGAGTGCACGTCAACGGACCGGCGAGCAATGGTATCATTCGCGGGGTGAGCGGAGTTTCTCACGATGACGCGGTGGCCTTGAACGCTTGGGAATGGAAAAACTACGCGCCCAGTTACGGGCCGATCACGGACGTATTGATCGAAGCTGTCAGTGGCGCTCCTGATGGAATTGCGTCGGCCAATTCGATACGGTTGCTGCCCGGTGTGAAGCGTTTCGACGATGGTGCTGTGCTCGCCTGTTCGCTGGAAAACATCACGCTGCGGCGCATCACCGACATCAGCGAGTTCAAGCTCTACGATCAACCCAATCTGGAACTCGGTCGTGAGCGGGACTTCAGTATCGGCGTCGGTAGCTTAAAAAATATTCGGCTTGAGGACCTGGTTTTCCATCGACCTGGGAAGATCGAAGTCCACGCCAATGTCGATGGACTGGTGCTCCAAAATGTCACCATCAAGCACCCGCTGGCCGATGACTGGCATCTGCTCGGCATCGGTCCGAAATCTCAGACCTATCGCCACGGAGGAGACGAGGATCCGACGCGCTGGACGGAGATTTTTTCACCCGACCTCGACTGCACGGTGCGCAACGTTGTTGTGTCAGGGGTGAGGCAATCTGAGTCGCCAGAAGATTTGCCCATCGATAGTGTCGTCCGACTTATTGAGCAGACGCAAAATCCGGACTATCCCACAACGACGCCTCGCGGTGGCAACGGCAAAGGCATCTGGATTCGTTAGCGAGTCAACCGAGTGGCAGCTTAAACTAGTGGTGAGCGCCGGCGCCTCACTCGACTATCACTTCCGTTTGCCCCGGCGCCTGCGCCGCGGCATTGGCGATGGCGCGATCGGCATTCTTGCGTTGTTGTTCGCCGACGATGTGGCCACCCCAGATCCGCAGGCGTTCGAAGCCAAACAACATCAATCCGACAGCCGCGACGGCGATCAGGATTCCCTTTATACCCAGCGCGGGTCTCTCGACGTAGCAGGTCCAGACGAACTGACCGACGCAGAGGATGGCGACAAAAAACAGCGTCGGCTTGCGACCGATCAGGTTGACCATGAACACGCCCAGCGGAGCCCCCAGAGCGACGATCGGGGCGGCGGCTAACCAGTTTTCGTAGACGCCCGGCTGAACCCCGCCTGAAAGGGCCTTGGTGCCGATACCCACCAGTGAGCCAAATGACATGATCACCACCGAGGTGGGGATGGCGATTTTTAAATCTGCCCGGCACAGCAAAACCAGAATGGTATAAAGCACCATGTCGACGCCGACGCCGGTCACCGAGACCACCAGCACCCCGGACAGCACGCCGGTCGCCAGACCGACCCGGAAATCCCAGCGCTCGTCAAATTCGGTCATGCCCTCGTGACCAGCGATTTCGCCGATGCGCCACAAATGGAGCAATCCAAAGCCGCCCCAGACGACGGCGAACACCAGCTTGATCCACAGCGACGGTATTAGCGGCGCGAACCAGATGACGCCGACCGGAACCGCGAACAGGATGCCCACCGCCGCGCCTTTGAGCATCGACCAGGCGAGAGGCTGCCTGCGCGCCATGATGAAGATGGCTGCGCTGGTCATGCCGATCGATTGCACGGCGAAACTGAAGTCGCGTCCCAATTCGGCCGACTGTTTGAAGAGCAGCACCAGAATGGGAAAGCCGACCGTGCCGCCACCCATCGGTGTCGAGCCGGCCGCGTAGCTGCCGATCGCCATCGCCACAGCGATTCCCCAATGGTCGACGACATCGCTCCAGCGGTCGTGACCGAACACCAGCCAGGCCCAGACCAGATAGAATGCACCCATCCACAGGAACCAAAGGCCGAGATGTTGTTTGGGTTTGGGGAGCAGGGTCATAAATTAAAAAGCCGCATACGGGAAATCGGCGCTACGGAGTTGGCTGACAGATAGTCGATGAACGGAAGCAATTGAAGCGTTGACTTCATTTAGCAAAAATACATATATGGAATGCGTATCATAACTGTGAGGCATAGGTAATCGATGGAGCTGCGTCACCTGAAGTATTTTCAAGCCATCGCCGAAGAGCTGAGCTTTTCGCGGGCGGCTGAGCGTCTGCACATTGCCCAACCCGCCCTGAGTCGGTCGATGCAGCAACTGGAGTCCGAGATCGGCGTGACCCTCATTGACCGCCGCCGCCGCGCGATCCAACTCACCGCCAGCGGCGTGGTTTTACTGCGAGACTGCCAAGTCCTGTTTGAAAGAGTCGACGACACTCTGCGCCGCGTTCGTCACGCGGCATCGGGAGGAACGGGAGAGTTGCGTCTCGGATATATCGGCCCGCCGACAAAATCTTTTCTGGGGCCATTGCTGCGCGAATTCCGCGCAGCCAATCCCGGCGTCATCGTATCGCTCGAGGAACGAACTCCCGAACGAGTCTGGGAAATGGTCGCCAAGGGACGCCTGTCGGTCGGCTTGACTCGACCGGTGCTCGCTCACGAGGCACTTGGTTTGGAGTCGTTGCCACTGTTTGAAGAAACGCTCTGCGCTGCCGTTCCAGCCGGCCATCCGTTTGCTGGCAAGCGAACAATTCCCTGGATAGATCTCGCCGAAAAGCCGCTGATCCTGTTGGCCCGCCGCGAAGGTGCGGGCTCGCATGATGCCATTCTGGCTGCCTGCCGCAAAGCCGGATTCGCTCCGCGCATCGCGCACACTCCGAGCGTGATTGGTACGATTCATCGCTACGTTGAATTTGGCGACGGTATCGGTGTGGTGCCGGAGAGCATCACTCCCGAGTCGGAAGAAGTTCGGTTAATCCCGCTCAAGCCACGCGCCACCATTCCGTTGGTGATGGTTTGGTCCCGCGATCAGGACAATCCTGCGGTCGAAGCTTTCCAAGCAGTGATTCGTGACTGGCTGAAGCGCGGTCGCCATAAGGCTTCGACAAAATAGAATTTAGACCTGCAGAGCTGATGCATTTGAAATTTGGAACTCGAAATACCCTTTTCACCCTGATCGGCCTGTTGATCTTTGCCAGATCGGCATTCGGCGCAGACATCGTGCTCGATCCTGCGGGGCCGATTTCGACGCCCTTGGCGGCTCGCGATGCGGCCCGCAAGGCGGACAAGCCGGTGCGGATCGTGGTCGGTGACGGTAGCTATGCGATCGCCGAGGCGATCGCTTTAACGGCGGAGGATTCCGGCACGACGTGGGTGGCGGCCGAGGGGGCGATCCCGGTGTTCAGCGGTGGTCGGCGGATCAGTGGATGGCAAAAGGCAGGCGGCGAGAGTGGTTTGTGGAAGGCGAGCGTGGTCGACAAGGATTGGAATTTTGTGCAGTTGTGGATCGATGGGCGGCGGGCGACTCGGGCGCGCACGCCGAACCGGGGATTTTTTCACCTGACGGAAAAATTGGCAGAGGGGGTGTTCCCGGATTTGACGGAAAATGTGACGTATCATGGTTTCTCAGTAGCGCCGGAGCATTTTGAAATTATCAAGGCCATCCCGGAGGTCGAGCGCGACGGGGTATTGCTGACGGTGGCGCACGCGTGGTCGGTGGGGCAGTGTCGGATAGCGGATCTAGATGACGCGACGAAGTCGGTGCGCATCAAGGCCGGATCGCGGTATCCGTTTGTTGAAAAGGAACCGGACCAGCGCTACTGGCTGGAGAATTTCCGTAATGCGTTGGACGCGCGTGGGGAGTGGTTCTTGGACCGGGCAAAGAGTGAGCTTTGGTACTCGCCGCTGGAGGGTGAAGATATGAGTAAGGCGGAAATTTTTGCGCCGGTAGCGGAGAAATTTTTGACGATCAAAGGCGCGAAAGATGTGGTCTTCGACGGCATCGCATTTCGCCACGGGCAGTATCGATATCCGGAGGAGGGGCTGCACGATGGCCAGGCCGCGACGCTGGTCGACGGGGCAATCGAAATCGAGGACAGCGCTGGCATTCGGTTTCAGAACTGCGAGGTGGCGCACGTCGGGCGCCACGCGATCTACTTTAAGAACGGTTGCTCGGACTCTGCGGTGGTGCATTGCCGACTGCATGATTTGGGCGGTGGCGGGGTGCGCATCGGTGAGACGGCGCGTCCGTCGGCGGAGCGGGTGAACCATCACATCGTTGTCGATGACTGCATCATTCAGCACGGCGGTCGTCTGCACCCGAGTGCCTGTGGCGTAACGCTGACGCACACGCAGCACTGTGCGGTAAGGCAGTGCGACATCGGTGACTTTTATTACAGCGGGGTGAGTGCCGGCTGGAACTGGGGTTACGGCGAAACGGCTTCGCGGGAGACTCTGGTGGAGAGCAACCACATTCATCACCTGGGCTGGGGATACTTGAGTGACATGGGCGGTTACTACGGGCTCGGGACTTCGCCGGGCACGGTGATTCGCGGCAATCACATTCACCACATCGTCAGTCATCGCTACGGGGGGTGGGGCTTGTACAACGATGAGGGCAGCGCCGACACGAGGATGGAAAACAATCTGGTCCACGACACGTGGAACGCCGGATTTCATCAGCACTACGGATACTACAACGCGGTGCGGAACAATATTTTCGCGTTCGGCAAAAGCGCACAGGTGCAGCTGACGCGGCACGAGCCGCGGCTGTCGTTTGTCTACGAGCGCAACATTGTGGTTTGGGATCCGGCGGTGCCACTGCTCGACGGCGGGGAGTGGAACTGGCAGCTGAACGACGCGCCGGGCAATGGTGATCCAAGGGACACGGCGGTGTTTCGCAACAACCTCTACTGGCCAACTGATGGCAAAGTTCCCGCTTTGCTGACCGCGACGCACTACAGTTGGGACGAGTGGCGCAAGATGGGCCGCGACAAAGGATCGGAGTTTGCCGATCCGCTTTTCGAAGATGTTGGCGCGCGCGATTTTCGACTGAAAGAGAATTCGCCGGCGGAGAGAATCGGATTTCGCGAGTGGGACCTGAGTCTGGCCGGGGTGCGCAAGGACGATCCGAAGTGGCGCGAACTGGCGGCGGAAGGGCAGGTCTATCCGAACTGGGATGCCGACGCCCGGCCTTGGCCTGCGCCGGAATATGAGATTGCGATGCAGACTTTTGAAACGGTGCCGCCCGGTGTTATCGGCATTCGCAATGCGAAGTATCAGCGGCATCACGAGCAGGAGGATCGCGGCGAGGGATTTGCGGTCAGTGACGAGGCAGCGTCGCCGATTCCAGTCGAAGGTAGTGGTGGCGGGGTTTCGAAGCGCAGTTTGAAAGCGCAGGACATGCCGGGGCTGGCGCAAACTTTCTATCCGATCCTCGACATTTATCCGATATGGGAGGCGGGAACTTTTCGCGTGGCGTTCGACATCATGGCGCAGCCGGGAGCGGATTGGTTTTTTGAAATGCGTGGCAAGGATGGTGCCTTTGCCGCCGGACCTTACGTGCGTTGGCAGAACGGCAAGCTGGTCGCGAACAATGCCAGCAGTCTCGCGCTGGCCGACCTCAAGGCGGGCGAGTGGTGCCGGGTGGTGATCACCGCAGAGACCGGAGCGGGGAAATATGACGTGCAGGTGACTCTGCAGGATGGCGAGAAAAAGGAGTTCAAAGACGTGCCGTGCAAGGCGGAATGGATCTCCGGGAGCTACCTGTTGTTCAGTGCGATTGGAAACAGCGAAACGGCGTTCTTCATCGACAATCTGAGTCTGATAAAACAAAACTGAGGGCGATGAAAATTCCTCCGCTTCTGCCCGGTCTCTTCCTGCTCGCGATGGGTTCGGCATCTGCGGCGGAGAAACCGAACATCGTTTTTATTCTGGCCGACGATCTAGGCTACGGGGATGTCGGCTGTTACAATCCGGAGTCGAAGGTGAGCACACCGAATCTCGATCGGATGGCGGCAGAAGGGATGCGCTTTACCGATGCGCACAGCCCGTCGACGGTTTGCACGCCGACGCGTTACAGCATCATGACCGGGCGGATGGCGTTTCGATTGAACTATCCGGGGGTGTTCACCGGAGTGGGTGGGCCGTGCTTGATCACGGAGGAACGTTTGACGCTACCGGCGATGCTGCGCAACGAGGGCTACGAGACGGCGATGTTCGGCAAGTGGCATATCGGCATGACCTTCTTCGATAAGCAGGGGGTAGCGATCAATAAGAACGGCCTGCAGGCAGTCAAGCGGGTCGACTACAACCGCGCGGTTCCGGATGCGCCGATCCATCGCGGCTTTGATCATTTTTTCGGAACCGTGAGCTGTCCGACGACCGATTGGTTGTACGCCTACATGGACGGCGATCGGATTCCGGTGCCGCCGACGGAGATCGTCGATAAAACGAAGTTGCCGGATCACGCGTGGGCCTTCGATTGTCGGCCGGGTTTGGTGGCGCCGGATTTTGACCTCGAAGAGGTCGATACGGTGTTTTTGGAGAAGAGCCTGGAGTTTATCGATCGGCATGCGGCGACGAAAAAGGACAAGCCGTTCTTTCTGTTTCATTCGTTGCAAGCGGTGCACCTGCCTTCGTTTCCGGGGAAGAATTTTAAAGGAGAAACGGATGCCGGACCGCACGGCGATTTCATTTTTCAGTTCGACCATGTGGTAGGCGAATTGCTGGCAAAGATCGATTCGCTGGGGCTCGATGAAAACACCTTGGTGATTGTTAGCAGTGACAATGGGCCAGAGGTGGAAACGGTGCTCGCCATGCGGGAAAAGTATCAGCATGACGGCGCGCGTCCGTGGCGCGGGGTGAAACGCGACAATTGGGAAGGCGGGCATCGGGTACCGATGATCGCGCGCTGGCCGGGCAAAGTGCCGGCGGGTGCGACGACAGAACAGACGGTGTGCCTGACCGACATTATGGCGACCTGCGCGTTCCTTGTCGGCGCGGAGTTGCCGGATGACGCCGCCGAAGACAGCTTCGATATGCTACCGGTGCTGCTCGGTGAAGCGGACGAGCCGATTCGGGAATTTACGCTGCATCAGACGATCAGCCTTGCGCTCGCGATCCGCAGCGGCAAGTGGAAATATCTCGATCACAAGGGCTCGGGTGGAAACAACTATTCCAAGGGCCGCTTGGCTGCCCTCGATCTACCCAATGCCGCTCCCGATGCGCCGGGGCAACTCTACGACCTGGAGAAAGATCCGGGTGAGACGATGAATCTTTATGAGCGGTATCCGGAGGTGGTGAAAGAGTTGAAGGGCCAGTTGGAGGGCTTCAAGAGCAGCGGCCGCAGTGCGCCAGTGCGCTGATGGTTGCGTTTATGCGCCGGTAGGGCCCCTTGCGACGATGATGGTCATCCGCCATACTCGCGGCCATGAATTTGCTCCGACGAACCCTCTTGATGCTGCCCATAGCTTGGGCGGTAGGAATGGTTGTGTCCGGCGCTGCGGGAGATGAGGTGCCGAAAGCTGTCATGGCCGAGCAGCATTTCGACGTTTTTGAAAAGTACTGTCTCGACTGTCACGACGCTGATACCGAAAAGGGCAAGGTCAACCTCGACGAGTTGAGCTTTGATCTCGGCGATATCGAATCGGCAGAGCTGTGGCAGAAAATCCTCAACGCACTCAACTCCGGTGAAATGCCGCCGGAAGATAAGAAGCAGCTGACGGCGGAGGAAAAGACGGTGTTTCTCGACGACTTGTCGCGTCAGTTGGTGACTGCTCGAAAGATCCATAGCGACACCGGCGGAGTAATCACCATGCGGCGGTTGAACCGACGCGAGTATGCCAACACGATGCGCGAGTTGTTGGCTGTCGAGGTCGATGCCAGCGAACTGCCGGACGATGCCAATGCGGGTGGCTTCGACACTTCGGGCGGGGCGTTGTTTTTCTCGAGCGATCAGTTTGAGCGTTATGGAAAAATCGCCCGAGAAGCGCTCGATCTTGCGATCGTGGATGCAGCGACGAAGCCGGAGCTGCGCAAGGAGCACATCGAAGTCGAGCTCGAAGCCAACAAGCGCGTCACCGGGATTTTGCGTGGCTACTACATGGGTGGCTACCGAAAATACAGTCAGTGGAAAGCTTCGAAAGGGCGTCCACCGTCAGACTTCGGAATCGCTGACGAGCAGGAGATGAATTTTCGGAAGCTTTCGTGGGATCGCAATTCGCCGGCGTTTATCGACTACCTGAGTGCGCCGGAAACGGAGATCGGTGCGCTGCTGACCATCGGTGCTGTCAATCCGCAGGTGGTCGCCGTAATTCCAGACGAACTTCCGGCGGGAAAATATCGGCTGCGGGTACGGATCGGTGCCGCGCCGAAAATGCCATCTGAGAGAACTTTCGTGGAAATCGGCTTTCGCGGTGAACGGCCGGACGGAGCGATGGATGTGATCGCCTGCCGCAAGGTTTCGGGCAGTTGGAATAAGCCGCAGGTGATCGAGCTGGAGGTGGATTTGGCTGAGCCGAAAAATCCGCTCATGGAGGAGATAGGATCGCAAACCAAGAAGAAAGTCATGCTCGGGGATCGAGTGATTGCTTTCAGGGAGCGCCAGCAAAACTCATTCGATGCGAGCCAATACCGTAACAGTAAGGCGCGTGAAGCAACCGGCTTCGGGGAAGATCCGAGTCTGTGGGTCGACTGGCTGGAGTGGGAGGGGCCGCTGGTGGGAGAATGGCCGCCCGAGTCGCATCGGCGAATTTTTGGCGAAGGCGAAGTGGATGGCACTGCCGACTCGCGTGCGCGCAAGATCATCGAAGATTTTGCGACCCGCGCGTTTCGGAACAAGGCGCCGGCGGCGAGTTACGTCGACAAGCTGTTGGAGCTGTTTCGCGAGCGACGGGCGAGTGGTGAGGCTTTCGCGGAGGCGATCAAAGAACCGCTGTCGGTGGTGTTGTCGTCACCGGCATTTCTCTATCTTGCCGAACCGGGCGGTGATTCCGATAAGCGTGGACTGAGCGATCTCGAACTGGCGGTGCGCTTGTCGTATTTTCTATGGAGCGCACCACCGGACGAAGAGCTCTACGGATTGGCGCGAACGGGTAAAATCAGCGATCCAGCTGTGTTGACTGCGCAGACGAATCGAATGCTCAACGATCCGCGCTCGGCGGAGTTCATCAGTGGCTTTGCTCATCAATGGTTGCACATGGAGCGCCTGGATTTTTTCCAGTTCAATCACCGGTTGTATCCGCAGTTTGACGAGAGTGTGAAGGAATCGGCGCGGGAAGAGGTTTACCAAACCTTGGCGCTGGTGGTTCGCGAAAAGCTCGGCGTCGGAACGCTGTTGAAATCGGACTTCGTCGTCATCAATGATCTGCTGGCGGACTACTACGGCATCAAGGGCGTTAGCGGTGATCAGTTTCGCAAAGTCCCGGTGCCGAAAGAATTGCCGCGTGGCGGACTGCTGGGCATGGCGGCAATTCTGGCGATGGGTTCCGACGGCGAGCGCTCGTCACCGGTCGAGCGCGGTGCTTGGGTGATGCGCATGCTCCTGCACGATCCGCCGCCACCGGCTCCGGCGAATGTACCGCAGATCAGTCGGCTGGCGGGGAAAATGCTGCCGGCGCGGGAGCTGCTGAGTGCGCACATGGAAGAGGCGCAGTGTGCGCAATGCCATCGCAAGATCGATCCGCTCGGCTACGGTTTGGAAAATTTCGATGCGGTCGGCAGATGGCGAGATCTCGAATACACCGAGGTCGCCAAAGGCAATCGGGTCTTGAAGACCAAAGAACATCCCATCGATGCCAGCGGCACGCTGCCCGACGGCACGGCCTTCGATGGTTTCTTCGAGCTGCGCGATCGCATCGGTGATCGCGAGCGGGCGTTCTCACGTGGCTTGGCAGAGGCGCTGGTCGAGTATGGATTGGGACGGCCGTTCGGGTTTTCGGATCATGATTTGGCGGAGGGCATCTTGCGGAGTGCGGAGGGCAGAAATTTTGAGATGCGTGAGTTCATTCACGCGCTGGTTCAATCGGAGGAGTTTCGCAGGAAATGAGTGTTCCGTTGATTTCTCGACGCGGAATGTCGCTCGACTTCGACTTTGGACTGCGTGCAGCTTGCTTCCGCTTTAGGGAAATGGCAGCCCTGCTGCCGAGGGTGATCGGCCTTTTTGCCTCCGATTCCCGCGTATGTCGCTGCCCGTCCAGGCAGCGTCTCGCAGCAGGCTGCATCGACGAAAGCGGCAGCAAGCTGCCGGCAGTCCAAAGCTGCGTCATTGCTGCGTTGGCGATGGCGTTGTCCGGCGTTGCTTGCGCCGCCGCCGAGCCTACGCGAGCGCAGCGGATTGTCGATGCGATCAATGACCCGGACGGAACGATTGTGTTGATCGCGGCGCATCGAGGTGGCTATGCGGACGACCGTGAAGATGGCGCGCCGGAGAATTCTGTGGCGAATGTGGCGGTGGCGGTGCGCCGAGGGTATGACCTTTTCGAAACGGACATCCAGCGGACAAAAGACGGGGTTTTTGTCGTGGTACACGACGCAACTCTCGAGCGCGAGACCAACGGCGCCGGTGCCGTGTCGACGCTGACACTGGCAGAGCTGAGGCAATTGCAAAAACGCTTCCGTGACGGTTCGCTGTCGGAGGAAAAGGTGGCGACGCTGGAGGAACTACTGGTCGCGGGAAAGGACGAGATCCTGTTCAAGGCGGACCTTAAGCCGGGCATCATTGACCATTTCGATTCACTGGCGCGACTGATCGATCGGCTTGGGATGAGTGACAGGGTGTTTTTACGCACCTCGATGAAAGACGCGGACAAGATCGCAGAAGCTTTTTCCGAAGGAACTCCCAAGGTGGAAGTGATGTTCAAAGTCGACGGGCTTGCCGGGGTGAAGGCGGTGGCTAATCGATTCTCTCCGCGTACGATCCAGATCAATTTTGCAAAAGGCGAAACGCTCAGTGACCAAAAACGCTCGGCGATTCGAGCGGCGGTCGAACTCGGTATGCTGGTGCAGACGCACAGTTACGGTGAAGCGGCGCAGTGGACGGATCTCATAGACGCGGGCGTACGCATGTTTCATACCGCGAATCCCGATGCTACCTTGTCGTATCTG
>JBBKXR010000249.1:0-17688 GCA_037969585.1 Verrucomicrobiales bacterium
AAGAGTTGCACGTCTACGATCACGCCTGCTCGTTCGACGCTGCCGACTGGACCGGCGATGGGCGGCTCGATCTAGTTCATGGGACCGAGGCTCCGTCAGATTCGCCGAACGGTGGAGCGCTGCATCTATTCGAGCGAAATTTTCTCGAAGGAAAACTGCCTGAGGCTACGCTTGGAGCTTTAAAGAAACTGCCAAAGAAATGATCAGAAAAAGAAGTTTGCTCGAAGCTGGGGCTGTTGCGCTGGTGCTGTTGATGGTGACTGTGTCCGCCGCCGTTTCGGCCGAGCGAGCGCCGAATATCATTTACATCATGACCGATGACCTCGGTTACGGCGATCTCGGTTGTTACGGGCAGAAGACGATCCAGACTCCGAATCTCGATCGCATGGCGGCGGAGGGCATGCGCTTCACGGATCACTACGCGGGCCACACCGTTTGCCGGCCTTCGCGACTGGTGCTGTGGACAGGTCAGCATGTCGGGCATACTGGCCTGATCGGAAATCGCGATCGCAGTCTGACCGGTATGGAATCGACGGTCGCGCAGCGGTTGAAGAGTGCCGGCTACGCCACCGGCGGTGTCGGCAAGTGGGCGCTTGGCAACGTCGAGGACCCAAGCGAGGTCGATAACCCGGGGCACCCCAACAACAATGGTTTCGACTACTGGTTTGGCTACCTGAATCAGGGCAACGCGCACAATTTTTATCCGCCGTTCCTGTGGGAGAACAAGAAGCAGATCGCGCAGTCGGGCAATACCCTGATGGACGATCCGCAAGCGCGCGGCCATGTATCCTCGAAAAAAGTGACTTACTCGCACGACGAGATGACCGACGCAGCCTTCAAGTTTGTTCGGCAGCACAAGGATGATCCGTTTCTGCTGCACATCCACTGGACGATTCCGCACGCTAACAATGAAGCAGGTCGAGTGCTCGGCGATGGCATGGAGGTGCCCGACTACGGCATTTACGCCGACCAGGATTGGCCGAATCCGGAGAAAGGTTTCGCGGCGATGATCTCGCGTATGGACGGCGACGTCGGTGAACTGTTTGCCTTGCTGCAGGAGCTCAAGATCGATGACGACACGCTGGTGCTGTTCACTTCGGACAACGGCCCGCATGAGGAAGGCGGGCATCTGCACGAATACTTTGACTCAAACGGCGCACTCAAGGGCTACAAGCGATCGATGCATGACGGAGGTATCCGTGTGCCGCTGATCGCCCGATGGCCGGGGAAAGTGGCAGCGGGTTCGGTGAGTGAGCATCCGTCCGCGTTCTGGGATTTTCTGCCGACCGCCTGTGAAGCGGCGGGCGTCGAAGTGACCGGTAGCGTCGATGGTATTTCTTATCTGCCAACCTTGCTGGGAAACAAGGCGTTACAGCCGGAGCACGAGTATCTCTACTGGGCGAGTTCAGAGGGCGAGACCTCGGTAGGAGTTCGGCACGGCAAGTGGAAGCTGGTCGAATATCGCCAAGCAAAAAAAGGCAAAAAGGCTTCAGTCGACGCCGCCAAACCTGGCTGGCGGCTTTACGACCTGACGCAGGACATCGGCGAGGAGAATGACCTTGCGGCTAAGTATCCGCAGGTGGTCGAGCGCATCCTCGGCTACCTCAAACGCGACCGGCTCGATGATGAAGCGGCAGTTGATGTGAAAAAGGCTGAGGCTAAAGTCGTCGTCGCCTTGATCGGCGATTCAACCGTGACCGACGCTTCAGGTTGGGGGAAAGCCTTTGCCGATCGCTTCAGTGATGGCGTCGAGGTGATCAACTATTCGCAAGGTGGGCGTAGCTCAAAAAGCTGGTTCGACGAAGGCCGACTGCCCGCAGTAGTCGGGGCGAAGCCAGATTATGTTTTTATCCAGTTTGGTCACAACGGTCAGCCCGGCAAGGGGCCAAAGCGTGAGACTGATCCGGCGACCAGCTATCGTGACTACCTGAAAATCTACATCGACAAGGCCCGTGAGATTGGGGCGACACCGATCTTGCTCAGCCCGGTCACACGGCGCCAGTTTGACGGAGCCGGAAAGCTGACTACGACCTTGAAGCCGTGGGCCGATGCGGCGAAGGCGGTCGCGGAGGAAACCGGCACGGCATTCATCGATCTGCACTCATTGAGCTTCGCCTACCACGAAAAAGTAGGCGCTGAGGAAAGCGTGACTTTTGCGCCGAAGGAAGGCGACTTCACCCACTTTAATGAGAAGGGCGCGAAGGTGATCGCGGGCATGATTGTCGGAGAGTTGCAGCGAGCGGATGCGGAGTTGGCGGGGTTGGTGAAGGAGTGATGGCCGCGCTTGAATGGCCGCGCTTGAATGTTAGCGTGAGTCATCGCCATGATGAATTTTTCACCCGCGCTGTTTTGGGATTGCGACCCGGCGTCCTTGGATGCTGACCAGCATCGACGATTTATTGTCGGACGAGTGCTAATGCGGGGAAAATGGGAGGATTGGAACGAACTGAAGCGAACCTATGGCCGCGAGGTGATAAAGCGAACTGTCGTAGAACTTCGTGAACTCGATCCACGCACGCTGGCATTCTGTTCGGCGATCTTTGATATTCCGAAAACGGACTTCCGATGTTTTACGAGTCCAGTGTCTTAGATCCCGCGACGTTTTCGTTGCTTCGCAGACTTGGACCGATCCTTGTGCCGCAAGGGTTTCTTCTGGTCGGTGGAACCGCGTTGGCAATTCAGCTGGGACACCGGAAATCGATTGATTTGGATTTCTTCAGTGCTGCCGAATTTTACGAGGAGGGGGTGCTTCGCAGCATCGAAGAACAGGCAGATGATTTGGGTCAAATTGAGGTGATGGCGCGCGCGAAACAAACTGTCAATCTGCTCATCGATTCAGTGAAGGTGGACCTGATAGGCTATCGGTATCCATTGCTTGAGCCGGCGATTGAAGGGGAGGACTATGCAATGATGGGCAGGCAAGACATTGCGGCGATGAAGCTTTCAGCGATCACTAACAGGGGAAGCAAAAAGGATTTCTACGATCTGTGCTTGCTACTCGACCATTTCAGTCTGGAGGAAATGCTTGGCTTCTACCGTGAAAAGTATGCTGGCTACGACACTTTTTCGGTTTTACGAAGCGTCGTGTACTTTGACGATGCGGATGCGGAGCCGCCTCCCGTATTGCTCCTGCCGCTTTCCTGGCGTGATGTAAAAGCGAAAATCGTCTCGTGTGCGAAATCGCACAGTTGAAGGGGCAATGCGCGAAGTCAGCGTAGTGTCACCGCAAATAGCGCCGCTTTCTCGAGGTGGATGCGCAGATGATACTCGCCGGCGGGGAGGTCTTCGAGGCTGGCTTCTTTCCACGCGATCTTGTGAGCGAGCGCATCTTCACCCGTCAGGGGCACGGCATCGTCTTTGGAAAAGCCGCGCATGCGGTAGCCGTCTTCGTTGAGAACTTCGACCCTGACATTGCCACCATCGACACTGGCATCGGCGTTGATTGATATTTCGCTGATGCCTTGCAGTGACCGCGTCTTGAGGGTGATTTGGCCAATGTGTTTGAGCGGTTTCTTCAAGGTCGACTGTGCGCTTAGCGGAACCGGACGAATGCCGGCGAAGCGGTCGATCGGAATGCTGGCGAAGCCGACGCCGCTCTGCTGGGTGTCCGAAGTCAGCTTGGCGCCACCGCCGATGGTGCCGCTGTTGTAGCCGCCGTAGTAGAAGCGAATCTGGTCGTCGAGGACGACCGGCGTGGTATTGGTGAAAATGCCGCCGTTAGAAAAATCCTGCTTGGCACCATCGATGAACGGCACGTCACGAAAGGGGCGATCCCAGCGAATGCCGTCGCGGCTGGTCATCAGTTCGATGTGCATGGCGTCGGCCTTGGCACCGACGGCTTCGGCGCGGGCACTGAGGATTTGGTTGAGCGAGAAATAGACACCGTTGTGAAAGAAAACCGGCGAGGTGTGGAACTCGGTCAACGGCGCATCGTGATCATCGGGAGAGCAGACGATTTGCGGTTTTGACCAGTGAATGAAGTCGGTGCTCTCGCAGCGTGCCATGGCGTGCTTCCAACCCATGCCGCCATCGGGGCCGTGAATCCAGAGTTTGCCGTAGACGGCGTAGACCTCGCGCACCGGGTCGCGAAACACGTCGACGGCGTCGGACATGGTCAGCGGGTAGGGCCAGTTCTTGCGCAGGAAGTTTTTCCGGGCGTCCCATTTCTCGGTGTAGGGATCTTCGTCGGCGAAGGGCGGTTGCAGGGTTCGGCCACCGTAGGAAGTGTGGTTAAGCGGATTGGCGTCGGACTTGGTCCAATGAATGCCGTCGGGAGAAAAGGCCGCGTGCCAGGCCGGAATTTCGCGGCCTTTGTCCGCTTCAAATTTCGACGGAGCGAAATCGTAGAACAACATTTTGTAGCGCTTCGCCGGATCTTTTTCGTCGGGCTCGACCAGCACCGAGTTGCAGTAGCGATCGCCGTATCCGCCACCGCCGAGTAGCACGATGTTCGTTTCTTCGAAGTTTTTGTTCCACGGCTCGCGCTCGGTGTGAAATTCGTGGATGCCGAGTGTCGGTTTGGTAAACTCGATGCCGTCTACCGACTCGGCGTAGGCGACCACGCACTTGTGAGTTTTGCGTTCGTCGCGTCCGCCGCCGTAGGCCTGGTACCACAACTGATAGCGACCGGTTTTCGGTTCGCGGTAGATGCTCGTCCAGCCGATCGCCATTTCCCAGGCCTGGTCCTCGCGCACCACTGGGTTGCTCGGATTCAGCGTGGCTGGATTCTGGAATCGCTCGGTGCCGGAGCGATAGAGGACCTCGTGATCGTCGACGAAAAGGAGGGTGGTTTCGCCGGCTTTGGAAGGAATCCCTGCGACCAGAAGCAGGGTGGCAGCGATACCGAGCAGATGAGCATTCATAGCGGGAGGCTGTCTTTCTGCGGCGCTAACGGCAATAGCGTATGTGGGGAGGGAGGACCCGCGCAGAGACGCAGAGGCGCAGAGTTTTTTTCAGGTGGCTATCCTGCTGTTAATCCTTTGCGACTCCGCGCCTTTAGCGAGGCGGGCGAGAAAATTTTGCCTTTTCCTTGGTCTCGTTAATTTAGCGATTCGAGCATCGAAATTGCCGTCTCAGTGATCTTCGTCGACGCATCGACTTCGAGGTAGCTCCAGCCGGAGCGCCAGGTTTCGTAGCCGCCGAGGGCGTGCTGTTCGGGGGAGGGGAGGTAGCCGTTGTAGCCGTTGGCGAGGGTGATGACGAAGGTGTTTTTGAACGGGCTTCGCTCTTTGATTTCCAGACCGATCTCGGCAAATACTTCGCAGGGGATGGCGACGATGGCGAGGTCGTCACCGATGCGCACGGCCTGAACTTTTATGTTTACGGTGTCCGGATAGGTCTCGTGGATGCGCACCGTCTCTTGGGCGTAGACTTCGTGCATGTTGAGTTTCTGCGGGTTCTCGGCTTTGGCGAGCATCTCCCGCGCGTAGCTGAGATCAGCGGCATCGGGTTTGCGCACACCGAGATCGATTGTGCGCTCCACCATTTTCAACTGCGGTGCTTTTTGATGTTCGATTGACTGGCGGGCATCGACGGCGACAGCGGCGATTTTGTCGGCGACGGCGGCGATTCGCTGCATCGGTTCCGCGGCGGGGCGGGGTTCGGTGAAGTTGTAATTGTTGACGTCGCCGCTGGCGCCGTTGCTGAGCAGGCCGACAAAGTGGTCATCAGCATCGAGCTTGGCGCCGATGCGCCGCGCGAACTCGCCGAAGTAGTCCGCAGAAAGTTGAAACGCAGGAACGCCGCCGACGTAGTGCAATCCGTAGTTAGCGAGCAGAGACAGCGGTTTGCCTTTGGCGTCGACAACGGAAACGATACTGACTTCCGGATCGACGGGGCCGGCGGGTTTGATCAAAAAGTCACTGCCGCGTGGTGCATTGGTGCGCACCTGGTCATCACTCCGACCGAAGGGGTTGGCGGTGATCGCTTCGGGTTTGACGTGCCAGCGTCGATTGCCGACTTCGCTGGTTTCGTCGGCGCTCGCCCAACCGATGGCGGCGGGTTGCAGATTGTCATGGGCGCGAACGACGGCCTCGGCGATTTGCTTGGTCAAATGCGTGACGAAATCCGGATCGGGGTTGCATTGTGCCAGTGGAACCGCGGTCGCCGCGGTGTGCGTGTGGGTCGCCGACATCAGCATACGGTTTTCGGGAATACCGGTTCGCTGTGAGGCATCTTTTTTTGCGGCGTCAAAAATCTCGCGACTGATCAGGCAGATGTCGCAAACGACGATGGCAATTTCGGTCGTTCCGTCGTCGAGAACGAAGGCACGTGCGTGCAGCCGATCCTGGGCGCCGGTCGCCATCCGGTCCTGAAAGGCCCCGGTCATTGAGACGGGTAACTTTTCGGGGGTGATGTCGACCGCAGCGGCTCCGGCGCGGAGTTGGGGCGCTTCGGAGTTCTGAGCGTCTGCGCTTAGGGCAAGCGCACATGTAGCTATCAGGAGAAAAAGGCATCGGATCATGCGGCCATGATCGCGAAAATCAGCTCCTCTGAATAGGGCGAGATCGCGGCTACATATCCAGATTTGGCTGCAGCCACTTTCTTGCGACATCGAGCTCCATGCCTTTGCGCCCCGCGTAGTCGGCGAGCTGCTCTTCGGTGATATTGCCGACGTTGAAGTATCGGGCTTCAGGGTGGAAGAAGTAGAGGCCGCTGACGCTGCTGCCGGGGAACATGGCGTAGCTGGTGGTCAGTTCGATACCGACACGTTCCTTCACTTCGAGTAAGTCCCAGAGGGTTTGCTTTTCGGTGTGCTCGGGGCAGGCGGGGTAACCGGCGGCGGGGCGGATGCCGCGGTAGCGCTCCTTGATGAGTTCTTCGACGGTGAGGTTCTCGTCTTTACCAAAGCCCATGAACTCGCGCACTTTGCGGTGCATGAGTTCGGCGAGACCTTCGGCGAAACGGTCGGCGAGGGCCTGAATGATGATCGCGGTGTAGTCGTCACCGGCGTTTTTAAAACTCAGCGCGTAGTCTTCGATTTCCTGTCCGGCGGTGACGGCGAAGGTGCCGAGGAAATCATTGCGTCCACTGTCGGCGGGGGCGATGAAATCGGCGAGACATTGATAAGGGGTGCCCTTGCGGACCTTTTCTTTCTGCTGACGAAGGAAGCGGAAGGTGGCGGCCTGCCGGGTTTTTTCCGCGTCGGAAAATACCTGAACGTCATCGCCGATGCTGTGCGCGGGATAGACGTTCCAGAGGGCGCGGGCGTGCAGTCGCTTGTTTTCGACGATGTCGTCGAGGATGCGTTTGGCGTCGTTGAAAAGTTCGGTGGCCTGCGGGCCGTGGTCTTTGTGTTTGAGGATTTTCGGGTAGACGCCACGTAGTTCCCAACTGTGAAAAAACGGGGTCCAGTCGAACACTTCGACGATCGCTTCGAGCGGCACGGGATCCCACAGGCGCGGCGCGATTTCGCAGTCATCGGCGGGCGGGCTGGCGATTTCGACCGTGTTCCAATCGGTTTGATATTTCTGTTCGCGGGCGTCGGCGAGCGACAGGTAGGTGGCGCTGCTGCCTTTGTTGGCGTGGCGGATGCGTTCCTTTTCGTAGTCGGCGTTGAGCTCGGCGACGAAGGCGTCGCGATGCGTTTTCGAGAGCAGCTTGGAGCAGACGCCGACGGCGAGTGAGGCATCGCCGACGCGGACCACGGGCTGCGAGTAGTGCGGGGCAACTTTGATCGCGGTGTGCGCTTTGCTGGTCGTCGCTCCGCCGATTAAGAGGGGGATTTTCCAGCCCTGGCGTTCCATTTCGCCGGCGTTGGAAATCATCTCGTCGAGTGACGGAGTGATGAGTCCGCTGAGGCCGATCAGATCGGCGTCGTGTTCCTTTGCCGCCTTGAGAATGGTTTCGTTTTCGACCATCACGCCGAGGTCGATGATTTCGAAGCCGTTGCAGCTGAGCACGACGCCGACGATGTTTTTGCCGATGTCGTGAACGTCGCCTTTGACGGTGGCGATGACCATCGTGCCGGCGCCGGACTTCTCCGAATTTTTGGCCTTTTCGGCCTCCATGAACGGTGTCAGGTGGGCGACGGCGCGCTTCATGACGCGGGCGCTTTTGACTACTTGTGGCAGGAACATCTTACCGGCTCCGAACAGCTCGCCGACGATCTTCATGCCATCCATGAGTGGGCCTTCGATGACGTCGAGCGGCTTGTCGAGTTTCTGCCGGGCTTCCTCGGTATCGTCGTCGATGAAGTCGGTGATGCCTTTGACCAGCGAGTGCGAAAGACGTTCCTCGACACTGCCCTCGCGCCAAGTCAAATCCGGACCGGTGGCGCCTTTGGCGCGGCCGCCGGATTCGCCGGCGACTTTCAGTTCTTCGGCGAAATCGATGAGGGTCTCGGTGGCTTCGGGGTTGCGGTTGAGCAGCACGTCCTCGACCATTTTCAGCAACTTGGGCTCGACCTCTTCGTAGACTTCGAGCATGCCGGCGTTGACGATGCCCATGTCGAGCCCGGCCTGGATGGCGTGATACAAGAACGCAGCGTGCATCGCTTCACGCACGGTGTAGTTGCCGCGGAACGAGAAGCTGACGTTGGACACACCGCCCGAGGTGCGGCAGCCGCGGCAGCGCTTTTTCACTTCGCGCACGGCCTCGATGAAGTTGACCGCGTAGGCGTTGTGCTCCTCCATGCCGGTGGCGACGGTGAGGATGTTGAGGTCGAAAATGATGTCCTGCGGCGCCATGCCGACTTCTTCGGTGAGAATCTTGAAAGCGCGTTCGGCGATGGCGACCTTGCCGTCGAGCTCGGCGGCCTGGCCCTTTTCGTCGAAGGCCATGACGATGGCACTGGCACCGTAACGGAGCACGGCGCGGGCCTGCTCTTTGAACTTTTCTTCGCCTTCTTTGAGTGAGATCGAGTTGACGATACACTTGCCCTGAGCGCATTTCAGGCCGGCTTCGATGACTTCCCACTTGGAGGAGTCGATCATGATCGGTACCTTGGAAATGTCGGGCTCGGAGGCGATCAGATTGAGGAAGTGCGTCATGCACTCGGCACCGTCAAGCATGCCTTCATCGAAGTTGATGTCGATGACGTTGGCGCCGTTTTCGACCTGCTGGCGAGCGACGGCGAGTGCGGCATCGAAGTCGCCGGCGACGACGAGTTTCTTAAATCGTGGCGAGCCGGTAACGTTGCAACGTTCGCCGACCATGACGAAGGGGGCGTCTTTTTCGGGCAGGGAAAAAGGCTCGAGCCCGGAGACGGTCAGGGTCAGATTACCCTTGGGAAGTTGACGAGGTTTGTGCTCGAGTGAGAGCTCGCGAATGCGCTTGATGTGCGCCGGCGTGGTGCCGCAGCAGCCGCCGACGGCGTTGACGAAACCTGCCTGGGCAAACTCGGCAACGGCTTCGCCGGTGTCGTCGGGCGTTTCGTCGTAGCCAGTTTCGCTGAGCGGATTGGGCAGGCCGGCGTTCGGGTAGACATGGACGAAGGTGTCTTCGGCGACGCGACTCATGGCGCCGAGGAAGGGGCGCATCTGGTCGGCTCCGAGGGCGCAATTGATGCCGACACACATTGGAGCGGACTGTTGCACGCTCGACCAGAAGGCTTCGGTGGTCTGGCCGGACAGGGTGCGGCCGGAAGCATCGGTGATGGTTACCGAGATAAAAAGCGGCAGACGCTCGCCGCGATCGGCGAAAAACTCCTGGGCGGCGTAGAGGCCGGCTTTGACGTTGAGGGTATCGAAGATCGTTTCGAAAATTACGATGTCAGCGCCGCCTTCGACCAGGCCTTCGAGTTGCTGACGGTAGGCGTTGCGTAGTTCGTCGAAACTGGTGGCGCGATACTCGGGGCGGTTGACATCCGGAGACAGCGACGCGGTGCGGTTGGTCGGTCCGAGCGCGCCGGCGACGAAACAGTGGCGACCGGGTTCTTCCTTTTCGACCTGATCGGCGACGGCGCGGGCGAGTCGGGCGGATTCGATGTTGAGCTCGTTGGTGAGGTCTTCGAGCTTGTAGTCGGCCTGGGCGATGGTGGTGCCCGAAAAGGTGTTGGTTTCAACGATATCGGCACCGGCGTCGTAGTAGGCTCGGTGGATGTCGCTGATGATTTTTGGCCGTGTCAGGGTCAACAGGTCGTTGTTGCCCTTGAGCAAAATTTTGTGATCGCCGAAGCGATCACCGCGGAAGTCCTCCTCCTCGAGCTTGTGGCGCTGGATCATGGTGCCCATGGCTCCGTCGAACACGAGGATGCGCTCGCGGAACATGGACTCGAGGAGCTGGCCTCGTTCGCTTAGTGGGAGTTCGGACATCTTTGTTGTTTGTGGGAGCGCGACCATCCTTGGTCGCATTTTCTGTCGGCTCGTCCACTGAGGCGGGCGGGGACGCCCGCGCTCCGGCTCAGAAGCGAATACGCAGGCCTGCGAAGGCACCTGCGCCGAGGCCTTCGTAACCGGCGGTGGACTGGTAATCTTCATCGAAGACATTTTCAACCCGTGCGAATACTTCCACGCCGGGAAAGACGTTCACGTTGCCGTAGATCCGGGCGACGGTGGCGTCACCGAGCACAACGCCGGGAGCGTCGAGGCGATCGTAGTAGCCGCGAACTTCCGCGCCGAGGCTCCACAGGTCGCCGTAGTCATAGCGTGCGCCGACAGCGAGACTTTGCTCAGGGCGACGAATGAGACGATCGCCGGGGCCGCCGCCGAATCCGTCGAGGTACTGACCGCGGGCGATGGTGGCATCAAGAAGTGTGTAGTTGGCGTAGATCGTGAAACCTTCGAGCGGCGTCAGATCAAGACCGAACTCGAAGCCTTCAGTTACGGTGTCGACGTCGGTGGGAAATGCGGGAAAGCCGATCGAGTCGTTGAGGTTTTCGATGTCGTTGTGGAAATAAACGACGCTGAGTGAGCCGATTTCGGCGGGAAGCTTCTGGCGCACGCCGATTTCCCAGGATTTGCTTTCTTCAGGAGTCAGGCTGTCGGGATCGACCGAGGGATCGAGGAATACAAAATCCTGACCGCTGGGAGCTTTGTAGCCGGTAGCGTATTTTCCGAACAACTGGGTGCCGGTCGCGTCGATGTCGTGGCTAAGCTGAACGGAGTAAGTGCCTTTGCTATCGAAATCCTGGTGCTCGTCCCATCGGCCGCTGACCAGTAGGTTGAAATTGGCGGGCAGGTCGATGTTGGCCTGGCCGAACACGCTGCCGTAGCTGTAGCTCTTATCGGCGGCGGAGTTGAAAGGTGAGGAAATCAGCGGCGTGCGGTTGAACTCATACTCGTAGTAACCGGCTCCGAGGGTAAACTCGGCGTCGTCGACGGGGCGCAGGTTGAACTGTGCTTCGATTTCATCCGAGTTCTGCTCGAGCAAGCTGTCGCTGAAGAAGGGAGCCTGTGTCGCCGTGAGCTCGCTGTCGTTGTGCGAGTAGAAAAGCGAAAAGTCCCAGGCGTCGCGCTCGATGGTCAGGCGCGGCGACAGCATCCATGCTTGGTTGTCGTTGCGTTGGCTGTCGGGAAAGGTCGGGCTGAGGTTGGAGCCGGCAGCGCCGAGTTCAGAATTCTGGTAGTAACCGAGCAGGTCGATGTAGACGCCTTCAGCGAGTTCCAGGGCGACGTTGCTGCGGATGTTGAGGTTTTGAAAATCGCTGTTCGGGCGATCGTTCTCGGTGTCGAAGTAGCTGACGTCAACGACGCCCCCAAGTGGACCTTCAGCGAGGGTCAGCTGGCCGCCGCCGCGGTAGCTGTTGAACGATCCGGCTTCGCCGAAAAGCTCACCGTGCACACCGGCGTCGGTATTGGTCAGACGGCGGGCGTCGACCATGCGCAGATCGAGCGCACCGGCTACAGCGTCGGAACCGTAGAGCGACGAGACCGGACCACGAGCCAGCTGCACGCTGTCGAGAAAGGTGGTGTCGAGCAGTTCGAGATTGTAGGTGCCGGCCAGATTTGGTGCCAGGCGACGGCCGTTAAGCAGGACCAGGGTGTGGTTGCTTTCCATGCCGCGGATGAACAGCGACGTCTGTCCACCGTTCTGGCCAGTGGTCACGACACTGGTGCCGGGCAGGTGACTGAGGGCGTCGCCAACTGAGTAGAACTGGCGGCTGCGCAGTTCGCCGCCGGAGAGGTAACTGACGGATGGCGAGAGTTCATCGAGGGCGATCGGAGTTTTCGTGGCGACAACGACGGTTTCGGCGAGATCCTCGGAGGTGACGATGGCGTCGTCGGCTGCCGGGGCGACGGGTTCCTGTGCCAACGCTGCAAAGGGCAAGGCGAGGGTAGCTACGGCAAGGACGAGGCGACTACGAAAGGGCGAAAGGGCTGAGAATGTTAGCTTCATTTAAATATATCAACGTATTTGGATGCGTTGATATAAACCATTTTGCATGGCTGCCAAGAGTTTTTTTCTTCTGCTTTCGTCAAGGCGGGCGAAGGTGCGCCCAATCCCGCTATGGATCTCTACTACGTCATTCTTTCGGCCATGATCCCGGTGTTTCTCGTCATTGTGGCAGGCAGCATCGCGCAGTGGCGTGGCTGGATGCAGGAGGATCTGGAGAAAGGCGTGATGAAACTGGCGCTGAATCTTCTGCTGCCCTGCTTGATCTTTGATCTGGTGGTGGGAAATCCGTCGCTGGACGACCCGAAAGTGGTCGGCATGGCGGTTGGCTGCGGATTTGGGTTCATTATCATCGGCTTCGCAGTTTCCTGGCTGGTAGGCATGCTGTTTGGGCTGCGCCGTGGATTTGGCCGGCGGACGTTTACCATCACAGCCGGTGTGCAGAATTACGGTTTTATGGCTCTGCCTGTGATTGCTTTGTTGTTCGTCGATGCCGCGGGAGTGGCCCAGGAAGGGCCGATGGCCTTGGTATTCATTCACGGCTTGGGTGTGGAGTTGGCGGTTTGGACGGTGGGAGTGATGATCCTCAGTCGCGACAGCGGGCCGCCTTGGAAATTGCTCATCAATGGCCCGTTGATTGCCGTCGTGGTCAGTCTCACGGTTCATTACAGCGGCGGTGCCCAGTTCGTGCCAGGAGTGTTTGAAAACGCCGTAGCCATGTTGGGGCGCTGCGCGATCCCGATGTGCCTGTTCATGATCGGCGCGACCATTGCCACTCTGTTTGAGCGGCGTGTCGGCCGTAACTTATTTCGCACGGCCATTGCCGGTTCGGTGGCTCGCTTGGCGATCATGCCGGTGATCATGTTGTCGATCACTGTCCTGTTGCCGCTGCCGCTCGACCTGAAAAAGGTTCTCGTCGTGCAGGCTGGCATGCCCGCTGCACTCATGCCAATCGTTATCGCTCGTCTCTACGGAGGTCATCCGCAGACGGCGGTCCAGGTTGTCCTTGCCACCATGCTGTTGTGCATAGGCACCGCACCGGCGGTCATCGGCTGGGGGATGAAATGGCTGGGCTTGTGAGCGGTCATCGTCCGCAGGCCATAACTTGAGACGGCTATCCCGCTATCAGCAACGTCAGGGCAGCCACGGCAGTCCCGAGTCGATCGAGTTCTGCTCAAGGGAACGTCTTAGTGCTTCGTTCGGTTCCAAATCCGGGATGCGTAGTAGAAATGGCACATCGAGTTTTTTCTCAAGATCCTTGACGGCGATGATGACACTCGGAACGGTTCTCAGAGCACGTGCTTTATCGTCGAGGTAAATGTCGAGAAGGTAGTCGTAGGCTTCGCGCTCGCGGCCCGGACACTCGGCCAGGGTGTAGCCGTAAAAGCGGACGACCAGAGCCAGAGAACCGGGGTGCTCGATCGCTTTTTTGTAGGCTTCCGCGGCGGCACAGGGATCCATTCCTTTTTTCCAGAGCGTCCATGCAAATTCCTGATAGAGCTTTCCCGATTCTGGATTGTTGCGTACCGCATTGCGCAGGATGTCGATGCCCTTGTCGATGTAGCGGTCACGGACTTCCTCACGGGTTGTTTCACTGGGAAGTTTCCATTCTTTCCAGTCGGGACGTTCCATCATGTTGATGCTGGCGTTGGTGTGCAGGTGCCAAGCGCCAAGAATCCATGCCTGAATGTCCTGAGGCTGAAGCTTGAAGATCACGTCGAAGGAATTTTCGACTCCGCCCCATTCCTGCTGTTCCCAACTATCATAAGCCAATAGGCTCATGTAAATTGCCACCAGCGCCCGCGTGCCACCGAGTGTCGCCAGAAACGCCGACTGTCCCATCTGATCGATCATGCCGACACCGAGTGGGATCGGCAGGAGCCCATCGGTCTCCATGCGGGACTGAAGCCGATCTTCAAATGGGACACGCACCAGTCCAAAGAGCGCGACCAGCAGCAGCGCCAGAACGGTTTTTCGCCATATCTTAAAGCGCATTTCAGAATTCCTTGTCGAAGAACACAAACAAAGAGACGAGCGAATAGACGACGATGTAGAACAGCGCGAGCACGCTCATCGAAGTCATCACTCCAGGGGCGATGGGCACACCGACCGCGACCATGTCGACAACGTTGAACGTGCGAAAGTCGGGAATCACCAGGCCAATGATTTTTCCGAGCACTGTGATCAAGGTGCTTTCGTCCATGTCTGCGCTGAGCGATTGAAACGCGAGTTTGTGAAAGTGACCGATTAGGAAAAACGTGGCACCCACGATAATCGTGAACAACGAACTCGAGGCGAACGTCGAGATCAGAATCGTCATTGCTACCAGCACCGCCGATTTTAGGAAAATTGCCCACGTAGCCAGCAGCAGGTTCCAGCCAACTCCCTGACGGGCGATGATCGCCAGTTCGGAGGCGACCTCTTGTTCGGAAAATCGTCCTGAACTTTCCAAAACCTGACGCTGTTCGGCGATGATGCCGGTCTCGCGAAACCACAACACCACCGAGAATAAAATCAGCATCGCGCCCAGCGCCAAAGCGATGGTCAGCAGCACGCCACACAGTTTGCCGAGTAGATATTCGAAGCGCGAGACTGGCTTGGCGAGAATGGTGTACAGCGTGCGATCTTCGAGATCACGCGGGATCAGCATCGCCGTGGCAACAATCGCAAACAGCCAGGCGAACATCGACATCGCACCGAGCGAGGTGTTCTTAATAACCCGCAGCTTCTGTTCCGGCGAAAACAGCAGGTTGAGGTTACTGGCCGCCGCGATCAGCAGGGCAAACAGAAGGATGAAGTAAAAACTGCGCATGCGCACCAACTGCGTGAAGGTGCTGGCGGCGAGGGTCCATACCCGACCGACAATCAGGCCGGGGCTCATGGTTTTGATTGGTGCGAGCGGTTCACTCATGATGACACGTCCTGCTTCGCTGCCTGTTTCACTGCGTCACTTTTCCTAGGTGGATCGGGGCGGCCGACCTCGTCGAGGAACAGTCGTTCCAAAGTGGTGCGCGGACGACCGGTGCGAATCAGTGTGGCATCGGCTTCGGCGAGATCGGTCATCTTCTTGATCAGTTCCGGTGACGCACCCTTGACGATGATTTCGGTTTGATCCTCGATCGCGATCAGTTCTTCGAGTTGACCTTCACGGCGCATTCGACCGTTGAAGATGATGCCCACCCGGTCACAGACTTCCTGAACTTGTTCGAGCAAATGCGAACACAAAAATACCGAGATGCCGTCGTCCTTCAGCTTGAAAATGAGATCGCGAATTTGCCGCGAGCCGACCGGGTCAACGCCGGCGGTCGGCTCATCGAGAATGACCAAACGCGGACGTTGGATCATCGCCTGCGCAAGGCCGATTCGCTGCAGCATGCCCTTCGAGTAGCCGCTGAGCCTGCGCGTGCGCGCATTTTTCAGATCGACCATCTCGAGCATTTCATCGACCCGATCCTTGAGAGTGCTGCCGCGCAAGCCGCACAGCTTGCCATAAAATTTCAGCGTCTCCTCGCCGGAAAGGTGTTTGTAGAAATACGGGTTCTCCGGCAAAAAACCGACATCCTGCCGACTGGCGACGCTGCCACTGTCGCTGCCGAACACTTTGGTCGAGCCCTTCGACGCCTGCATCAGCCCGAGCACGACTTTCATTGTCGTCGATTTGCCGGATCCGTTGGGGCCGATCAGTCCGTAAACTTCACCCGCACCGACCGTTAACGAAAGATCTTCGACGGCGACGATATACTCGCGTTTGAACGAAGGCTGAAACACCTTCGTCAGATTGCGGACTTCGACTGCGGGGGCAAGATCACTCATGGTCTGACTACACTTCCATTAAACCGCTTATCGATTCCGATCTCAAGAAGGGAAATGCCCTTGTCGAGTGGTTAGCGAATAGTGAAACCGCTCAAGCCTTCCTCCGGCATTTCGGCCTCCTGTTGTTCCTGTTCGCGGATGTGATGATCGAGCGGGCTGTCGTGCAGGTCTTCAAAAAAATCTTCGATTTCCTCAAGCTCGCCGGCGATTAACATTTCCACTCGACCGTCCGGGAGATTGCGCACCCAGCCGGTGACATCGAAGCCCATCGCCAGTTGTTTGATACTGTAGCGAAAGCCGACGCCCTGGACGCGGCCTTCAAAGAAATATCGTCGGACGATCATCGTAAAATGCCTCCACTGCCATCGAGGGCGGCGCGCTCACGATTTTTGTCAGCCTGTTCCTGCAGCCGTTTCAATTCGCTGCTGAGTCGTTTATTTTCTTCGCTGAGGAGTTCGTTCTGCCGAATCAAATCGACGTCCTGCATCAATGACAGAGTTGGGTTCGAGGCGAGACTGCTTTGCTCCAGTTCAGCAGTAGCGCGTTCCGTCGCCGCATGGGCAAGCTTTTGCCATTTCCATGACTGAACCCAACCGGCGGCGGCAATGGCACCAACCATCAAAAGCGACAGCCATTGCGCGGACGAATAGCTCGGCCTGGCGGGAGCAGCAGGATGCGGCGTCATGGGTGGTTCGCTGCCGCCTTAGATTCGCTACCCATCGAGAACCGCTGTCTGATCATTTTTTGCCGAATGGCAGCAGCCGACGGAGCAGGCTTCTCCTTGGCTTTTCTTCCGCGCCGGACGCACTTTGTTGTGTCGAGGAACCGTCTACGCTGGGCGCGCCAGGTGATTCGTTGCCCGTGAGCACCAGTGAAATGTCTGAGTCGACGTCAGTTTCGTCGATGACAGTCTTCACCGGCTTGGCCCGACCGCGAGCGTCGTATTCCTGACTGCGGGTGCGCACCAGTTTTCCGGCGGGATTAAAAAGCCGTTCTTCGCGAAATATTCCATTGCGGTCGTAGACCAGAACACCGCGGAATTTCAGCTGGTTGCGGATATCGTAGATGAGCACTTCCAGCGGACGACCGTTGGCGTCGAGTTGCACCACGCGGCGTTCGATCGGACGGCGCTCGTCGTCGGATTTCTGGTGTTCTTCAGCGGTGCGCGGCTGAGTGAAAGTTTGCTGAATGAGCGTCGAATTTTCGACTTTGGAAATCGTGTAGTTGCCGTTCGGATGGTTTTTCGCCTGACCCCATACGACGTCATTCTTCTCGACCATTTTGTTGTAGTTCCAACTGACATCAGTGATTCCGCCCGTTTGGGTGCGGAACTTGTGTTGCGAAATGTTCTCACCCTGCTGGTAAGCGGCCGATGAACTGTTCGCCGCTGCCGGGTAACCCTGTTGCGAAGCGCTGCCGTTGGCGACTGGGGTTACTTCCTGACGAACTACTTTACCGTCCTGGTTTTTGTGAAACTGCGCGGAGGCGGTAGGAGCAGCGATAACGCAAAAAAGTGTGATCGCGGCCGCGATCGTCAGTGCGGGGTTGGGGAAGATTGAAGCGATTTTCATGTCGATCATCGAGGGATGGGGCGGAACAGGG
>JBBKXR010000250.1:0-4701 GCA_037969585.1 Verrucomicrobiales bacterium
ATTCTGATTTAGGATTCTCTTGTTCCTCAGACTTCGACTCCGGAGCGGTAGCGGGTCGGTCAGCGCCGCCTTGTTCGGCTTTTGTCGTGAACTTCACGAGAATATCCAAGCTAGAATGGGCTCTAACGATCAGGATTCCCTTGAATCCCTCCTCGAGCAAAAGCTTCTCGACCTCCAAGTGAAGAGTTTCGTCAGTATAGTTCTTCTCAAGTAAAACTCGTGCAAGCGCCTTCTTCTCGATCTTCTTCAGGGCAGCCTTGAGTTCCTCCAAAGTTAAATCAGCCTCATCCCCGAATGAGATTCCTGCGTGCCCCGAGAGATCAATGTGAACATCCGCTTTTTGCCAAAGATCACTCAATTGTTCTGATTCAGGGTCTTCGTCAGAGTAGAATCCAGGCTTGAGATCGAACGCAGGTTCAGCGCGGACTGTAAAAGTTAGGGCTCCGATTGCTAACGCGGTTAAGTAGGCAATTCTCATTTCTTAGCAGAACAGTAAAATTACACCGCTATGCCCATAACATGTTATGGCGACAACCGACGACAATCTGTTCGATGTCTGGCGATTCAGCAAGCTCAGAACTTTTCGTTTCTCAGCCGAGAGTATCGGCGGAGAAATTTGAGAAACTCGCAACGGCTCGATAAACCAAAAAACTAAGAACTCCCCTCAATACCGAAACGGCTCAGACAATTGAAACGCATTCCGGATCAGATTGATGTCCGGCAGTTCGCCCTCCACCAAGACCACTTCGACGATGTCGAAGCGAAAATTCACTTCGGGAAAATCGAGCAGGCGAAGCCAGCCGAGAGCACCTCGGGTGATCAGTCGTTGCTTGCCGCGATTGACGGCTGACGCCGGTCGGCCGTAGTCGAGTGTGGTGCGCGTTTTGACTTCGGCAAAAACCAGCACCTCGCCGTCGCGACAAACGATGTCGACTTCACCACCCTTGGGGGCACGAAAGTTGCGGTACAAGACCTTCATCCCCTGGCGACGCAGGTATTTGCCCGCCAGCACTTCGCCGAGTCGACCGATGTGGCCCTTCCACTCGCCGTCCTCAAACTGATCACGGCCGCCCAAACTGATCGGCGAGCTCAGTGATCGGTCGAAACGATCGACGATGTATCGGACAAGGCCCATGTTCTTGGAGGGCGGCCAGGTGCTGTTTAGTTCCGTAGCCTTTGTGCGATTCAAACCCGTATTGCGGGTATTCGCGACTAAATTCGATCATCAGTCGATCGCGGGTCACCTTAGCGAGAATGCTGGCGGCGGCGATCGACAGGCTCAGGCTGTCACCTTTTACCAGAGCTCGCTGCACCGCGGGAAAGCCTTTTACCGGCAATCCATCGATGAGCGCGGCGTCCGCCTCGACTGGCAGTCCAGCGAATGCGCGAGCCATGGCGGCATGAGTAGCGCGCAGGATGTTGATCTCGTCGATTTCAGCCGCATCGACCAGCACGACGGCCCAGAAAATGTCATCGCGGGTGGTGAGTGCCTCGAACAACTGATCGCGACTCCTGGCGGTGAGCTTCTTTGAATCGTTGAGACCCGGCAGACGAAACTTTTCCGGCAGGATCACCGCTGCGGCACTGACGGGTCCGGCAAGGGGGCCGCGTCCAGCTTCGTCGATGCCGGCGATCAGCGTGTGGCCGTCAGCACGCAGTTCCCGCTCGTACCGAAAATTCGGCAGAAGCTTAGATTTGGCAGACATAGCAGGGGCAATCGTTCGCGTTGAACTTGCGCCTGCCTCTCGTTCGACTCAGAGCTGAGCCTGAACTCAACCCCGATTCGACGCCAATTGACCTTAGGCTTTCGCCTTGGCCTTAACGGCAGTCGCCTGCTTGCCAACGCGATTGCGCAGGTAGTTGAGCTTGGCGCGTCGAACTTTGCCCTGCGCGGTGACTTCGATTCTGGCGATCTTCGGTGAGTGCACCTGAAAAACACGCTCGACGCCTTCGCCGTTAGAGATCTTGCGCACCGTCAAAGACTGGTTGATCGAAGTGCCGGCACGTCCGAGAACGATGCCCTGAAAAATCTGGATACGCTCTTTGCCGCCTTCGACAACACGCGAGTGAACCTTAACAGTATCGCCCGGGCCGAACTCGGGAACGTCCTGTTTCATTTGTTCGGCTTCGATTTTTTCGATCAGATTCATGGCGACTGCAGCTAAAGGTAAAAATGGGTCAATCAATGGCAACTTCGGGGCGTTTGCGGGAAAGGAGGGTGGCGGAACGGACGGGACTCGAACCCGCGACCTCCGGCGTGACAGGCCGGCGCTCTAACCAACTGAGCTACCGCTCCACACCTCCGTCCGCAACACACACGAGGTATGCCACTGACAGGGCGGGACATTAGGTGCGCGAAGTGCGGCGTGCAACCAAAAATATTTCATTCTGGCGTACTCTTGCGTAGCTCCCCATTCTAAGGCCAATTCAGCCTCGTTTCATGCCTCAAATTTCACCGTCTCCCCAGCGTAATTGCTACGATGTGATCGTCGTCGGCCTCGGTTCCATGGGCTCGGCAGCCTGCTGGCATCTGGCCCGACGCGGACTGCGCGTGCTCGGGCTGGAGAGACATGCGCTGGTTCACGAGTTCGGGGCTCACCACGGGCGTGCGCGGATGATTCGGCAAGCGTATTTCGAGCATCCCGACTACGTGCCGCTGATTCGCCGCGCCTATCACAATTGGGACGAGCTCGGCGAAGTGTCGGGGCAGCAGAGCCTGTATCGCACCGGTGGGCTCTACCTCGGTCCGCCCGATGGCATCATCGTCGCCGGCTCGCTGGTTGCGGCGCGACAACACCAGCTGGATTTTGAAATGCTCGACCGCGAGGCGCTCGGTGCACGCTTTCCGATATTTCAAACGCCGCCCGATATGGTCGGATTTTTCGAGACGGAAGCGGGTTACCTGATTCCCGAGACAGCGGTCGCCAGCCATCTTGAGGCGGCTCGAGCCCAGGGCGCCGAGCTGCGCGACAACGAAGCGGTCCTCAACTGGCGAACGGTGTCCCACGGCGAGCGTGCCGACAGCGTTGCCGTCAAAACGGACCACGGCACCTACCATGCCGATCACCTGATCCTCAGCGCCGGCGCGTGGACCGCCAGCCTGCTTGCCGATCTGAACATCGACCTTCGGGTAACCCGACAGGTGCAGGCCTGGTTTCAGCCTACCGATCCCCTGCCGTTTTGCGCCACGCAGTCGAATTTTCCGTGCTGGTTTATCGAGACTCATCCGCCTTACGGCCACTACGGCTTTCCGCTCAGCCCCGATGGCAGGAGTGTAAAAATTGCTCGCCACGAACCCGGTTCACCAACTACCGCCCAACAAGTCGATCGCAGGGTCGCCAATGCTGAAACCGATGCGCTGCTCGAAATCGCTCAACGTTACCTCCCCGCAGCTGCAGGACCACTCAGTGACGCCAGCGTCTGCCTCTACACCAACAGTCCCGACGGTCATTTTATTATCGATCGCCATCCCGATCATCCACAAGTCAGCTTTGGCTGTGGCTTCAGCGGCCACGGCTTCAAATTTGCCAGCGTCATCGGCGAAGCCCTCGCCGACCTCGCCAGTGCGGGAATGACTGAGCTGCCGATTGGCTTCCTCGGTCTCGATCGCTTGCGGTGAGTAGTGGCGAATCTTGACTTGGATCGGACCGGTGCCGGACTGGGCAGGCAAACGATCACTGGTTACAAAACCAGACAGCAGCGCAGACAGCAACTGGTGGGTCAGCCCTGTCTGAGGTCCAGGCGACATCTGGAAAAAGCGTCTGCACACAGTCAAAGCCCGAGAGTTCGCAGCCAGCGATTACCGACGGGCCCTAACCGGCTCTACCCGCGAAAAGTGACCCCATTTTTCCAGCTCTCGAAAATAAATTTGCAAAATATCTTGCATGATTTTTTAAAACGTGTTCTCCTGAACAGTGTTCGCAACAATACTATCGAACGCGAAATCCCAACAACCCCACACACGAACCCTAAAATGAACATGAAACGTAAAATCATCGTCCTCGGCGCGATCACCTTGATCGCACTGATCCCTGTCGCCATTCTCTCGGTCGACGAAGCATCCGCCAGTCGAACGTCTCCGCTGGCCGCCGCCTCGGATTCCCTGCCTTCATCCACAAAAGCAAAAACCATCGCTCCAGTCAAAAAGGAAGAGAAGAATAAGGTTGCCGCTACCAGATCAACACCGCGCACTTCTTCAAAAAGCAAAGCCAGCCCGAGCACAGGCCACTCCAGCCAAGCCTCCTCAAAGAAGCAATCCAGCGAACTCGAAAAGCAGTCGAAGGAACAACGTCAGGCGAAGGAGAAAATTGCCGACCTGACCACCACACAAAAATCGAAAATGTTGGTTTTGCTCAATGAGGGCGACACTGAGCAGCTAGCTTCGATCAAAGGTATCTCGACGACCCGCGCGAACGCCATCGAGAAAGCCCGGCCGTTCAGTAGCATCGACGAAATCGTTCTCGTCCGCGGCATCGGCGAAACGACATTTGCAGAAGTGATCGCTCACGCACGATCCCTCACCGCGCGACGCTCCAGCTCGAGTTCTGCCAAGTCGAAAACCAGCAAAAGCTGAGTCTGGACGAAACGAACCGACACGAGGCAGGGAGAGCCACCGGCTCACCCTCGCAAATTCCTGCGCACGAAAAAATGAACCCAACCCGATAACCCCCAACCCGAAAAAGCCCCACCACTACCCCCAAA
>JBBKXR010000251.1:0-71991 GCA_037969585.1 Verrucomicrobiales bacterium
GTCGATGCTGGAAGGTTGTCGGTGCCGCAAGTGCTTCGCCAGCGGGTGCGCTACTTTTGCGATGGAGCGGTATTCGGCAGTCAGGAGTTCGTCGAAGGGATCTTCGACAAAAATCGCGACCGCTTTGGACCCAAGCGTAAGTCGGGAGCGCGCGAGATGCGTGGTGCCGAGTGGGGAGATTTGGCGACCCTGCGGGACCTTCAGCACGCGGTGAAACCTCAACGGAACTAATTGCCCACCAGATCTGACGATCTCGATTAGCGAAATTGATCACCGTGCGCTACGTTGGCGCCCCTTCGGTCGGCAGTCCCGATCGATCGCCCAGCTACCTGCCATGAGCACCAGCGAAATCCAAAATCCGCCCGAGCCCACACCCGCTCCGTCGACCAGCACCGCATCAGTCCCCGATGCCGGCGGCCACTTTGGATCGTACGGCGGCATGTTTGTTCCGGAAACTTTGATGGCCGCTCTCAGCGAGTTAACGCAGGAATATGAGCGCGCCAAAGCAGACCCAGCGTTTCAGGCCGAGCTCGATCAGCTCCTCTCCGAATACGTCGGACGCCCGACCCCGCTCTACTTTGCCCAACGCTGGTCAGAAAAGCTTGGCGGCGCCAAAGTCTACCTGAAACGCGAGGACCTTCTGCACACCGGCGCGCACAAGATCAACAACGCCATGGGCCAGATTCTGCTCGCCCGCCGGCTTGGCAAAACACGTATCATCGCCGAGACAGGTGCCGGTCAACACGGTGTCGCCACCGCTACCGTCGCCGCGCGCGCAGGAATGGATTGCGTTATCTACATGGGCGCAGTCGACATGAAGCGCCAGGCACTGAACGTCACCCGCATGCGCCTGCTCGGTGCCGAAGTGCGTGCTGTGCACGCTGGCCAAGCGACGCTCAAGGAGGCGGTCAACGAAGCGATGCGCGACTGGGTCACCAACGTCGGTGACACGCACTACATCCTCGGCAGCGCTCTCGGCTCACACCCTTATCCGATGATGGTCCGGGACTTCCACCGTGTCATCGGTCTCGAAGCGCGGCGGCAGATTCTTGAACGCGAAGACCGTTTGCCTGACCTGCTGATCGCTTGCGTCGGCGGCGGCAGCAACTCGATCGGTCTGTTCCACCCATTCCTCGGCGATGAGTCGGTAAAAATGACCGGCGTCGAGGCCGGCGGTCGCGGCATCAAAAATGGCGAACATGCCGCCCGATTCCAAGGCGGAAAACTCGGCGTGCTGCAGGGCACCAAGACCTGGTTACTGGCTGACGACGACGGGCAAATTCAGCTGACTCACTCGATTTCAGCCGGTCTTGACTATGCAGCTGTCGGCCCGGAGCACGCGTATTTAAAGGAGCTGGGCCGCGTCGAATACAACTACGCCACTGACGACGAAGCGCTTGAGGCGTTTCAGGAACTGAGCCGTATCGAGGGCATCATTCCGGCGCTGGAAAGTTCGCACGCGCTTGCTGAAGTGATCAAGATTGCGCCCACCATGAGCCCCGATCAGATCATCATTTGCAACCTTTCCGGACGCGGCGACAAAGACGTTGAGCAGGCGGCAAAGTTCATTTTCCCGGAGCAAGCGGAGAACTGAAGCACTCTTCGACACTCCGATTCTGCTTAGTTTTGATGCTCGCTTGTCCTAAACTGACAATCTTGCGGAGCGACTTTGTTTGACAGGGTCAGCACTGTCTTTTAAACGATAAAGTCCCCCCGCACCTCCTTGATTCGCGGGATTCTGCCGATGGCTTATCGCGTGTTCATATTTCTGCTGTTGATGTCGACCTGGGTGGTGTTCTCTGGTCAATTCGACGCCATGCACCTGACACTCGGTGTGTTGTCGTCGGCTTTCGTCACAGCGATTTCGGCGGACCTGCTTTTTGCCAAGCGGAGCACAGGCATCGGCACCCGCCTCGCTGAGGGCATTAAGCTGGCGATTTACCTCGCGTGGCTGCTCTGGCAGATAGTACTGGCCAACTTTCACCTGCTGCGCCTGTCATTGCTGCCCGGCGGCATGAAGGATGTCGATCCGGCGATCGTCAAATTTCGCACCGCCCTGAAATCCGACTTCGCCCGCTATCTACTGGCCAATTCGATCACGCTCACGCCGGGCACTATCACGGTAAAAATTCTCGGCGACGAGTTTTACGTTCACTCGATCAGTAAACTCAGCACCGACGGACTCGACGGTCGCATGGAACAGTTCATCGCTTGGATTTTTGAGGATGAAGTCGAAGCGCGCGCAGCCTACGAAGATTCCCCGAAGAACAGCGAACCGGAGGACGCCGGCGCGGAAGCCTGACGACCAAGAGCGATGGACGACTTTTTTCGAGCTACAGGTATCGTGCTGATGCTACTGATGATTCCGGTTTTCTACCGCATGGTCGCCGGTCCAACGGCGATCGATCGCATCGTCGCGACCAACATCATCGGCACTAAGACGGCGGTGCTGTTGGTGGTCATCGGCACCTTGTTTCACAGCGTGGAGATGTTCGTCGACTTCGCTCTGGCCTACGCGCTGCTAAACTTCATCGGCAGCTTGGCGGCTGCACGCTACTTCGCAAAAACCGAACCGTCCGGAAGCAGCCTTGATCCTGCCGCCACGGTCGACATCACGGCAAAAACGACTGGAGGCAGCGATAAATGATCGCCGCCATCGCCATCGCCCTGATCGTTCTCGGGCTGCTGTTTTTCCTTGGTGCGGTGGTCGGCATGGTTCGCTTTCCCGACTTCTACACGCGCATGCATGCCGCAGGCAAAGGCGACACACTGTCGAGCCTGCTGGTGGTGCTCGGCTTCGCGCTCTACCAACTCGACGCCGGCGATTGGGATCGATCGCACTGGTTGGTGGCACTTAAATTGCTGGCCATTTGCGCCTTCATCATGATCACCAGTCCGACCAGCACCCATGCATTGATGAACGCCGGCTACGAAGACGGCTGCGTGCCCAAGATCGGCAGCGGCGGCAACGCACTGGCCGATCTCGCCGACGAAAACAACGACCGAGACAGCGATAGGGAGGGTGACGTCGAGGCATGATCCCATCGTTCGACATCATCCTACTGATTTTGCTGGTGGTCACTGCCATCGTCTCTCTCCGCGTTCGTGACCTGCTCAGCGCGACCATGATTTTTGGCGTCTACAGTTTTTTAATCTGCCTGCTCTGGGCGGAAATGGGTGCCGTCGATGTCGCCTTCACGGAAGCCTCCGTCGGCGCGGGAGTCAGTGCGGTATTCCTCATCGCCACCGTTTTTAACACCTCACGAAATTCTTCGGACTGAATAGAAAACGGTCATGAAATTTTTCGCTCTACTCGCCGTCAGCGTAACTTGGTGTTTGCTGATTTACGCGGCTCGGGATTTCCCCGACTTCGCCGTTCCGGATTCGCCCGCCAACGGCGGCAAGGTGTCCAACTACTTCCTGGAGAAGACCGAAGAGAATAGCCACGTGCCCAATGTGGTTACGGCAGTGCTGGCCGACTATCGAGGTTATGACACCATGTTCGAAACGGTAGTCATTTTCACTGCCGGCATCGCCATCATGGCCATTCTGCGCATGACGCCTGGCGGCAGCACGGGCAGTGGCGCTCTGCCGCCCGCTGTGCCGCGTCGCAAGCGCACTTTCGACGGATCGGAGCTGATCGTCAGCGGAACCTGCAAATTGCTCATCCCTATCATCCAGCTGTTCGCACTCTACGTCATCGCTCACGGGCATCACAGCCCGGGCGGCGGCTTCCAAGGCGGCGTCATTCTCGGCGCGAGCTTTATCCTGCTTGCGATCTCCCGCAATCTCGACGCCGCGCTGCAGCGCCTTTCCGAAAAGCGCTATCTGATGCTGGCCAGCGTCGGCGTTTTGATCTACGCCGGCATCGGCGTGATGAGCCTGCTGCTCGGCGCTAACTTTCTCGACTACGGCATCCTCAGTCAGATCCTGCCGGCCACCGACGCGGCGATGGCCCGTTCTCATAGTATGCTCGGCGTCGAGGTCGGCGTCGCATTCACAGTTTCGGCGATCATGTTCGCCATCTACGCCAACCTTTCCACCGCCGGCGAACTCAAAAACGGGCTCTGATTTTTTGGCTACCTGAAGCAATGCAAGAATTTCTGCAACAGACCATCGTCGCCAATTTCAATTATTGGATTTATGTGACGCTGATGATGATCGGCCTGTATGCGATGATCTCGAAAAATAATCTGATCAAGAAATTGATCGGTATGTCGATTTTTCAAACAGCGATTATCCTGTTCTACGTATCGCTGTCCGTGAAGGGCACGACCGACGAGGTCAGCATCCCGATCATTCACCATCATCAAGAGGAAGCGGAGCACGCGGATCACGGTGGCGAGAAAAAAGGGGCCGCGGCGGCTCACCACGAGCCGCACGCCATCGATCCCACGAAGTACGCCAATCCCCTGCCGCACGTTCTCATGCTGACCGCCATCGTCGTCGGCGTCGCCATTCTGGGTGTCGCGCTGGCGGTCTCGCAATTGCTCTATAAAGATTACGGCACGCTGGAAGAGAGCGAAATCCTTGCCGCAATCAAAGAACTGCCGTCCGACCATGGCTGAGCATCTCCCCGTCATCGTGCTGTTGGTGCCCCTGTTCGCGGCACTGATCAATGCCCTCGCCGGTTCCGCCGACGAGCGGGTCGGTTTTCCGCTTACCGTCGCGGCCTTAACCGCGTCGCTGGCCAGTGCTGTAGTGCTGCTGTTGCATGTCGTCGCCGAGGGGCCGATTTCTTATTTCCTCGGCGGCTGGGATCAGATCTCGGGCATTGGCATCGAGCTGCGTATCGATACCCTGAACGGTCTCGTGCTGGTGACCGTTGCCGCCGTTGGTCTGCTCACGGCGATTTACTCCTGCCAACGGGTGCCCGAGGACACCCCCGGACGAGTGGCAAATTTTTACACGCTCTACCTGCTGCTGTGCACCGGCCTGATGGGCATGACCGTCACCGCCGACGCCTTTAACCTCTTCGTCCTGATCGAGATTGCATCCCTGACCAGCTACGGACTGATCGCCATGGGCAGCTCGAAGCGCGGCACTTACGCCGCGTTTAATTACATCATCATGGGCACGATCGGCGCGTCGTTTTATCTGCTCGGTGTCGGCTACCTTTACATCGCCACCGGCACGCTCGACATGAGCGACATTCACGCCACTATCATCACCGAGGGGCTGTCCGACTCGCCATCGATTCTGGTCGCGTTCGTGCTGATCACCATCGGTGTGTGGATCAAGATGGCATTTTTTCCACTCTACGGCTGGCTGCCAAATGCCTACACTTTCGCGCCCTCGACCACCAGCGCGATCCTCGCACCACTGATGACCAAGGTGTCGATCTACGTGATGATCCGCATCATGCTGACCGTATTCGGCAGCGAGTATGTGTTCGAGCAACTCGGCTGGAGCCGACTCATCGTCGCCCTGGCCACAATCGCGATAGTCGCCGGATCAGTGCTCGCGCTGGCGCAGAAGAAACTTAAAAAAATGCTCTGCTACCTGATCGTCGCCGAGGTCGGTTACATGGTCGGCGGCGTCTGGCTGGCCGATCACAACGGTCTGGTCGGTTCGGTGTATCACATCATCAGCGACGCCTTCATGACGCTGTGCTTGTTCCTCGCGGCCGGCATATTTTTCCGCCGCCTTGGCAGTCACTACATCGATGAGCTCGGCGGCATGTTCAGTAAAATGCCGGTCACCATGGCCGCCTTCGCGGTCGGCGCTCTGGCGATGATCGGTATCCCGCCGACCTGCGGATTTTTCAGCAAATGGTACCTCATTCAGGGCGGCATCGCTTCCGGCCATTGGGAATACGTCGTTGCGCTGCTGTTCTCCAGCCTCGTCAATGCTGTGCTGTTTTTCCGCATCTTCGAAGTCGCCTTGTTCGGCAGCAAACCCGCCGAAGGTCACGGCCACTCGGATGATCACGGCAATGATCACGCCGAACCGGTGAAGATTGACGAAGCGCGTCCGGCCACCCTGATCCCGCTGGTCGCAACGGCGGCGATCATCATTTTACTCGGCGTGTTCAACGGCAAAATCATCGACATCATTCAATTAACCATTCCGGCAGGCAGCATCGAAATCCCCGCCGGAACGATGAGTGGACACGCCGCGCCGAAGTAAGTGACCTGACCATGGAAAACGAAGTCCACAGCTGGGTGCCTCTGCTCGCTTTTTTGACGCCGCTCCTGGCGGTGCTGCCGATCCTTATATTCCGCCGCGAAACGATGTTGCGCGACGGCAGCACCATCGCCGCCGGCATTGTCATGCTCTGCCTGGTGGTGTCGATGCTGGGCGACGTCAGCGCCGGCAAAATCATCACCTGTCACCTGTTCGATCTGGTCCCTAACGTACCGCTGGAGTTTCGCATCGATGGATTGGGCATGCTGTTTGCGTTGGTCGCTTCGTTTCTGTGGATCCCGACTTCGTTCTACGGCTTCGGCTACATGCGCGGACTCAAGGAACACTCGCAAACCCGTTTCTTCGCGTTCTTCGCCGTGTCGCTGTCAGCCACGATCGGTGTCGCCTTCGCCGGCAATCTGCTGACGATGTATCTGTTCTACGAAATGCTTTCGCTGGCGACTTTTCCGCTGGTCACGCATCACCAGGACAAGGAAGCCCGCAGCGGTGGCCGCACCTATCTCAGCCACTTGCTCGGCACCTCGGTGGCCTTTGCATTGCCCGCGCTGATTTGGTGCTACGTCGCTGGCGGCGGCGCTGACGGCATGAATTTCTCCGACGGCGGTTTCCTCAGTGCCGACCTCGGCCCGACCGGCGGCGTCGTTTTGTTGCTCCTGTTCGCGTTCGGATTTTCCAAGGCCGGCATGATGCCCTTTCACTCCTGGCTGCCCGGCGCGATGGTCGCACCGACGCCGGTCTCAGCCCTGCTGCACGCCGTCGCCGTGGTCAAAGTCGGTGTCTTCTGCGTGCTGCGCGTGGTCACCGGCGTGTTCGGCGTCGATCTGCTCGGTCGTGGCGAAGGCGGCCTCGACATCGGCATCACACTCGCCTGGGTGGCCGCATTCACCGTCATCGTCTCGTCGCTGATCGCCCTGACCCAGGACAACCTGAAACGACGCCTCGCCTTTTCGACCATCGGCCAGCTTTCATACATCATTCTCGGTGCGGCACTCGCCACCAAGCTATCGGTCAGCGGTAGCATGTTGCACATCGCCGCCCACGCCGTCGGCAAGATCACTCTGTTCTATTGCGCCGGCGCGATCTTCGTCGCCACCGGCAAAAAATACATCAGTCAGATGTCCGGGCTCGGCAAAACCATGCCGTTCACTTTCGGCGCGTTCTTCCTCGGTTCGCTGAGCGTCATCGGTCTACCGCCGACATTTGGCTTGATCAGCAAATTTCACCTCGTCATGGGCACCGCCGAAGCCGGCGAAAAAGTCCTGCTGGTGGTATTCCTGGTCAGCACCATTCTTAACGCCGCGTATTTCCTGCCGATCGTGTTTCGCGCCTTTTTCCCGAAAAACGACCAACTTCCCGACGGCGAAACCGCCCCCAAGTTCTCGTGGTCTGCGGTGCGCGAAGCTCCCCTGATGTGCGTCGTGCCGCTGGCGCTGACCGCGTTCCTTTCCGTCTTCCTGTTCTTCGGCAGCGGTTTTTTGCGCGAGCTGGTCGCTACCTTTGTCGATCCTCTGTTCCCGAAGTAATCCCCTTTCATGACTTCCGACACCACCAAGGATGAAAAGAAGGAGTTCGACTGGTTCGATCGCCCGAAGTCGCGTCGCTTTCTCTGGAAGCTGCTGTGGGGCGCCTGCATCGTCACCGTTCTGCTCGAGATCCCGCTGATCCTCGCCCACAAACGGCACAGCCATTTCGAAAAACACGGTGAGGCCGCCATTCACGGCGATGCCGAACACGCCGCCGACGCCGTCAACGCTACCGCCCACCACGTGCCCACCTTCGATGGCTGGTGGTTTTTTTATCCCTTACTTGGATTCGTCGGCTGCGCGCTGATGATTCTCGCCGCCAAGGGGCTCGGTTTTGTTTTGAAAAAGACCGAAGACTATTACGGCGACGACGAGGAAACAACTCTACCGGAGGACATCGATGAATCCCTTCGCTGATTTCCATCCCGCTCTGATTCTGCTGATCGGTGCCCTGCTGGTGCCGCTGTTCCGTGGCAACTGGCGCAGCGCCTGGGTGATCGTTCTGCCGATCGCCGCCTTCCTCAGCATCCTCGCCATGCCGTCCCCGGCCGAGGGCAAACAGCTCGTCAGCTGGACGTTGAAAGCCTTTCCCTGGCTCGACGGCGAAATGAGCTTCCTGCGCATCGACCGCCTGTCGAAGGCCTTCGGCTACATCTTCACGCTCAATGCCGCCGCCGCCTTCGTGTTCGCCTTTTACGTCAAGAAGAGCACCCAGCACATGGCCGCGCTGATCTACATCGGTAGCGGCCTCGGTGCGGTTTTCGCCGGTGACTTAATCACCCTCTACGTGTTCTGGGAAATCATGGCGGTCAGCTCGACCTTCATCATTCTCGCTCGCAACACCGAGCGCGCCAAAGGCGCCGCCTACCGCTACGTCATGATTCACTTGTTCGGCGGACTGTTGTTTCTCGCCGGCCTGGTACTGACCATTCAATCGACCGGATCGATCGCCTTCAACGGCTTCGATTTTCTCACTGCACAAAGCCCCGGCACCTGGCTGATCCTGCTCGGCGTGCTGGTCAACGCCGCCGCTCCGCCGTTGTCCGCGTGGCTGTCCGATGCCTACCCCGAAGCCAGTGTCACCGGCGGACTGATCCTCAGCGCCTACACCACCAAGACCGCAGTTTACGTTTTGCTGCGCGGCTTCGCCGGATGGGAACCGCTGATCTGGATCGGCTGCATCATGGCCGTTTACGGCATCATTTACGCCCTGCTCGAAAACGACATGCGGCGCATCCTCGCCTACTCGATTATCAATCAGGTCGGCTTCATGGTTTGCGCCGCCGGCATCGGCACGCACGACGCGATCAGTGGCGCTACGGCGCACGCATTCTGCCACATCATTTACAAATCCCTGCTGTGGATGTCCGCCGGTGCCGTGCTCTATCGCGTCGGCAAAAGCAAATGCACCGAGCTCGGTGGTCTCTACAAAACCATGCCGTGGACCCTGGTGTTCGGCACCATCGGCGCCCTGGCAATTTCCGCCGTACCCTTGACCAGCGGCTTCACCAGCAAAACCATCATCCTGCACGCCGCCGAACACGAAGGCCTGTTCTGGCCATGGCTGGTGCTCGAAGTCGCCAGCGCCGGTGTCTTCCTGCACGCCGGCATCAAGTTCCCCTACTTCGTATTCTTCAACGTCGACCGCGGCTTGCGGCCCAAAGAAGCGCCGAAGTCGATGCTCTTCGCCATGGGCTTCCTCGCCTTCCTGTGTATCGCCCTCGGCGTTTTTCCGCAGCCGCTCTACGACATCCTGCCTTACGCCGTCGACTACAACGCCTGGACGGTGCCGCACGTCATCACCCAGATGCAGTTGCTCATGCTGTCCGCGCTGGTGTTCTTCCTGTTCCTGAAAATGCTCAAGCGCACCCCGACCATCTCGCTCGATACCGATTGGCTCTACCGCAAAGGTGGACCACTGTTCGAACGCGCCGTGGACCGCAGCCTGAATGGCTTCAACGTGATCGCCGGTAAGTTTTTCGTCGGTGGTATTGCCGATGGCGCACGGCGATTTTTCAATGACGGCCCGTCGCGTATCCTCGCAACCATTATGGTTCCGTGGTGGCGCATCACCGGCACGTCCGGCGACGAACTGATGGAGAAAACGCAAGACCTCTACAAGCAAGGTCGCCGCGGAGCGTTCCGCATCGGCGTCACTGCCTGCCTCGCCGTCCTGCTGCTCGCCCTGCTGATGTTGTTCTCGGCGAAAGTGCGCATGGAGTGAGTAATACTGATCCGCGCTTCGCAGTTGGCAGTAGGGGGCGTTATGTGCTTCTTTCAATGTGAAACCCCCACTTTTGAACTTCCGATGATCACCTTTTCCATTCCCTCACTCTGCCGCGTCATGCTCGCCGCGACCGCGCTAACCATGACCGTGTCGTGCCTGCCGGGTTCGATGCCTTTTGACAGCGGCGGCCCATTTGGTGCCGCTACCGGCGACGGCATCGGCCAGCGCTCCGCAGTGCCTACAGTAGCTCGAAGCTCTTCTATCGGCTTTTTCGGAGGCGGTGGTGGTGGCTACTCCGACCGGGGTTATGGGCGTGGCTACGGCTACGGATCCCGCTCGGTCTGCAACGTTTGCGGCTACAACCCGTGCCGCTGCAGCAGCCGCTCAAGTTCACACGCTGGCCACGGCCATGACGATCACCGTTCCAGCCCCTTTTCGACATCCTCATCACGCCGCTCAAGTTCAAGCAGCCACGACGACCACAAAGCCGAGCATCCTCACGCGCACGACACGTATAAGGTCACGAGCAGTAGCGGCCTGCGTCCCGGCCAGACCAAACCCACCGGCTACCACTCAAATGATTGGTACAAGTCGCGCGGCTACGACACCAGCAAACTCAATCTCAAAAATGAGCACGGTGAGAAAAAAGGCAGCAGCAGCTCAAACTCGAAGTCCAAATCGTCGAGTTCAAGTTCGAGTAAAAAGCGGAAGGACTAGCGATCCGCCATACCCCTCAGCGCCGGGTCTTCAGCCACGCGCTCAGCTTCGCCAGCGCCTCACCGCGATGACTCAGCGTCCGCTTAGTCTTCGCCGGCAACTCACCAAAGGTTTGATCGTAACCCTCCGGGATGAACAACGGATCGTAGCCAAAGCCACCTTCGCCGCGCTCACCGTCCGTGATCGTGCCCTCCACCGCACCGTCGAAAATCCCCGCCTCCTCACCGTCGCGGATCAGCACCAGCACGCAGCGGAAGCGTCCTGAGCGCTGCTGCGCTGACTGCGCGCCAGCATCCGCGAGTTCTTTTAAAAGGTGGACCCGGTTATCGGCATCAGTCGCATTTTGGCCTGCGAAGCGCGCCGAAAACACCCCCGGACGACCGCCCAGCGCATCCGCTTCGATGCCCGAATCATCCGCCAGTATCCACACATCGCCCCCCAGACTGCCGATCGCAGGCGCGCTCGCCGCTGCCAGCGCCTTGATGCGTGCGTTGCCCTCGAAGGTATCAGCGTCTTCCTCCGGCTCGGGCGCTGAGTCGCTTCCCTGCTGCTCGGCCAGCGTAGCGAGATCGGTAAAGTGATCGAAAAAATCGGTAAGCACTGCGGCGATTTCTTCGGTCTTGTGACGATTGTGAGTGGCGATGACGAGAGTGGACATGATCTGCTGGTGGCTTGCGAATAGTGGGATCGCCGGTAGCTTCCCCGATCCCAATCACCCGACTTTGATATGGCCGAGCAGCGACGCAAGCAGTTTCCCTTCGATGATTTCGAACCCCAATGGCAAAACCGTTGGGAGTCGGATAAGACTTTCTCCGTCCCGAATCCCGGCGACGCGAACTTCGACGCCGATAAGCCGAAATTTTTCGCCCTCGATATGTTCCCCTATCCGAGTGGTTCCGGCCTGCACGTCGGCCATCCCGAAGGCTACACAGCGACTGATATCGTCACTCGGCAGAAACGCATGGCCGGTTTCAACGTTCTGCATCCGATGGGCTGGGATGCCTTCGGATTGCCCGCCGAAGAGCATGCGCGCAAGACCGGTGAACATCCGGCAATCAACACTGCGAAGAACACCGACAACTTTCGCCGTCAGCTGAAGCGGCTCGGTTTTGCCTACGACTGGGAGCGCGAGGTCAACACCACCGACCCGGGCTACGTGCGCTGGACGCAGTGGATTTTTCTGCAGCTCTACAATTCGTACTTCGACGAAGCCGGACAGAAGGCCAAGCCGATCGCCGAACTCGAAGCGCAGGGACTGAGCCGCGAGGAAATCGACAATCGTCGCCTGGCCTACGTCGCCGAGGCTCCAGTGAACTGGTGCCCCGAACTCGGTACCGTGCTCGCCAACGAGGAAGTCGAGGAGTGGCGCAAGAAGGGCAATACCGTCGAACGCCGTCCGCTCAAGCAGTGGATGTTGCGCATCACCGCCTACGCCGAACGTCTAATCAACGAGCTGGACGGTCTCGATTGGCCGGAAGGCATTAAACTTTTGCAGCAGAACTGGATCGGTCGAAGCGAAGGTGCCGAGGTCGATTTTAAAATCGGCGAGCACAAGGTCACCGTGTTCACCACGCGCCCCGACACCCTGTTCGGCGCGACCTACATGGTGCTCGCTCCCGAGCATCCGCTGGTTGATGAAATCACTACGCCCGAGCAGAGCGCGGCGGTCGAGGAGTATCGCAAAGCTTGCGCCTCGAAATCCGACCTCGAGCGCACCGAACTGGCCAAGGAAAAAACCGGCGTCGCCACCGGCGGCACCGCCATCAACCCGGTCAATGGCGAGGAGATCCCAGTGTGGATCGCCGACTACGTGATGATGAGTTACGGCACCGGAGCGATCATGGCCGTGCCTGCGCACGACGAGCGCGACAACGAGTTTGCCAAGCGGTTCGGCATTACTATCATTGAAGTGGTGCAGGCCCCAGAAGGCAATGAAGAGAAATGTTTTACCGGCGAAGGCACGGCGATCAATTCCGGCTTTCTCGACGGTCTGACCACCGCCGAAGCAAAGCAGAAAATCAGCGCCTGGCTGGATGACGAAAAGCTCGGCAAAAGCACTGTCGTTTACAAACTGCGCGACTGGCTGTTCTCGCGGCAGCGCTACTGGGGCGAGCCGTTTCCGATCGTGTGGAAAGACGGCAACCATTTCGCCATCGACGACAGCGAACTGCCGCTGCTTGCGCCGGAATTGAAAGACTACAAACCGAGCGGCACTCCCGATCCGATCTTGTCGAAAGCCAAGGACTGGGTCGATGTCGGCGATGGTGTGACGCGCGAAACCAACACCATGCCACAGTGGGCCGGCTCATGCTGGTACTACTTGCGCTACTGTGACGCAGCCAACCGCGATCGCTTCATCAGCCGCGAAGCTGAAGAATACTGGCTCGGCAAAAACGGCACACCCGGCGGCGTCGATCTCTACATCGGCGGCACCGAGCACGCCGTGCTGCATCTGCTTTACGCCCGCTTCTGGCACAAGGTTTTGCATGACCTCGGTCACGTCTCGACGCCCGAACCGTTTCAGAAACTGGTCAACCAGGGACTGATCATGGGTGAAGACGGACAAAAAATGTCCAAGTCGCGCGGCAACGTTGTAAACCCCGATGACGTCGTCGACCTTTACGGCGCCGACTCGTTGCGTCTCTACGAAATGTTCATGGGCCCGCTCGAACAGGTGAAGCCGTGGTCGATGAATGGCGTCGAAGGCGTGCACCGCTTTCTCGCCCGTATATGGCGACTGGTCATGGAGATCGACCAGGAAGGCACGTGGACGATGCGCGGTAATCTGACTGATGGTGACCCTGACAAAGCCACTAAGAAGGTTTTGCATCAGACCATCAAGAAGGTCAGCGAAGACATTGCGTCGTTGAGTTTCAACACGGCAATTTCGCAAATGATGGTCTGCACCAACGAGTTCAATAAGGTGGAGGCGTTGCCGGTTTCGGCCGTGGTCACCTTGCTCGAAGTGCTCAGTCCGTTCGCACCACACATCGCCGAGGAGCTTAATGCTCGCCTTGCCGCTGCTCACGACTCGGTTGACGGCAGCGAACTGGCCAACCGCGCCTGGCCGGCGTGGGACGAAGCGTATTTGGTCGAAGACGAGATTGAGATGGTCATCCAGGTCAACGGCAAGAAGCGCGATATCATCACCGTGTCCAAGGACGCCGCCAAGGAAGACATCGAAGCTCAGGCCTTGGCCTGCGCAAAAGTCACCGAACACACCGACGGCCTGACCGTCCGCAAAGTCATCGTCGTGCCGGGTAGACTGGTGAATATCGTCGCTAACTGACCAGCTTCACGAATTTCTTCAAGGCCTTGGGCGAGACCACGGCGTAAAGATTGTCGCCGGCTTCGATGACATCGTCGGCGGCGGGAACGACGGCGCGGATGCCGTGCAACAGGGCGACCAACACGCAGCCTTTTGGCCACTTGATGTCGCGCACCATCTTGCCGGCGACTTGCGAATTTGCGCCAACTGCTGATTCGATCAATTTTCCGGCTTCGAGTTCTTTGACCATGTGATAGCGGTCCGACGTGACAAAGCGAGTCAGGTCGCGCCAGGTCGCTTCACGCGGACTGACAGCCGCCATGATGCCGAGCGGTTTGCCGAACGACATAATCGCATCGGCATAATCCGCGCGGTGAATGAGCGTCAGGCAGTGGCGCGCGCCGAGGCTGTGCGCCTGCAGGCAGGTCATGACGTTGTCCTCATCACCGCCGGTGGCAGCGATGAAAAAATCCACCTTCCCGATATTTTCTTCCTGAAGCTCTGCGAGCGAGGTGGCATCGGCATTGAGAACGGTGGTGTTGGCAAGTAGGTCGGTCAGTTCGGCACAGCGTCGCGGATCGGCGTCGAAGATACGCACCCGGCAGTTCCACGCCTCGAGAGTTTGCGCGAGAGCAAATCCGTATTCCCCACCACCGAAAATTACCACTCGCTGAGGCTCCTCTTTGCCTTCGTCACGCCGTAAGCGGACGACCATATCGTGCAGCCGTTTTGGTTCACCGAAGAGCGTAACAACGTCGCCGGATTCGAGAATTTCTTCAGCCGTCGGCACGATCTGCGCCTCGCCGCGAAGGATGGCGCCAACCCGCACACGCGGCGGGAATTCCATCTCGCGCAGGGTCTTGCCAACGCTCTCGCTGGCGGAGGAAATTTTTACCTGCTGCAATTCGATATGACCACGAGCAATTTCCTCGACGATCAGCGACTCGGGGTTGCGCACAAATTTCGACAACTCGACGGCCGCGAGGAGTTCGGAACTGAAAATGTAGTCGATGCCGAAGTGCTTACGCAGATCCAGTAGCCACTCTTCGCGTTGCAGATTTGGGTGCACCCTGCAGATCGCCGTCTGCGCACCGAGCGCCTTAGCCACCGAGCCGGCGACCAGGTTGACGTTGTTGTCGCTGGTCACCGCCATCACCAGTTCGGCTTCGGCGGCACCTGCCTCGAGCAGCACGTTCACCGAAGTGCCGTCACCACAGATGACGCGGGCATCGATCTTACCTTCCAGTTCCGCAGCGACCTTCTCACGTCGCTCAATGATGACCGTGGAGTGCGATTCCTGAGACAATCGACCAGCCAAATGACGGCCAATCTCACCTGCGCCAACGATGATAATTTTCATGGATGCGAACGAACAGACAAACCCGGACAAGAGGCCTCGGGTGGTACGTTACGGGTGCCACCGGAGATCGTCAATTGCTCGCCAAGAATCGCGTTTGGCACTGACTATCGAGATAGGTTACTGTTCGCTGGTTTCACACACCTAATCTTAGAAAATAACGATGACTCGCTACCTTACCCCCACCCTCGCCTTGATAATTGGACTCGCTGCTCTGGTGTTTACCCCCGCCTATTCGAATGCCAATCCCAGCACGACCGCTGCAAAAGAGATCGAGCATTTGCTTAAATTTGTCACCGAGTCCGACGTCGATTTTCTTCGCAACGGCGATTCGCACAAGCCCAAGGAGGCCGCCGAGCACATCCGGAAAAAGTACGACTATTATCTGAAGAAAATTTCCTCCGCCGAAGACTTTATTCGCCTATCGGCAACCAAGAGCGCCCTTTCGGGACAAGTCTACCACGTCAAACTCACGGACGGCACCAAGCAGACAAACTCCGAATGGCTGCTCGCGGAACTGGATCGTTACCGTGAAGCGAACAAAGCAGGCGAGTAGCGAGTGCTGGCGCGCCCCTGCTTGTGTGTCGGGATTTTCGGTCGAAAGCTGAGCGATCCATGGCACCGTAAGCGGCATCATGTCTTCATCCCCCGAATCAAATAACACCTACGCGCTGATTCTCGCCGGCGGTAGTGGCACGCGCTTCTGGCCGCTCAGTCGCAATGAGCACCCCAAGCAACTGCTGAAGCTCTTCGATGATGAGACGTTGCTCGAAAAAGCTGTCAATCGTCTCGACGGACTGGTACCACCCGAGCGGATTCTAATTCTCACCAACCCGGTCCAGCTCGACGCCACGCGTGCTGCATTGCCGAATTTTCCGGCGGAAAATGTCATCGCTGAACCCGAGCGCCGCGACACCGCACCGGCCATCGCGCTCGCCATCGGTTGGGTAGCGGCGCGCGATCCCGAGGCGACCATGGTGGTGCTTCCTGCCGACCAATTGGTCACCGACCACGACGCGTTCCGGGAAACGCTCGCTGCCGCAGGCAAGGCCGCCAACGAAGCCGATGCCGTGGTTACCATCGGCATCAAACCGACCTGGGCCTGCCCCAGTTACGGCTACGTCGAGCGCGGTCGACGCGCGACCATTTCGGGCCTCAGCGATGATGCACCGGCGTTTTTCGAAGTCGAGCGCTTCCGCGAAAAGCCGAGCCCGCAGCTCGCCGAAGAATTCATCGAGCAGGGCAACTTCGCCTGGAACGCCGGCATTTTCATCTGGACTGTGCCTACGGTGATGCGCGAGTTCGCTGAACACTGCCCCGAACTGTCGGATTTCGTGCATGAACTGCGCAAATCAAGTGACGTCGCGGCCACCATCGCAAGCCAGTTTGCCAATCTGCCAAAAGTTTCAATCGATTACGCACTGATGGAAAAAGCCAGCCGCATTCTCAACGTCGAAGCCAACTTCGGTTGGGACGATGTTGGCGGCTGGATATCGGTCGGCAAATACCTCGACAAAGACGATTCCGACAACGTCACCAATCGGCCGATCAGTCAGATCGAATCATACAACAACATCGTCTTCGTGCGCGACGAAGGTGTCCGCGTCGGCCTGCTCGGCGTTCACGACCTGATCGTCGTGCAAACCGGCGACGCCATCCTCGTCGCCGACAAAGACGAAGCCGACAACATCAAAAAGCTCGTCGCTGAGGTCCCCGACGAGTTGCTTTAGTTCGCCGCAACATGCTGACTCGCGTTCTAGGTATCGATCACGGTGAAGCCCGCATCGGGCTGGCGTTGAGTGACGAACTCGGCATGCTCGCCCACCCATTGGAGACGGTTCCCGGCCGCGACGTTAAAACCGCCATCGCCCGCATCGCTGAACTGGTCGTCGAGCGTCGCGTCGAAACCATCGTGCTCGGGCTACCGCTGCGCATGGACGGCAGTTCCGGCACCGCCGTCGAAAAAGTCCGCGTCTTTCGCAAAGGCCTCGCCAGAGCCGTACCGGAGAATGTCACCATCATCGAAAGCGACGAACGCCTGACCACCGTCTCCGCCTGGGAAAAACTGCACGCCGCCGGCCGCAACGAAAAGAACAGCCGCCACCTCATCGATCAAGCCGCCGCAGTGGAAATTCTCCAGGATTACCTGGATTCCCAAGCCCCACCCATGGATTTTATCGATCCGGGCTAAGTGTTCCGAGATCTGAGATACGCGATAGATGGGCGTCAGCCGCATCACACTCTGAACACTGAAATCCAGCCAACGTCATGCGCTTCGCCCTCACCATCGCCTACGACGGCCGGCCCTACGAAGGCTGGCAGAGTCAGCGCGGTGGCAACACCGTGCAGGATCATTTGCTCACAGCGCTGCGGAGCATCGATGCAGAAATCGCCCAGATTCACGGTTCCGGTCGTACCGATTCGGGGGTCTGCGCTGAAGGGCAGGTCGCGCATTTTGACGTGTCGGAAAACTCCAGCCTCGACGCCGATGCCTGGGTGCGTGCGCTGAACACGCGCCTGCCGGCGACGATTCGAGCGATGAATTGTCGGCCAGTCAGCGAAGATTTTCATGCACGCTTCAATGCTGATGGAAAGATCTACCGCTACCGCCTTTGGCTCGACCGAGTTCTGCCGCCACTGGAACACGGACTGGCGTGGCGAGTCAGAACGCCAATCGATCTCGATCGACTACGCAGCGCGCTTGCCGCCTTCGAAGGGGAACACAACTTCGCCGCCTTCGCTGCCAACCGCGGTGACGGCAAAGACGCCGATCGCGATTGCCATCGAACGATTCATTCAGTCTTGATCAAAGCCACAACCGACTCGCCGCTGGTCGAGATCCAGTTCGACGGCAACGGCTTTCTCTACAAAATGGTACGCTTGTTAGTCGGCACCGCTGTCACCCATGCGGAAAGCGACGACAAGTTGTCGCTGGAAAAAATTCACCGCTTGCTGACGTCCTCCGAGCCGAACGAAAAAGCCCCGTTCTGCGCGCCAGCGGACGGCCTTTCGTTGCTGCGTGTCTGCTACCCTGACACGGTCTGGCTTGATTCTCGATTGGTGACGCCATACCTTTAAAAGGGTTGCCGCCCATCGCTACTTCGATCAAAGGCGATCCTGTCCGCAGATCACGCCATGAACACTGAGCCCTCAACCGCCCCGGACAAGGCAAACTTGCTGGAGCAATACTCGGACAGCCACCAACACCCGATCAATCGTTGGTGCCATTTTTTCGGAATTCCGGCGATCGTGCTGTCGTTGCCTCTGTTCGTGGTATCCGCATTTTCCCCAGGTCTTTGGCCACTCGCGATCACGCTTTTCGTCGGCGGTTGGACACTTCAATTCATCGGTCACGCCATCGAACGCAAGCCCCCAGAGTTTTTTCAAAACTGGCGCTTTCTATTTATCGGTTTTCGCTGGTGGCTGGCAAAGGTCTTGCCGCGAAAGGGCTAGCATTTCGGCGAGAGACGGGATTCACAATCCACGCGGCAGATGAGAGCGGTGACTGCGATATTCCTGGCGACCCTAACCGGTTTAAGCAGCCTCGCCAGTATCGCGTCGCTAGTCTTCGTACCAGGCTTCATCTTCGCCAAAGAATCGGCGGCATCTGTTGAACAGGTAGGAGGGAACATGCCTGGCGATTTCGTTGCGGCCCACCCGAACCTTGAATCGTACTGCATTCCGATCACCTTGATCGTTGCTTCATTTTTTCTCGGTTTCGCGTGCCTCTGCTGGTGGCTCGCCAATACGGTCTGGCCGAACCGCTTGTTCGCTGGCTAAGCGGCGGTTTAATAACCAAATTCCATCTGCCCGCCTTTACCTACCTTCGCCGGCTTCGACCGCTTCGGAGGAGCGGAGCGAGTCCCTCGCCGTCCCCGACCGCGCACCGGTTCCCCGCGCAAACGATCGATCTGCGCGCGCAACTTCGCCCGTTCAGCCCTCAGCGTCGCGATCTGGAACTGCAATTCTTCGCGCGTGTCACGAGCGGTGCGAGCACTCGGCGGTGGGCTGGTAGCGAAGCCGAACGCGGGCGCGCGGCTGACGTGGTCAAAGTATTCGTTGAGGTCATCGACCCGTTCGACCAACCACTCACGCAGATCGATGAGGCGCGGCATCAGATCCGGCGTGATCTCTTCACCGCTGTTTAAAATGCACTGCAGTTCGATGCGATCGAGCCCGGACAGGTCGAGTGACTGATTCGCCACTGTCGCCTCCTGCCACAAACATTTGGCTTTTTCGTCATCGGCGAGTTCGGGGTTGTGATCGGGATGCAAACGCTTAGCCAGCCTGCGAAAAGCAGACTTCACAGCCTTCTTGTTTACCTCGCTGGTATCGGCACCGGCCAAACGAATGGCTTTTTCAAAATCTCCGAGATTGCCATCGCGAGCGTGCCGGAAACTATCGATAAATTCCCGCCGGGCGCGGTCGTATTCATCGGCATCCATCAGATCAATGTCGATGCCGCGAATGCCATACATGAATTCGCGAAACATCATCTCGATGTACTCGTCATCGCCACCGAACAGCTCGCTCTCGATATCGTCGTCGTCAGCCGGATCACTATCGCTGAGCGCAAGATCGCCTCCGCTCCCCCGCGCCGCGGCGGCGGCGAGCGCACCGATTAATCCGGTGCCAGCGTCGCTAGTAGTGGTTTCGTCAGGATCGACGGCGTCTCGATCGGTTTCGCGGCGAGCACGATTGGTTTCGGCGGCGGCGCGGCGCGCTTCAGTTTTAAAATTTTCCCGCGCCTGCCGATCGGCTTCGATTTGAGCCATCACTTGATCGCAAATTTCGGCTGGCGATTGTTGGTCCTCGTGATCAAAGCCAAGTCCGAGGCGGCGCTGAATTTCTTCTATCGCCCCGGTCAGGTCCTCGACTTCCTCGTCGAGTTGTTCGTTCTCGCGGCGCAACTCACCGAAATTTTTCTCGATCCACTGAGCGTAAGCTGGCTCGTCCTGATCGGTAAATGCTTGAACCCCTGCCTGCAGGTCCAACCTCTCCAGCAACAGCCTGCGCAATTGATCAGCGAGCTGTGCCCCACTGCGAACGCGCGTCGCATCGGCGGTGCCCAGGTCACCCGGCACCCTGTCAGCGGGTCGACGGAATGTCGGGCGGGAACGAAAACGGCGTGGAGGCATGATGGAAGGAGCAGCACTAAGGTGCCGCTGAAAGGTCAGCCGAGCAAGTATTGATCGATCAACGGTACGCCTTTGCGAAGCTCTTTCCGCTTTGCAATACGCTGGCCGCGGTTAGAATTCCGGGCTCTCCTTTCCCATGGCATTCTTATTCAAGCGCTCGAACGACTCGACCGAAGTCGGCGCCGAGACCGAGCCTACCATCGACGGCCCACGTATTTCTAATGCCGGTCGTTGGCCGGTGAGAGTCACGGATTTTTTGCTCAGTGAGCCCTACGAGCAACCGCCCGTCGACTACTTGGAAATCTTCTTTGTTCGCGGCGGTTCCTTCCTCCACGAATCCGAGGCCGGCAAACAGACCTTACGCAAAGGCTCTATCATCGTCAGCCACGCACGCAACCGACAAGCGCTGAAGCATCCGGAAAACTGTTATCTGAGCCGTGTCCGATTTCTGCCCGAGTGGCTGACAGAAGAATTTCACAGCCTCATCGAGTCACCGTTTACCGTCGCAGCGATCGTCGGCACGCAGCTGTTTCATCTGCCGGACAAGGACTCGATCCATGTTTTTTCGGCTCGCCCCGAGCGCTACGATCACCTGCTCAGCGACGTCGACCTGCTGCGAGATTTGCTTTTGGAAGCAACCGCCACCGACGCCTTAACCCGATCGACGCTGGTGAAAATTTTGCTCCAGGTCGGCGAAGAGTTTGGAAATTTCCTGCGGCACCGGGGTGGTGTCGATCTACCCGACGCGTGCCGGCGCCACTTCGCTCGCGTCGAGAACCGCTTGAACCAGGCGAATGACAGCAACGAGTTGGCCGACATCGAGGCGGGCTTAGTCGAGACCGAGGAGATCGAGGAGTTCACCGCCCTGTTTAGAAAACACACCGGTTTATCGCCCGATGAATATCTGCAGCGTCGCAGGATCGATCACGCCGCCCATCGCCTGCTCACCAGCGAACAACGCGCCGGCACCATCGCCAAGGAACTCGGTTTTTCCGACGCCGCCAACCTGACGCGACAGTTCGAAACTCGCCACCGCGTCTCACCTGCCGTTTATCGGCAGAAATTCGCGCCCCCGCCAGCTTAGCCTCAGACCCGTTTGCGATCGCCGCCACGCTCGCCGGAGCTTGCCTTGAATTCGGCCACCTTGGCGGCTTTGTCAGGGGCTCGCATCAGCGCTTCGCCGACCAAAATTGCGTCCGCACCCCAGCCACGGACCTTCGCGGCATCATCGCCGTTGAGAATGCCGCTTTCACTGACCAGGATGATGTCCGGGCCGACTTCCTGGGAAAGTCTCTCAGTGTTGCCGAGGTCGACAGTGAACTGTTTGAGATCGCGATTGTTGATCCCGATAATCGACGCCTCGGTCTGCAGAGCGCGATCCATTTCTTCGAGATTGTGCACTTCAACCAGGACATCCAGCTGAAAGGCGCTGGCCACGTGGTGCAGATGGATGAGTTCTTCTTGCTCAAGAGCGGCGACAATCAGCAGGATGGCATCGGCCCCAGCGACCACGGCTTCCCAAATTTGGGTCTCGTGAATCATGAAATCCTTGCGCAGCAGCGGCAGGTCGACCGCCTGGCGGATCTGCGAGACAAATGACAGGTGGCCCTGGAAAAATTTCTCGTCAGTTAGAATCGAAATTGCATCCGCCCCGGCCATCGCATACTGCTGGGCGACCAGCACCGGATCGAAGTCTTCGGCGATCGTGCCGGCCGACGGCGATGCCTTTTTCACCTCGGAGATAACCGCCAGGGTCTCTTTGTCGTCGGAAAGCGCGTGGCGCAGCGAGCGAAAGTCGTTCCGCTCTGCGGCTGCGTAGCGCAGCTTCTCGGCCAGCGGCAGCAGCTTTTCCACCTCGGTGCGCTTGTGCGCGATGATTTCTTTGAGCCGGTCAGTCATGGGATGCCGCCTAGGCTAGCGCGGACGGGGTCGGGTTCAACGCGGAAATTCGACAGGTGAAAATTTCCGCTTGAAAATCTTTATTCATCCCGCAAAGTAGCGGTCCGCTGATATTTTCAGTGGAAAGCGGGTGTAGCTCAGGGGTAGAGCGCAACCTTGCCAAGGTTGAAGTCGTGAGTTCGAATCTCATCACCCGCTCCACTCCCCCCCTGACTTCCAGGGAAAACTTTGAATGTGGGAGCTTCCGAGTCTAGCTCTACACCCATGTTTGTGGGCGGTTGATCATCTGTTGTAACAAAAAGGCCCGCATTGCCTTTCGACAACACGGGCTGGGAATAAAGTAGCTGCGCGCGGGACCGCGCGAACCTACCAAGCTAGGCTTACGCCGGCTCAGTGTTTATGTCCTTCGGCTTTGCCAGCACTGCAGCACTCTGCAGTGCCCGCTTTGGCGCAGCATTGGGTTTTCGCAGCGTCGCCGCCACAGGTGCCACAGCAACCGCCAGTAGTCAGGCAGGAGGTGAGGCTGAGAACTGACGCAGCTGCGCCGAGGATGAGAATATTCTTAATCACTTTCATGGCTTTCATAATATCAAGCTTACGCGCATTGCCAAACACGTGGATGCACTATTGCGTAAAAATCACTCGCTTTTCTTTTCCGATTCCTCACAGCCACCCAGTTCGCGGACAGAATTCTCGATGACGGTGGTCACCAATCGCCAGCCGTCGCGATTGTTCGAGGCGTCGACAAAAACCAGTGGCACACCGATTTTCAGCACCACCTTGCCTGGCCGCGGCCAACGCCGATGGGGCGGGAAGGCGGCGTGAGCCCCCTCCAGAAAACACGGCACCACCGCCACTTCAGTGCCCGCAACCAAGCGACCTATCCCCGGCTTGAAGCAAGCCATCTCCCCGGTCCTGCTTCGGGTTCCTTCGGGGAAGAGAATGTAGCCGCACGGGTCTGATGTCGCATCGGCATCGATCCGTTCACGCAATGCCTCGAGAGCGTGGGCACCACAGTTTTTTCTCCAGATCGGCAGCGCATTCATCAGCAGCGAGGTGAACATCGCCACCACCGGTGTTTCGAAAAAATGATCACCGGCCGCAATCGGGAACACCTGCCGATTCTGCTCGACGCTCAATACCGAAGCCAGGGTTAAGGCATCGAGGTGACTCGAATGGTTGGCCACCAGAATGATCGGCAACCCTTTCGGCAAATGTTCGCGCCCCTCGACCCGCAACCGGTGGAAGACCTTGAGATAGCTGCGCACCACCAGCCATCGCAAGGTCGTCAGCAAGGTGGTCGCCAAGCCGACCTCGCGGCGCACGCTGCAGTAGCTCTCAGCGCCACTGAGACCTAGGTCACGAGCTGAATCATAGCGCCAGTCATCCATAAATATAATTGCCCATCAAGGCCTCAGATCTAACCGCCGCCGCCAGTAAAAATTCTCGTCGCCTGATCGAGACCGATGCCATTGGCGTTCACGTAGCCGACGTAGTGAAAGAACGCCGGGGCCGCGAGCAGCAAGCTGTCAAAACGGTCGAGCAAGCCGCCGTGTCCCGGAAGTGTCACGCCCATGTCTTTGACGCCGATGTCGCGCTTTATCGAGGACAGTACCAGATCTCCAAGTTGACCAGCAACACTGAGAATCAATCCGAGTCCCGCCAGCGCGCCCCAACTCGACATTTCCGTGCCGGCAAACGCCGGCCGCCCGAGCAGCATCACCAAGCCTGTAGTTAACAGCATCGCACCGAGCGCTCCACCGATGGTTTTGTTCGGACTGGTATTTGGAGCCAACTTTCGCCGTCCAAGCGCCTTGCCAGAGAGATACGCGAACACATCATTCAATTCCACACTGACCAGTAGCAACAACAGCATCGGTCGAAAATTCGCATCGTTGGCGAGGTAGCCCACGTGACCAAAGCAAACGCCGAACAGTAAAAAAGCGAACCCTCCAAGTGCGACCCGTTGGATGTATCCCTGAGGCTTATCGGCAGCGATCGCCACCGCCGCGATCACAATCACGCCCAGTGCGGGCAAGGCGCTGAAAAACCCATACCAATGGTCCGCGATCGAGAATGCGATCGCGATCATTCCCAATACCACGGTCAAGCTGACCAGCGGGCTTCGAAACATTCCCGTTACCCGCGCGAATTCCCGATAGCAGAACACGCTCAATAACAACACTCCGAGCATGACCCAGACACCGCCCAGTAAAATCGGCCCAATCAATATCGGCGCCAGCAGCCACCACGAACGAATCCGTTGCCGCAACTCCAAGTGCGACGCATCGGACAGTCGGCCCGCCTTACCGAGAATCCCCACTACCAACGAAGCGAACAACAGAATGCCGAAGATCACGACGGTCACCCAGACCGTCACTGGATGCTCAAATGCCTCTCCTGCCCCGAACAGGCGCGTGATGGTTTCACTGGTCATTCCGCCAAAGGTAAATCGTCAGACCCGTCGCGTCCAGCGCCCAACAGCCCGGCTTCCATGGTCACGAAGCGCCCGATTGCGACAATTAAGTAAACAGCACGAGCTATCATGATACTGAATTCCAACTAGCTAATTAATCACAACCAATACTGGCTTACTATAAAAGACCAGTTGACTTTAGTGTTATTCCATGCTACAGAAAGCACACCAAAATTTTCCCTGCTCCCAATGCAAATACAGCATTCCATTTTCAACTATACCATAGATCTGACGGCTCCGTCGATCGGCGCGACATTGCGTCCATGGTCAATGTTGATGGAATTCTGTGCGATCGGCTCAAGCGCCAATTTAATAGCAAGGACCGGGACAGGTTATTTCCATCTAATCGAATTATTTAACCTCCGTAGCCAACCCAAAGGCACCCCAATCAACGAAACCGTCAAACTTGGCGCCCAAGATCGGAGGGCACGGTTCATATAACGCTGTATTACTGGACAGAAATTATATGAACCCTGCTCTCCTAACGGAAGCAGGGTTTTTTTATGACCAACTTATCCATTTCTCACCACAGAATTTAACTCTAACCATCGAAAATAGTGATCTGACACAATAAAAAAGGCCCGCCACCAGCTGTAACTGATGACGGACCCGAATGAGAGGCAAACGATCGAAAAAGTATCAACCGGCTTGCTCCTGCAAGACAAAGTATAGCCACTGATCCTTCTACGGTCAAGCAAGGTAGAGCAAATGCTCCGCCTAGCGAACCACTGTATACTTTTTAAAAGTATAGAAAGCCTCTGCATCGATGAAATTACCTATTTTAACAACATCATCGAAAGGCTTCCCCAGGGAGGTGTGCCTGAAACACCGAAACGTCCGTTGTGAAATCCTGCGGCTGTGTCACTGAGAAGTGAGGCAACGGTGTTCGTTCTTTAGGACGTATCCGGAATGCCGGATGCGTCCTTTTTAGTAATTGTGTATTGGAAACGCGGGAGCCCTGAAAGCTCCCCGACCGACGATACCGGCATCAACGTCCAGGCAAGGCAAAGGCAGGAGATACCGGTCGACACCACTGAACGGCGTCGCGAAATTCGTATGAATTTCGTTGAACCAAACAGTAGTCGGCCAACCACTTCGACCGACGCAGCTTCCTTCGGCCACCCAAAGTGACTCAAAAGAATACCCAAAGGGACCAGTCTCCCGGGACCATGGCACGAAAGTGAACGCAAAGGAGAGCGGCACTGTCCTTGTGACTGGGCCAACATTTCCGCCACCGCCCAACCTGGTAATTCGGGATCATCCGCGTCGAGCCACTTCAGGTTCGTGCGCTTCCAAACCACACAACAAGCACGTCGCACACCAGCTGTGTACGCAGGTTCAATCGACTTCCTTGGTTCTGCAGATTGGCACCGCCGATTCTTCAGCGCTCTGCGCGAAAGCAGTCCAAAACCAGCGATGCTCGGGGCAGCACCGAGGCGGCGTGCCATTATTTTACTTCAGAGGTCAGATGACAGAGAACAGTGGGCAGACCTGCCCGCTAATTCTGAAATCTAGCCTCTGATATCTGATAACTGAAAAGGGGGCGCATGTGCCGGAGAGGCGACACTGCCTTGCAAGCAGCGTGTGGCGGGTGCAACTCCCGCCGCTTCCACCAGTTTCAGAATTTCACAATCGCGACGAGGGCAAAGGAGTCGAGCTACGTGTGTTGGATACACGGGAAAGCAGGTGCAAATGCCATTCGCCGCAGAGCGGCTGATAATAACCGAAGGCACACCGCATAGATCGATGCGCAGCGAGTTCAATCCTGCCATCGCGACCATTTCAAAAGGACAATACTGCAAGCCGAGAAGACTCGACCCGGGGCTCATAACCCTGGCGACCTGGAGCGTTACCAGGGCTTGCTACCAATTTCAAAAGGCGCTGCACCGGCAAGCGGACTGTAAACCCGCCGTCAAAAAACCTGCCGGAAGCTGACGAGTGGAGCATTACCACCAGTGCCTACCAACTCAAATCGCCTGTGGTGTAACAGTAGCTCACCAGATTGTTAATCGGCAAGGTCTTGGTGCGAATGCTTTCGCCGCGAAGTGGCTGACGAAAAGCCGCTGGCAATCAGCATGGATCGACCAACGGGAGATCAATCCAAGCAGGCGAGCCATTTCGAACGGAAGGTTAAGCCGAGAATAATAGGTCTAGCGGCAGCTGTCTTGAAATCAGCCAGTCCTCAACGGGCGTGCAGGTTCGAGTCCTGTGCCTTCCGCCATTTTCAAATGTCCCGTAGCTCAATAGAAGCGCACCCGCCTGATAAGCGGAAGACGCCGGAGCATTACCAGCCGGGACAACCAACTTCATTTATCATTTCGGATTTAGGATTGATCAATTTCTGAAGCCGATCGCCGAACGGAGAACAGGATGGCACACAGTTCGTCAGCTTCTTTTCGGAGGCTTTCTATCGGGTCTGCGGAAATCAGTCCGCCTTCTGCGATGAGTTCGAGCCAGTAGGCTGTTTCGTCACACTCTTCGAGAGCCACGCCGATCTTGGCGACAAACTTCCGCTTCGAGCGGCCTCGCAAAGCAGCTCGGTAGTTCGCACCGATCGAGGTCGCGGATCGCACGATCGGATTCGCAATTGCACGCCCCGCTACGGTGTCAGGCAACGAATCAATCAACTTCATCACCCGCAATCCCAAGGCCTTGGTTCGTGCCTTCATTTCATTTGCGTCGATAAGTGATTTCTAAATGAAAAATCTGAACTGATAAATCCTAAATGCCCTTCATTGGCCCTATTGAGGTAGTAGCAGCCTGCCTGATTGTCGATCAGGTCGCGTCGGAGCATAACCGGCATAGGGCGCCAATCCCATTTCGCATTTTAGGTTTCCCATTGGCCATTTCTCCGGTCCACGGACAGGCAGATGGGACGCCATCAATGGAAGATACTAAACCCCTTTATCCCCGAAGTGTAAGAGAAGCACGCCACTCTTCGAAGGTGGTAGATCAGGTGCAAGTCCTGGCGGAGATACCATTTCATTGATGCTATTTGACTTATCATTGAGCATTTTTCTCCGGATCGCCCTCTGGTAAATAAAAAGTCCTAAATGGAAAATGATACATTCCTTCGTGGTGTAAGTAGGTAGCATAACAGGCTTTTACCCTGTCGGTGCGGGATCGTGGCCCGCCGGAGGAACCATTTCAATCGTAGCCGCGCCCGCAAGAGCATGGACCGTCTGACGTTCCGGTCAGACTTCCGACCACCTTCTTGCGATGGCGGCTACCTCCTGAATCTCAGACTTTGGCCGTGGTGTAATAGTCAGCATTCGACATTGTGAATGTCGCGGAGCGGGTGCAAATCCCGTCGGCCAACCCAATCTCAAGAATGCCTCTGACCGGAGCCAGTGAACCGGCCCGCCTGCAAAGCGGAGTTTGGTGGGTGCGACACCCACAGAGGCATCCATTCTTCTGAATCAACGCGTCGTTGGTCGAACAGCAGGACGTCGGTCTTCCAAACCGAATACGCCGGGGCAGCACCGGCACGGCGCACCCTATTTCAAACGGGGGCTTAGTTTAAAAGCAGAACAACTCTCTTACACAGAGAAGACGAGGGAGCATTACCTTCAGTCCCTACCATTTTAATGTAGCGACATTCGTTGAATAGCAGGACATCAGCTTGCCAAGTTGGAATGCCCTCACCGCGACAGCGGTTGAGACAATGTGAAGCGACTCCGCATAGATCGCCACAGGCGATCAAATCCCGGGGCGGTACCGGGATGTCGCACCATTTTTGGATCCATTGGATCAAAGAACACCCGGTGTCCCCTCAACGGTGTTATCCGCCTCGCGGCTCTGCAGGAAAGCGTCGCTCTTTCCCATGCGCTTCGCGCGGCGGCAGTCCTCCACCGGGTTCCATTTTCAAAGATCAAAGAACGCTTTCGTAGCTCAATTGGAAGAGCAAGTGCCTTCGAAGCACAAGGTTGTTGGTTCGAGTCCAGTCGGAAGTGCCAATTTCTCATCAAATCCCACGTAGCCCAACAGTAGAGGCAGCGCATCGAGAGCGTGCCCATTGCAGGTGCAAGACCTGTCGCGGGTTCCATTTTCAATTTCAAAGAACGCCCGCGTAGCCCAACTGGAAGAGGCGCCGGCCTCAGAAGCCGGAGGTTGCTGGTGCAAATCCAGCCGCGGGTACCATTTTCAGGAGATAGAGATAGAAGTTAGGAGGTAGGAGTTAGCATCCAAACCACTGGCTTCTCTTCTTCTCCCAATCCCTGAGTCGCATAACCAGCCAGTGCGCCGGCCTTTGAAGCCGGAGGACGTGGTGCAAGTCCACGCTCGGGAGCCACTTTTCACCACAACAATCTCAGCGCCCGGCAGCGAGGCATTGAGATCGAAAGATCCGACAGCCGACTAGGAAAACCCCGGACCCACGACCGACCCCTTTTTCTCTACTCAATCCAACAATTGGCCTCGCGATTGGCCTCGCGCAGGGCGCTGAATTTTAAGATTTTAATCTCTAACCGTCAGCCGTTCCTCTGCGGCTCCGCAGCTCTGCGCGAACAATTTCCCTTTCTCAAAAATATCTCACTCAACCCCACAACGCCATGAACTCGCTCCTTCACAACAACACCGTCCTGGTGCTGAACCGCAACTGGCAGGCGATCAACATTCGCACGCCAGCCGACGCCTTTTGCCAGATGGCGACCGATGTCGCGACAGCTCTCGACATCCATGGTGACGACTGGATGGTGCCCACCAAGTGGGAAGACTGGCAGCAACTGCCGGTTCGGGACAACGACAACGGCGTCAAAACCGCCCGCGGTCGCATCCGCATTCCCACCGTGATCGTTCTGGCGAACTTCGCCCGCGTGCCACTGTCTCGCCCAAAGTTCAGCCGCAGCAATCTGTGGCAGCGCGACGGCGGTCGCTGCCAGTACACCGGCCGTGACCTGAACCCGGGCGAAGGCAACATCGACCACGTGCTGCCACGCTCACGGGGCGGTGAAACCAGTTGGGACAACTGCGTACTGGCGTGCAGAAGCGTCAACACTAAGAAAGCCAACCGCACCCCTGAAGAAGCCGGCCTGAAACTGAAGCGCGCACCCAGAGAACCGCGTCAGGTTCCGGTCACGATGCTGCTCAAAAATGTGCGCGGCATTGCCGACTGGAAGCCGTTTCTGATGTAGCGGAGTAGGAGGTAGGAGTTGGGAGGTAGGAGCTCGTCCATTCGTTGCCTCCTCTCTCCCCTCTCTCCCCTCTCTTCGCTCTCTTCGCTCAAAGAACGAACACCGTATCTCTGGCACCGCCGAACCAAGTCCTTACACAAACTTCCCGGGATTCAGAATTCTTTTTGGATCGAGCGCATTTTTCAGGTCTCCGTGAACCTTGCGCGAAACCTCTGAAACGGCCCGATTCCACCACGGCAGACGCGCCACGCCGATACCGTGTTCGCCGGTGATCACTCCGTCCCAGTCCAGCACTTGCACGAACAATTTGTCGACAGCCGCATCGATCTTGGTTCGCTCATCGGCATCGTTCATTGCCTCCGGTTCGACCATCAAATTAACGTGGATATTGCCATCGCCGGCGTGACCGAAACAGGCGATCGAGATCCCCGTGTCAGCCTGCAAGCGCTCGCAAAACTCGACCAGGTCCACCAGGCGACTGCGCGGCACGGCGATGTCATTGTTCAACTTGTGTAGACCGGTGTCACGTAGGCTGTAAGAAAAGCTGCGGCGGATTTCCCATAGCTTGTCGCAGGCCTCCTCACCCAGCGCCACGTCGATCGAAAGCGGGTTCAGTCCCTCCAGCAATTTGCGTAGCGACGCCAGATCCGCCTCCACTGCGCCCGGTTGACCATCGAGGTCGACCAGCAAATGCGCATCGCCGTCCGGGATAAAATCGTTGCCCGGATACTTCCGCGCCGCCGCCAAGGTAAACGCATCGGCGATCTCCATTGCCGAAGGGAGGTAGCCACCAGCGAAGACCGCTTGCACCGCTGCCGCAGCTTTTGCGTAGTCAGAAAACGCCACCGAAAATGTCGCGCGCGCTGGCGGTAAGGGAATCAACCGCAAGGTGATTTCCGTGATCACCCCTAGCAGCCCTTCCGAACCGACAAACATGCCGATTAGATCAAAGCCGGTTTTGTTTTTGTGTGTCCGACCGCCAGTGCGCAGCACCTCGCCACTGGCGAGCACGACTTCCAGACCAAGCACATACGGACGCGTCACTCCATACTTGAGACACTTGGGACCGCCGGCATTGGTGGCCACGGTGCCACCGATACTGCACTCCTTCACACTCGACGGGTCCGGCGGATAAAACATGCCCTGGTCTTTCACCGCCGATTTCAAGTTCGACAAAATCACCCCCGGTTCCGTGATCACAACACCATCGATCGCATTGACCTCACGAATCGCCGTCATCCGTGCCACCGACAAGACGATACCCGCATTCACCGGTACACAGCCGCCGACATAGCCGACACCACTGCCACGCGTCGTCACCGGGATCTCGTGCTCGTTGGCGAACTTCATTACCGCCACGACATCGTCACGCGATTCGGCAAATACCACCACGTCGGGCAGGTTCGAAGCGTACCACTTGTCGATCGCGTGCTTCTCCAGCACCGGCACATCGACGGAGACTTTTCCATCTCCTAACAAAGCCACCAATTGTTCGTTTAGTTGTTTCGAATTCATGAGACAATCCTTCCGTATATCAATTCCCAAAACTTCGGCCCGAACACCACCAGACCGATCAAGCCCGCTGCAATCGATGCCACCAGGACAGCGCCGGCCGAGGTGTCTTTGGCGTGGCCGATCAGCGGATTCTGTTCAGGATGCACGGCATCGCAAAGTGATTCGATCGCGGTGTTAAAGAGCTCAGCACCGGTCACCAGTGCAGCCGCGATGATCACTGCCAACCACTCGCCTGCGCTGATTTTCAGCCAAGCCCCAGCGATCGCGACGGCGATCGCTGCGAGTAGGTGCAGGCGCATATTGGGTTGCGTGCGCAGCGTGTAGCTGACGCCCCGCAGACCGTGACCGATCGATGTCAGCAGGCGTTTCATTGAGTCGGGCTGATTGGCCAACGGGCCACTCGCTGACGCTCGCAGCTACACTTCGGCGAGCTCGCGCATTGGGTCGGCTTCGGCACTGTAATCGACACCATCGAGACCGAATCCGAACAATTTGAGAAAGTCTTTTTTATAACCTTCGAAATCGCCGAGTTCATCGAAGTTGTCGTTATCGACCTTTTCCCAGGCCTCACCGACAGTCGATTGTACTTCATCGCGCATTTCCCAGTCGTCGATGCGAATGCGTCCACCCTCGTCGAGCGTCGGGCCATCGGCGGAGCAAAAGTGATCGGCGAACAAGCGCTGGATTTGCTCGGTCGTGCCTTCGTGCAAACCGCGCGGCTTCATGTCTTTGAACAGCAGAGAAATGTAGAGCGGCACCACGGGGATCGCTGAACTCGCCTGCGTGACCACGGCTTTGTTGACCGAGACGACAGCGGAACCGGCACCGAACTTTTCGTTCAAGCGCTCAGCGCTCTGTTCGAGATCGATCTTGGCGCGACCGATGGTGCCTTCTTTGTAGATTGGCCAAGTCAGCTCGGGCCCGATGTAAGAGTAGGCGACCGTGCGCGCGCCGTCGGCGAGCACACCGGCGTCGCTGAGTGCGTTGATCCACATTTCCCAATCTTCGCCGCCCATCACTTTGATCGTGTTGGCGATCTCCTCTTCGCTGGCACCATCGAGAGTGATTTCGGTAACCTCTTTTTTGTCGGTGTTGAGATTCTTGTTGGTGTAGCTCTGACCGATCGGCTTCAGGCAGGACGAGTAGACTTCACCCGTGTTCGGGTCAGTGCGTCGCGGCGAGGCAAGGCTGTAAATGACCATGTCGACCTGGCCGAGGTCGCGCTTGATAATATCGATCGCCTGCTGCTTCAGCTCGTTGGAGAAAGCGTCGCCGTTGAGGCTTTTTGCATACAGACCGGCTTCGGCCGCGGCGGCTTCAAACGCAGTGCTATTGTAAAAACCGGCGCTGGCAGTTTTGCGATCGGTCGGCGGCTTTTCAAAGAAAATGCCCAGCGTGTCGGCGCCACCGGAGAAAGCCGGAACGATGCGCGAGGAAAGGCCGTAACCGGTTGATGAACCGACCACGAGCACTTTCTTCGGCGCGCGTTCGGGATCGAGCGCGGGCTGGCTTTTCACGTAGGCAATCTGTTCGCGCACGTTGGCTTCACAGCCGTCAGGGTGGGCAGTGGTGCAAATAAAGCCGCGGGTCTTGGGTTCGATGATCATAAATTCCGGTGTTCTTTGAAGGGGAAACGATTAGCACAGATCGGGGCGGAGGGACACCGTTTAGCGCCACGGGAGAAATCGCAGCTCTGGGGCGTCCACCGAGATTTCTTGTGCGGATATTTTCAACTGCAAGTATAAATAGGCTGCTTAGCCTTATGATGCTCCTCCGGCGCGCGGCTTTCCACCTCCAGTGAGCTTTACCATTACAAAATGCGTCGCATTTTCCTGTTTCGATCGGCATTTGAGGGTGTTTGCTCGCTTATATCGGCTGACAGGGTGATCCGACGGAAAAAGGTGATACCTTGATTCTGGAGCCGCCGGTTGATTCCGAACTTCCCTGAACCTAATCCGCTAATGTTCCCCCGCTTTCTCATTCTTTTCGTCGGTATCCCGCTGATCGAGCTGATGCTGTTTCTACAGATCGGTTCACGCATCGGACTGCTCGCGACGATCGCTACGGTCGTGCTCACCGGCATCATCGGCGCCTCGCTGACTAAGAGTCAGGGCTTGCAGGTGCTGTCGAAATACCAAAAGGCTCTCGCCGAGGGGCGCATGCCGCATGCGGAAGTCATCGAAGGGCTGATGATCCTGGTTGCCGGTGCCATGCTGTTGACGCCCGGATTTTTGACCGACGCGATCGGCTTTGCCCTGTTGATCCCATCCGTTCGTGCAGCAGTGCGCGCCATTGCGGTAGAAAAACTGAAGCAGAAAGTCGAAGTCCGTGTCGCCAATGCGGGAGCAGTCTTCCGCGGTGCCGGTGGACAGTCTACGGACGGCCGCTCGGCTCAATCGTCGCAGCCCAGGTCCACCACGCTAGGTGGCAAGCCAGTCATCGATGTCGAAGCGGAAGTCGAGGTAGACGAAACTGAGACCCGTCGCGGCTGAGCGAGAGCGCGATTTCGAATCGCGCCCATCTGCCGGCAGCCAGATACCGTGCCGAATTTCGCAGCAGATCACTCCTCGCCGCGGTCCAATTTGCCGGGACGCGATCAGGTGCTTGGTGCATCTGGCTGCCCAGTGCGACCCTATGCGCTCTCATCAAGCTACTATTCGCCATGAAGTTCAGGACGCCCCAAACGCTAAAGATCACTGCCAGTATGTTTTGCTTCGCCGGATTTGGGCTGACTACAGGTCATGCGCAGAACGTTGATTTCATGCGCGACGTCAAACCGCTGCTCGAGGGCGCCTGCGTGCAATGCCACGGTCCGAACGAAGAAGAGCTCGAAGCCGATTATCGCATCGATACCAAAGCGGCGGCGTTTGCCGGAGGCAGTTCTTACAAAGACGAAGTCATATTTCCCGGCGACGCCGGCAAGAGCCCGGTCTACTGGATGACCAATTTGCACGAGGACGAACCGGACAGTGACGAGTGCATGCCGCCGAAGAAGCCGCTCAACAAAGCTCAGCAGCAGGTGTTGTTCGATTGGATTCAGGGTGGCGCGGAATGGCCAGACGGCGTTGTGCTCGAAGACAAACCGAGGGTGAACTTCGCCAATGTCCGGCCGCTCCTGCTCAAGGGCGGTCCTTTTAACGCCGACGACAAGGAGGTGTTGCGCCTGTGGGTCGAACAGGGGTCCGATTGGCCGGAGGACCAAAAGCTCGGTGGCGGCGGACCGGCGGACAACCTCGAACTCGTCAAAAAAATTCACGCCGCCATCGTCGCCGGATCGCCCGAGAAGATCGCTGCAGACATGAAGCCTTATGAAAGCGTCATCCCTAAAACGGATGTGAAGTATCAGATGGTGCCGATCCCCGGCGGGGAGTTTCTGATGGGTAGCCCCGAATCCGAAGAGGGCCGCTACGATGATGAAGGGCCGCAGCACAAAGTCGCTATCGAACCGTTCTGGATGGGCAAATACGAAGTCACCTGGGACATGCTCAACGGCTACACCAGCACCAACATCGGACGCAACAAAGACGGCTCGCCGATCAGTGTTCCAACCGGTGCCGACGACGCGGACATCACCTCCGCACCGACAGCGGCATTCATGCCGATGGATTTCGGTATGGGCGTCAACGGCTTCCCCGCGGTCGGTATGACTCAGCATCTCGCGCAGAAGTTTTGTCAGTGGCTGAGCGCGCAAACCGGTCACTACTACCGCCTGCCGACCGAGGCTGAGTGGGAGTACGCCTGCCGGGCTGGAACGACGACCGCGTTCTCCCACGGCGACTCCGAAGAAGGCCTCGCCGAATACGCCGTCTACGATCCCGAGCAGGTGCTCGATGGTTACGCGCGAGTCGGCAGCCGCAAGCCCAATCCCTGGGGGCTTTACGACATGCACGGCAACGTCATGGAGTGGTGCATCGATCAAGACATCGCCGATGCTTACGCAAAACGTGACCTCGACGGCGTCAATGTGATGCCTTTTGAAAAGCCGACCCGTCGTTATCCGCGCGTCGCTCGCGGCGGATCATGGTACGATATCGCCGAAGAACTGCGCAGTGCACGGCGGATCTTTTCGGATCCCTCCTGGAAAGATCTGGACCCGCAACTGCCAAAATCGATCTGGTATCACACCGACGCCAAGTGGCTCGGATTTCGCATCGTGCGCCCGCTGAAAACCCCGAGTGTCGAGGCAATGCATGAGTGGTGGAACTTGGGCACGGTCGACGATCAGGCAGCGGAGTGAACCGCTCCGCTAGCCGGCTTCGCCGAAACCCAATTCCGCCAGCACTGGCCGAAGCACCGCCGCCCATTTGGCGTAGCCGGCTGCATTGAGATGCAAAAGATCCCGGAAATTCTCCGCGGTGGCGTTGCCATTTTCGTCGGCATAAAGGGTCCAGGTATCGACCACGGTGACTTGACCAAAATCCCTCGCTACCTCGTCTACGGCGACGTTGATTGCCTTGATCTTATCCACCGGTCGGTCTTTTTCGACTGAGCTGGGAAACACGCGGCAGAGAACGATCGGCATCTCCGGATTGTGTTTTTTCAAAGCGTCCAGAATTAAGCGGACATTGTCGGCGACCTGATTAGCGGTGGCCTTTTCTTCGAGGTCGTTGGTGCCCATCAGCATGACCACGCCGCGCGGTCTCAGTGCAATCACGTCTTCATCGAGGCGCAGCAGCATGCCGCGCGTGGTGTCGCCGCTGATGCCGCGATTGGCAGCTTTGATGCCAGCGAAGGCTCCGCCAAAATCATCACCCCAACCCTGCGTGATCGAGTCACCGAGAAAGACCAAGGCACCCTGATCTTTTTCGACCTGCTGCGCCCAGACACTGCGCTTTTTGCGCCACAAGCTCTGAAACCAGTCGTAGCGACGCAGCGGACCGCTGCCGGCGAGTTGCTTGTCGTTCGCCGGCAACGTAAAAGCGTCGGCTACGGCCGGATCGGCGACCGCTTGAGCGTAGCCATCGACGACAAACACGCCGCAGCACAGACCGAGAAGGAGGAGCTGGACAATTTTCAAAACGAACGATTAAAACGTTGGATCACCCAGCATTCGTATACACCGCCTGCACATCCTCATCCTCTTCGATTTTTTCGACGAAGGCTTCGATGTCATCCATCTGCGCATCGGTGAAGTCGTTAGGCGAGTTCGGAATGCGTTCCAGCTTTGAGGTGGCTCCCTCGATGCCTAGCGCTTCGACAGCATGAGACATCGCACCGAAACTGGTGTAGTCGGCGTAGGCATAAACATGGCCTTCGTCGACCTCGAATTCTTCGAGTCCGGCGTCCATGAGACCGAGTTCGATCTCTTCAACTTCCATGCCCTCGGCGACCGGAAAATCGATCACCGTCTTGCGGTCGAACATGAACTCGAGCGAACCGGTTGGCACGATCTGGCCGTCGGCTTTGGAAAAGATGAACTTGAGGTTGGCGACGGTGCGGTTGGTGTTATCACTGGCGCACTCGATGAACAACAGGACGCCGTGCGGACCTTTGCCCTCGTAGTTGATCTCAGAGATCGCCAACATGTCCTTGCCCTCGGCGCGCTTGATCGCGGCGATGACATTGTCCTTAGGCATGTTCGCAGCCTTGGAATTGTTGATCGCGGTGCGCAGTTTGCCATTCGACTCGGGATCCGATCCGCCCTCTTTGGCGGCGATGGTGATCGCTTTGGCAAGCTTGGGAAAAACCGTCGACATGGCTCCCCAGCGTTTCTCTTTTGATTTGCGGCGATATTCGAAGGCGCGTCCCATGGTCGGTCAGATAGAATGAATTGAATCGGGCGCCACACTAACGGGGAGTGCCGTGAAACTCAAGGAGCTGTGTTCTTTGTTGTTGGTGCCTTGTTCTTGGTTTCTTCCGGGGAAAATGCGCTACCTTGGCAGCACCATGAACGTCGAACGTTGCAAATATATCCTCTGGGCCGCCGATATGGATCGGGCGCTGAATTTCTATCACGATGTGTTCGGTGCCGAGATAACTCGACGCTCTGAGGTGATCAGCGAAATCGAAATCTGTGGAGCGATCATCGGCATTCACGGCGGCGGCGAGGGCAAGCGCACCTGGACCGGTCTCAGTTTTCAAGTCGCTGATGTGGTCGAGGGAGCCGCCGAAGTCGTCGCCGGCGGCGGACAGCTCAGTCGGGAACCGCAACCGGAGGATGACGAGCCGCCGCACTTGGCGATGTGCATCGATCCGGAAGGCAACGACTTTATGCTCAGTCGGAAGCGGGGGTGAGGAGAGCCTTGCTACTTTCCCCTCCGCCGCAAAACCACCAAGCGCCCTTGCTGATCACGCCGCAGGCTGATCACTTCGCGGGTCGTTTCTTTCGGCTTGGTTTTGCCGTACTCGATCTCAATGGAGGCGACTTGCGGATGGATATCGAGACTGGTGACGCGAAACACCGGTTCGTGTTTCATGCGGATGAAGCAAAACAAGGGCACCTCGCGGTGCTCGGCATTCCACAACAGGTTTGACGGCGGGAAATTGAGCTGGTCAGCAAGCGCCGACAACACTTCGCGCACCGACGCCTCCTCGTGCTGCTTGGTCAGCTTGTTGGCGGCGCGGCGGTTGCGCATTTGTTCGAGCAGCGTCGCCACCGGATTACGGCGATTTTCCTCCAGCTCCTCGATGATGTGCCGCTGATGCGCTCCCATCTGCGCCTGCAGTTCGTCACGCGAAATCTGGCCGCTCTCGAACTGGCGGAACAGCTGCTTGGGATTCGGATGAGGGTGGAAGAAATCCACAGGAACGTGGCGCGACGCGCCGATCTTAGATTTTGGTTTCGGAACTCTAATACGGAAAGGCTGCGAACCTTCGACCTCTAGTTCAGCTCGCAAGCCTCAGTTCGCTCATTTCTCGATCAGCCACACGTTGCGAAACGCGGTCGGATTGCCGTGGCCTTGAAACAGGATCGGCCCACGCGCAACTTCGGGGCGAGTGCCGCCTGCTCCGGTGCCTTTTGGCAACTCTACGTCGTCGTGAATCTTCACGCCATTGTGCACGACGGTGATGCGCGCATTCGCCGTTTTTTCTCCAGCAGCGTCAAAGGTCGGTGCGGTAAAATCGATGTCGTAAGTTTGCCAGGTCAGCGGCGGCAGCGACATTGGCACGTCGGCAGCCTTGAATTTGTAGAGACAACCACACCACTGTTTCGGATCGGACTTCAGCTCCAGCACCGGTTCCAGCAATTCCCTGTCGAACACCAGTCCAAAGGTGTCGAGCACCTGAACTTCGTAGCGGTTCTGCAAATAAAGACCGCTGTTACCTCGGTCCTGGCTCGATAGCGGAGTCTGCGGCTTGTAGGGCAGCCGGAACTCTACGTGCAGATGAAAATTGCCATATTCGCCGGTCGTTTGGCTGCCAGCCCATAGCGAGCCGTCTTTGATCTCGCCTTTTACCTTGTCGTTCTCCTCGCCGGCAAACAGCACGACCGCACCTTCGGGAGCTTTCTTTCCAAGCGTCGGACTCTCGCGCACGACGCGCATCAGTAGCTCACCGTCGCCGGTTTTTTCCTCCACCTCAGTCACCGCCATCACCTCGAAGGCCGCATCGCTGCCATCCCATCCAGCGCCCGGGAGCCCCCCCATATACGTGCTGACCAAAAACTGCCCGCCGCCGAGACCAGCCACCCGAACTCCTTGCCTCGCTTCCTTGTGATCGATAGCGGTCACGTATTCACCGATTTGTCTGAAGTCCGCGTCCTGCTCCGCCGCAATCGCCGGATCGAGCCAGAGCGGCCCCGCCGGCTTTTTGTCGTCAGCCGCATCGGCAAGCGCCGGACCGAACAGCGCGACGCAGAGCAGGGAAAGGAAGGTTTTCATCATGCTCCCAGTTTGCCCCGACTCGCACCAGCACGCAAGCCAGGTGTCGAAATGGATCCCCGGATCGCCTCAAAAAACCATTGACGAAACCACTAAACGGCAAAATCCTGTGCGCATTAACCAACTGATCAAACTACAGCCTGCTCCAAAAATGCTTCGCAACTCCGTCCTCGTTTTTTGCACCGCCACCGTCGCCGTGTTTTCGCTCTCCGTCGGCCTTCACGCCGCCGACGAAGAAGTCATCTCTGAGGTGATGAAAGAATACCACAAAGCACCCAAAGGCACCGACCCGATCGCCAAACAAGCCGCTAATGGTGAAGCCAAAAAATCGGATGTCAGCAAGCTGTTGCGTGGCTACAAATCGATGGCCAAAGTCGAGCCGCCCAAGGGCGACGTCACCGCTTGGAACAAGCGCTTGGAAACTCTGATCGCTGCGACCGAAGATCTGAAAGACGAGAAAGAAGGCTCGGTTGAAGCCTTCGCCAAAGCCGGTGACTGCAAGGCCTGCCACACCGAGCACAAGCCCGAGTAACCAGCGCATCTGGCATAGCCGTCAGAATATTTAAGAAGCCCGGCAAGGTCCACGCGACCTTCCGGGCTTTTTTTGTCGCTACCTGGCCGCAGCAGCAGCCTCCGCACATTTCAATCCATCGAGCGCTGCGCTGACGATGCCACCGGCATAACCGGCACCCTCACCACAGGGATACAGGCCCGCCACTTCGGGGTGCTGCAACGACTCAGGATCGCGCGGAATTCGCACCGGCGAACTGGTGCGCGTTTCAAAGCCGACCAGATTGGCGTCGCGCGTCAGATAGCCGTGCATGCGTTTGCCAAACTGAGAAAAGCCGCGCTTGAGCAGTCCGACCATGGCATGCGGCAGGAGTTCGTCGAGTCGTGCCGGGTTCAGCCCTGGATGATAACTCGTCGGCGGCAGATCCTTCGAGTCACGGCTATTGAGGAAGTCCGTCAGTCGTTGCGCCGGTGCCACCTGCCCGCCGCCGCCGGCGATCTTGGCTTTCGTTTCCAACTCACGCTGAAACGCCATACCGGCGAGCACGCCGTGCTCCGCCTGAAAGCGCTTCGTGTCTTCCGGTTCGATGGTGACTACCAGACCGCTATTGGCGAAGGGCGAATCACGTTTCGCCAGGCTCATGCCGTTGACCACTACCTCGTCATTCTCGGTCGCCGCAGGAACGATAAATCCGCCCGGACACATGCAAAACGAATGCACCCCGTGACCACGTATTTTCGTCGCCAGAGAATAACTTGCCGCCGGCAATTGAGCAGGACGCGGCTGACTTTCATCGAGGTGATACTGCTGGCCGTCGATAAAGGCCTGCGGATGCTCGACGCGCATGCCCATCGCGAAAGGCTTGGCCTCCATCAATAGACCGCGCCGCGCAAACAGCCGGTAAATGTCGCGCGCAGAATGGCCGGTCGCAAGAATCAGCGACTCAGCCTCGATCTCTTCTCCGGATCTGGTGACTACGCCACGCACCCTGCCGTCACTGATCATTAAGTCGGTGACGCAAGTCTCGAAGCGCACCTCACCACCGGCATCGATGATGCTCTGGCGCAAGGCCATGACCACCTTCGGCAAAAGGTTCGAGCCTATGTGCGGATGCGAATCGACGAGGATATCGGTCGGTGCCCCGTGCGCCACCAGCGTCCGGTAGATCTCCGCCACCGGGCCGCGTTTTTTCGCCCGCGTGTAAAGCTTGCCATCGGAAAAAGTGCCGGCACCGCCCTCGCCGAAACAATAGTTCGAGTCCTCGACGACCCGGCCTTCACTGAGAATCGGTTTCAGATCGAACCGCCGCGCCGACGCGTCTTTGCCGCGCTCGATGATGATCGGCTTGACCCCGCGCTCGAGACAGCGCAAAGCCGCAAAAAGCCCCGCCGGTCCCGCGCCGATGATCAGCACCCGCCGCGCCGACGATTCGATCGGCGAGAGATTCAGGCTGGGCGCTGGCTCCGCTGGCAGCGCCTTGTCGATCCCCACTTCGATGCGCAGTTGAATGCGGATGCGCTTTTTGCGAGCGTCAATCGAACGCTTACGCAGCCGCATTTCGACAATCTGCTTCGGCGAGACCCCTAGCTCACGCGCGGCCGCACGACGCCAGGCATCCTCGTCCTCAGCCCTTTCGAGCGGAAGTGATATGTCGACTATCGGTGCGTCATCAGAATCCATCGCGCCACTGTAGACGGCCTTATGCCGAAACGCGAATCAGGCAGTAGCTGCGAGCGTCAGCGAGTGGCCGTTTGCCGATCTTGTGCCGTGGAGACGAGCCACTCGATGACGCTCGCAGCCACCCCGATCCTACGGCTCATTCTCCACCGCTTCCTCGATCGCTTCGCCGACCGTCGCCGGGATTTTTTCGTCCCTGTCGACATTTTCGGCGACCGCCGCCACGTCCTCGTGGGTGATCAGCCCCACCTCGGCCGCGTGTTCGGCCATCGCCAGACTGTCCACTGCGCGCAGCATCGGAACGCCTGTCTCGGCGACGTTGTCGATGAAACCGTCGACCCTCTCGTCGTGCTTGCTCTCATTGCCCGGATCGACATCGCGAATGTAAACCGCCGCAATCCGATCACCGTGGCGATGCGCCACTTCGGCGTAGATTTCGGCATCGTCCTGCCCCGAATCGCCAATCAGCACGAACGGCAGATCGGGATAAGCCGCGATGATACGTTCCGCTTTCTCCAACTTGTGACGGTGCCCTTTCTCCGCAATCAACTTGTTCTCGTCGATCCCATAGTCGCGCAGCATGAGCGGCCCGAGCGGAATGTCGTTGTGGCGCAAAAATTCCTCGAGCAGTCCATACAGATTCCACGGCGAACTCGACACATAGAACAGCGGATTGATCGGCGTCGTCGTCGAGCCCTCTCTCATTCCCCGCTGCAGCGCATGATAAAACGTCGCCACACCCGCCAGCGGCTGGCGCAACCGGGCATTGCCGAACATCGTCTGTCGCATCATCAGCAGAAGCTGCGTCGCACCCGTATGAATGACCGTGTCGTCCATGTCACTGATGATGCCGAACTTCGCCGCCGCCGACGGCGTCAGCACCGCGTGCTCATTTTCGACCTTCCGATCCGCCGCCGGAACGCGTGCGCGCACCTTCGACCAAATGCCCCGCAGTTCAGCGTCCATCCCAGGATCGACCCGATCAAAAGTTGCCTGATAATAGCCTTCATCGCCGCTCGTCACCGTTTTCTCGACACCGGCATAGTTGAGCACCACCTCGGCACCGATCACCTCTTTGGAATTTACCCGCCGCCACATCGCCCCGAGATTGTTCCACCAGTTGTCGTCCTCCTCTGCAGGCCGCGCCGGCTGATTCGCCAGAACCCGGCCCATGACGATCACTTGGTCGGTCGTCGCATAGCCGCAGTAGGCTTGAACATGCTCAACATCCTCGACGTCCGGCAGCAAGCCCAACTTGTCACGACTCCGATCGATCGCCCGCTCGACCACGACCGCCGCCTCGTGGACCCGCTTCTCAATTTCCGTTTTCCAATCGCTCATAGCCAAACAGCATCCGCGCCAGTTGACCCGGCTGTCGCACAATCCTACCATCAACGATCTCGTCTGCCATCAGGCGATCTGCACGATTCTCGTTCTCTCCTTAAATGAAAAACCTCGCCGCCATCAGCCTGCTTCTCGTCGTCACAACCGCGCTCGCTGCCGCAGAGAACTGGCCAGGCTGGCGTGGGCCGCGCGGCGACGGATCGTCGCTCGACGAAAAAGTTCCGATCGAATGGCAGGTCGACAAAAATACGGTTTGGAAAACACCACTGCCCGGCGTCGGTCACGCCTCGCCCACCGTCTGGGGTGAGCGCATCTTCACCGTTTCGGCGGTCGAAGAAAAGAACGCCCGCCTGCTGCTCTGCGTCGATCGCAACAGCGGCAAACTGCTTTGGCAGAAAACCGCCCTCGAGACCGACGACGAAGGCATTCATCGCCTCAACAGCCGCGCCTCCAGCACCCCCGCCACCGATGGTGAAGGCGTTTTCGTCAGCTTCCTCGACGGCGATAAAATGTTCGTCGCCGCCTACGACTTCGACGGCAACCAACTGTGGAGCGTTCGCCCCGGCGTGTTTGCCAGTAAGCACGGTTTCTGCTCCAGCCCGATCCTGTGGAACGGCAAAGTCATTATCAATGGGGATCACGACGGCCCCGGTTATCTGGTCGCGCTCGATCAAAAAACTGGCGAACAGATTTGGAAAATCGACCGTCCCAACAACACACGCAGCTACTGCCCGCCGCTCATCCGCGAAATCGACGGCCGCACCCAAATGATCCTGGCCGGCAGCAAATGCGTCGCCAGCTATGACCCCGACAGCGGCGAACAACACTGGATCATCGACGGACCGACCGAGCAGTATGTCGCTTCGTTAGTCTACAATGCCGAGCAAAAGCTGCTGTTCCTGACCTGCGGCTTTCCGGAAAAACACCTGCTCGCCATCCGCCCCGACGGCAGCGGCAATGTCACCGACACGCACATCGCCTGGCGCACCCAGACCGGCGCCTCCTATGTACCCAGCCCGATTGCCATCGGTGATTATTTTCTGGTCGTATCTGACAACAGCGTCGGCTCCTGCTTCGGCGCCAAAGATGGCGAAAAGTTCTGGCGCGAACGTATCACCGAAGGCGAAAATCACAGCGCCTCACTGACCAGCGCCCGTGGCGTCGCCTTTTTCCTCTCCGACAGCGGCACCATGACCGCCGTCAAACCTGGCCCCGAACTCGACATCGTCGCCCGCAACGAACTCGGCGAAAACGTCTACGCCTCCCCCGCCATCGTCGACGGCCAGTGGATCATCCGCGGCGAGAAGCATTTGTTTTGTATTGGGGAGTAGTGGTGGGTGGCTGCGAGCGTGAGGGAGTGGCCCGTTGGACGATTCCTCCCACTGCATGGACAGACCGTCATTCAGATGGAATTACTCCGTCAGGAACTTCTCCACGAAAGAACGCCTCACGATGGTTCTGGTTACCCAAATCCATCTCATATTGAATCCACTTTGAGCCATCCAGGACAGCCATCGACCATGCCCCATCTACAGATTCACTAAATTGCCACAGTATGTGATCGCCATCTTTATTGCTAAATCCTTCGCTATCGGCCTGAAAAATTGACGGAGCAATGGAGCCAATAAGAGCCTTAATGGTGCCCAAAATATCCCAGCCGTTCTTGTGGTCGGTACCGGATAGCAATTGAAATGCGTAAATAACACGAACCTTTGGGAAAAAGGCCCTCAGCCATTCTACTGCGCTCTTAGGATGACATTTTGCTATCTCTTCATCGAATTCGGAAAGCTCCGCAGTGGCCAACGACCCCTCGCGCACCAGACCTCTCTCGATAAGCGCAATCTCAGTTCCGTCCGAATGGGACAAAATTAATTGTTTCCAGTTAGTCTGATCCTCGGTTTCACAATTGACTGTTGCAGCCAAACCGAATTCGTCGATAACCGCCCGAAGAAGTTCGACCGGAAGCGGCTCATCCGAAGTGCCTAAAACGCGGACACAATATCCCATACTCGCTCTTTCTTTTGTTATTCCAATGACAGAGAAAAGACCAAACATTCACCAACGCAACGGCCACTCGCTGACGCTCGCAGCTACCTCGACGTCCTACGACGTCAGCGCTTCTGCAGGCGCGGGCTCACCAGCGTCTTCGTGATCAGCCAAATACCGCTCGGCATCGAGGGCGGCGGCGCAGCCGTCACCGGCGGCGGTAATCGCCTGGCGGTAGACGTGATCCTGAACATCGCCAGCGGCGAACAGGCCTTCGACGGTGGTGCGGGTACCTTTTTTCTGCACAATGTAGCCATCGTCATCGAGCTCGACGCCACTGCCTTCGAGAAAAGCGGTGTTGGGAATGTGACCGATGGCGACAAACACGCACTTCACGTCGAGCTCGCTCTCGGAGTCGTCACCGTCAACGGTGCGGGCCAATTTGATCCTAGTCATCTCGCCGGCGTCATCGGTGATGTATTCGGTAACGGTCGAATTCCACACCGGCTCGATCTTGGCGTTCGCCAGAACACGATCGGCCATGACTTTCGACGCACGCAATTCGTCGCGGCGATGGATCAGGTAAACCTTGCTGGCGAAACGGGTCAAAAAGGTCGCCTCTTCAGCGGCCGAGTCGCCACCGCCAATGACGGCCACCGGCACGTCGCGGTAAAAGGCGCCGTCGCAGGTCGCGCAGCTGGTCAGGCCGTGACCGATCAGTTTTTTCTCATCCGGCAAACCGAGGTGGCGCGGGCTGGCGCCCGTGGCGACGATCACCGATTTAGCTTCGTAGGTTTTTGAATCACCGGTCAGCACGAAGTGACCTTCGGGCTGCTTTTCGATTTTGCTGATGGTCGCGTATTCGACGCGCGTGCCGAATTTTTCCGCCTGCTGTTGCATGCGCGTCATCAGTTCCGGACCCATGACGCCTTCGGGAAAGCCGGGAAAATTTTCCACTTCTGTGGTCGTGCTCAGCTGTCCACCGGGTTGCGATCCCGAGATGACCAGAGGTTCGAGATTGGCGCGCGAGGCATAGATCGCTGAAGTCCAACCAGCACAGCCGGTTCCGATGATGATAACGTTTTCCATGGTTTTTGGGGAAGGAGAGAGGATCGAGGAAAGAGAATAGAGGAGGTCGACGCCGGGGCAACCATTTCTGACGGTAGATTTCTGCGTGGCTTACAGCTGGACCAAGGTGTGATACCGGCGTCCCGCCGGTCCCCGGTGGACGAGACCGTCTACCAGCCAACACCCGGTACCGATTTCCCAGGGGCCACAAGGGCCAGTCGGCGCCAAGACACCAGCAGAACACCTTGAGCATCAGAATAACCGCGCTCGAAAAGTGGGCTGAAGGCTGAAGGCCCACCAGCACAAAGCCCGGGCCTTCAGGCCCGGGAGTCCAATGCCCCGATTTCACCGCTCTGAAGGGGCGGCAGCAATCGAGCGCAGAAGGGGCCGGGGGAAGTTCGCTGGTGACCTCACCAGGTGCACACTTACGCTCCACATTTACCCAGCCGTGAACGGCTCGGCTTCGTGCTATCGGGATTTCAGCCCGTTCACTCGTTCCTTATCCTGACGCCGATAGGTTCGAAGCCAATGCCACTGCCATGCCACTACATCCGCTCCGGCGGGACGATACCGAGCAGGCCGAGACCTTTGCGCAGGGTGCGGCCGGTCAGTTCGGTGAGCGCGAGACGGGTGTCGCGCACGCTGCCTTCGGAGCGCAGCACCGGGCATTTTTCGTAGAAGCTGTGAAAAGTGTTGGCCAGCTCGAAAAGATACATCGCCAGACTGTTCGGGCGAAAGTCGGTGAGCACGGTGGGCACGGCCTCGGCGAATTGCGTCAGCTTGAGCGCCAGCGTTTTTTCGGCGTCTTCGCTCAGCTCGAGCGTTTCGACGCCGGCGAACTCGCTGCCGAGTTTGCGGAAGATCGAGCGGGTGCGCACGTAGGCATTGATCAAATACGGTGCCGTGTTGCCCTTCAACGCGAGCATCGTGTCCCAGTCGAAGATGTAATCAGTCATCCGATGCTGACTGAGCTCGGCATACTTGACCGCACCGATGCCGATCGCGTCGGCGATCGCCCGCTTTTCGGCTTCGTCGAGGTCGGTGCTCTTATCGGCGACGGCGGCGTAGGCGCGCTCGACGGCTTCATCGAGCACGTCAGCGAGCTGCACAGTATCGCCGGAACGGGTGCGCAGCATTTTGCGATCCTTACCGAGAATGCTGCCGAAAGGGATGAATTCGAAGTCGACCTTGTCGGCGATGGCACCGCCTTTGCGCTTGCGGGCGGCGGCGAAGATCTGGTCGAAATGCAATTGCTGCGGGGCGCCGACGACATACCAGATACGGTCCGCTCCGAGTTCGTCGATGCGGTAGTCGATGGTCGCCAAATCGGTGGTGGCGTAGAGGAATCCGCCGTCGCTCTTGCGGATCATCGCGGGTTTATCGGCGAGCTTTTCGTCGTCGTGGATAAATACGCAGACGGCACCGTCGGACACTTCGGCGCTGCCTTCAGCGAGCATTTCGTCGACCAGCGGAGCGAGACGGTCGGTGTAAAAACTCTCGCCAAGCCAGTGATCGAACTCGACGTCGAGCCGTTGGTAAATTTTCTGCAGGCCCTGCTTGGAGACTTCGACGCAGCGTTCCCAGATGGCGAGGTTTTCCTCATCACCGGCCTGAAGCTTGACCAGTTCGGCCTTGCAGGTGTCGCGCAGGGTTTCGTCATCTTTCTGCGCGGCGTTGACGTCGCGGTAGAGGCGCAGCAGTTCGCCGACTGGATCGGCGTCGAGCCCGGCCTTGCTGAGCTGCGTTTTCCATCCGTGCAGGATCATGCCGAACTGGGTGCCCCAGTCGCCGATGTGGTTGTCGGTGATGACTTTGTGTCCGAGAAAGCGGGCAACGCGCGTCAGGCAATCGCCGATGATGGTGCTGCGGATGTGACCGACGTGCATCGGCTTGGCAACGTTCGGCGCGGAAAAATCGATGACGATGGTGTTGGCATCATCGGCGCTGACAGTGGGCACGGCGAGGCGTTCCGGGTCGGCGAGCATGGCGCTGGCGGCATCGGCGATGACCGACGTTTCGAGGCGGAAATTGATGAAGCCGGGGCCGGCGATGTCGGGCTTTTCGCAGAGTCCGTCGGCATCGAAGGCTTCGACCAGATCGGTGGCGAGCTGACGCGGATTGGTGCCGATGCGCTTGGCGAGCATCATCGCGATGTTGCTCTGGTAGTGTCCGAAGCGAGCGTCGGTGGCGTTGCCAACTTGCGGCGACAACTGATCGAAATCGTCAAGTTCGCTGGCGGCGGGCAACGAGCGCACGGCGGCGATCAGGCGGTCGGCGATCTGCTCGGGAAAGGTCTGGGAGGATATGTCTGCCATGATCTGATGATGTGAATGCCGGGATACGAACCAGTCAAGGAGGTCGCACCGAACCGCCGATTGGGCAAGGCCGGGCTGTGCGCTCGTTATTCGCCTAATGCGCCGAGCGGTCAATCCAGATCCTGAAGCAGTGCAAGGATCTCGGTGGTGTCGGCGGCTTCGGCGAGTTGGTTGCGGATCGCGCCGTTGTTCAGCTTGCGCGCGACGGCGGCGAGGGTACGCAAGTGGGTCTGGTACTGCGCTTTGGGAATGATGAACAGGACGATGAACTTCACCGGGTTGCTGTCGATGGCACAAAATTCGATACCAGTCTTCGAGCGTCCAAACACGGCGACGGTTTCATCGATCGCTTCGGAATAAACGTGCGGGATCGCAAGCCCGGAACCGATGCCGGTGCTGCATTGATTTTCGCGTTCGCGAATCGCGGCGAGCAGTTCTTCGCGGGCCGCCTCGGGGATGTCATCGATTTTCACCAGATGGTCGACCAGCTCGGTGATCGCCGGCCAGTGTTCGATTGCCTGCATCTCGGGGATTACCCGAGCGGGCGTCAGTAGCTCTGCCAGTGTCATGAGGGGGAAAAAATGAAGACGTTGCCCCGTCGTTTTTGCCCAAAACAAAATACCTGAACAGGTCCAGTGGGCGGGGGTGGCGAGGATAAGCCCGCCAAATCGCATCGCAAGCATTTTGGAATTCTGCCATGCGCGCCAAGCCTCGAGACCCTCTAAATATGGGAATTCTGGAGGTTAATAGATTTTGCCGCAAAGGTTCGCCTGACCGCCTTTGCTAGGCTTTGACTTTTGAACATGACGGGCTCCATTGTCGGCTATGGCAAATCGGCCCCCGAAGGGCTGACTGACTTTTCCCCTACGACCATGAAGAACGTCGTCTTTATCTGCACTGGCAATGTGTGCCGCAGCCCGATGGCCGAAGGATTCTATCGTCAACTGACGGAATCCGACGACTTCATCGCGATCGGTTCTGCAGGCATCAGTGCCTTCGACGGGCAGGCAGCCAGCGGCCATTCAGTCGAGGTGATGAAACAGGAAAATATCGACATTTCCAAACACGAAAGTCGCATGCTGACGCCGGAGATTGTAGATCAGGCAACGCACATTTTCGGCATGACCTGTGGCCATCGTGATGCGGTGCAGATGATGTTTCCGGAGAGCAGTGAAAAAGTTTTTGTGCTGCGTGAATTTTTGGTCGGTTCGGATGCGGATTTCGACCTCGACGTCTCCGACCCGATCGGTGGCTCGCTCGACGAGTATGTGCGCACGCGCAACCTGATCAAAGAAGCGCTGCAGAGCGTGGAAAAATTTATTAACGAAACCGCCAACGATTCCCTATAACCATGACAGAAGCTGTCGATACCAAGAGCGCGCCGGCCACCGACGAGCCGACCTCCACTAAAACTAAAAAACCGACGCTGATCCTCGGTGCCGATCACGGCGGCTATGAGCTGAAAAATGCCATCGCCGACTGGTTGCGCGAGCACGGCTACCAGGTCAAAGACGTCGGCACCAACTCCGGCGACTCGGTCGACTATCCGGATTTTGCCCACGGCGTTGCCTGTGCCGTTGCCGACGGCGACAGCGATCTCGGTGTGCTGGTATGCACGACGGGCATCGGTGTCAGCATTGCTGCCAATCGCCATCGCGGCGTGCGTGCAGCATTGGTCTTCGATGAGTATGCAGCAAAAATGACGCGCTCGCACAACAACGCCAACGTGCTCTGTTTTGCCGGTGCGATCACCGGTGCAGAGACGGCTACGCACATCGTCGAAACCTGGCTGAACGCCGAGTTCGAAGGCGGCCGTCATCAGCGTCGCGTCGACAAAATTAACACCGGCTGCGGCCGGGGCCGCGACTTGGCAGACGTCGATCCCGACATCGCGGAGTGCATTCAGAATGAACAGCATCGCCAACGCAACAACATCGAGTTGATCGCCTCGGAGAACTTCACCAGCCAGGCGGTGATGGAAGCTCAGGGCTCCTGCTTGACCAACAAGTATGCCGAGGGCTACCCCGGCAAACGCTGGTATGGCGGTTGCGAAGAGGTCGACAAAGTCGAGCAACTGGCCATCGATCGCGCCTGTGAACTGTTCGACGTTAAGTTCGCCAACGTTCAGCCGCACAGCGGTTCGCAGGCCAATGCGGCGGTGTATTTTTCCGTGCTCGAACCCGGTGACAAGATCCTGACCATGGACCTGTCGCACGGCGGTCACCTGACCCACGGACATTTCGCCAACTTCTCCGGAAAACTCTACGAGGTGCAGCATTACGGCGTCTCCGCGGAAACCGAGACCATCGACTACGACAAACTCGCCGAAGCGGCCAAAGAGTTTCAGCCGAAAATGATCACTGCCGGCGCTTCCGCCTACGCACGCACGATCGACTTTGCGCGCATGCGCGAGATCGCCGATTCAGTCGGTGCCTATCTGTTCGTCGACATGGCGCACATCGCCGGCCTGGTCGCCGCCGGAGTGCATCCGTCGCCGGTGCCGCACGCCCAATTCGTCACCACGACCACCCACAAGAGCCTGCGCGGTCCACGCGGTGGACTGATCATGACCAACGACGAGGACTTGGCGAAAAAGATCAACTCCACGGTTTTCCCCGGCGTTCAGGGTGGCCCATTGATGCATGTCATTGCCGCCAAGGCCGTGTGTTTTCACGAAGCGCTACAGGACGGATTTAAGGAATACCAACAGCAAGTCGTCGACAACGCCAAGGCACTGTCCGCACGCCTCGCCGGTCACGGCTATCGGATCATCTCCGGCACCACGGACAATCACCTGTTCCTCGTCGATTTGCGTCCCGCCGGACTCAACGGCAAGGTGGCTCAGGAAACGCTCGACCACGCTGGCATCACGGTGAACAAGAACTCGATTCCGTTCGATACCGAATCGCCCTTCAAAGGCGGCGGCATCCGTATCGGCACCCCGGCAGTGACCACTCGCGGCATGAAAGTCGCCGACATGGAAACCGTCGGCGATCTCATCCACGATGCGCTCAGTCATCGTGACGATGCCGATCATCTCGAAGGAATTCGCGCCAAGGTCGTCGAACTCAACAAGCGCTTCCCGCTGCCGTAACGGAACTCAGAGATCGGACCTTCTTGCGGTGGCAAGGATGACGACTCCGAACACGAAACTGATGATCGGATCCGGATAGAACGGCCAAGGCGGCAGGTTCAGTCGCAATCCGTGATATAGAGTAACCACACCGAAGAAAAGCAGTGACCACCCGAGGAAAGGAATGATCACCGCAAATTTCTTTGGCCTGATTCCTGCTAGTAGATACAAAACACCGATCACGACCGACATCGCGGCTGCGAGGTAGGTGAGATATTCGAGATAAGCGCTATCGATCTTCCCGGGTAACTCAATACCAAAGCCCCTGTAGACAGTTACCGCATTCGTCCAGGGCATCACCAGGACAAACAGAGCAAACAATCCGGTCAACGAAACCAGAATCAGAGACGTGCGCAGCAGCTTCATGGACATGACTGAAATTGGCGTGCCAGTCGATCCGCCGTCAACCATTCGTTCTACCACATCGTCGCTCCCAACTCCTAGCTCCTAGCTCCCAACTCCCCAATGGATAACCCTTTCCTCGACGACGACTCGATCGTTCGCTCCCGCCCCGAGAGCTGCACGCTGGTGATCTTCGGCGCCACCGGCGATCTGACACATCGCAAGCTGATCCCGGCGCTCTACAATCTGGCTGCAGACGGCGACTTGCCGGCTGGCTTGCGCGTAGTCGGATTTGCCCGTCGGGAAAAATCGGATGAGGAATATCGCAGCGACCTCGAAGCGCTCAACCGCAAGGTTTCACGTCAGGGACACGACGATCAGATGTGGGAAAATTTCGCCCACAGCATCTACTATCATCAGAGCGAGTTCCAGGATCTCGACGGTTACAAACGCCTGAAAACTAAGCTCGAAGAGCTGGAGGCTGAAGGCGGTAGCGGCAACCGGCTTTTCTACATCGCCTCGGCACCGGAGTTTTTCGACGACGTGTTGGTCAAGCTCGGTGAAGCCGGACTGAACGAACCGGTCGAAGGCCGCTGGTCGCGGGTGGTGGTCGAAAAACCTTTCGGCACCGACCTGCCAACGGCGGAGCATCTGAACTCGGTGGTCAATCAGACCTTCCACGAAAAGGAAACCTACCGCATCGATCACTACCTCGGCAAAGAGACCGCGCAAAACATCATGGTGCTGCGCTTTGCCAACGCCATTTTCGAGCCGCTGTGGAACAGCCGTTACATCGATCATATCCAGATCACCTGCGCCGAAGACCTCGGCATGGAAGGCGGCCGCGGCGGCTACTACGACACCGCCGGAGCGATGCGTGACATGGTGCAGAATCACCTTCTTCAGCTACTAAGTCTTGTGGCGATGGAGCCGCCGACCGATCTCAGCGCTGATGGCGTTCGCGATGAAAAGGTCAAAGTGTTCCGCTCGCTGCGCAAATGGAAGGGCGCCGACGAAGTCGGCAAAAATGTCGTTCGTGCCCAATATACGGAAGGCGTCGTCGACGGCGAGGACGCGGTTGGCTACCGCCGCGAAGACCGCGTCAACCCCGGTTCGATGACCGAGAGTTTCGTCGCCCTGCGCGTCATGGTCGACACCTGGCGATGGGAAGGCGTGCCGTTCTACGTGCGCATGGGCAAGCAACTGCCGAAGAAGGCCACCGAAATTTCGGTTCACTTCCGCGGCGCTCCCGGCGTACTCTTTAATGCTCTGCCGTCCGGTCTCGAGGCCGGCAACGTATTGGTCATCCGCATTCAGCCCGACGAAGGCATTTCGCTGAAGATCCAGTCAAAAATCCCCGGCCCGGCGCTGCGCATGGAGGACGTGAAAATGGATTTCCACTACAGCACCAGTTTCGGCAAGAGCAGTCCGGAAGCCTACGAGCGCCTGCTGCTCGACGCCATGGCCGGCGACGCCACGCTGTTCGCTCGTCGTGACGAAGTTGAGGAAGCTTGGCGCTTTGTCGATGAAATCGAACACGCCTGGCACAAGTCCGACAGCCCACCGGCGATGGCCGAGTATCCGGCGGGGTCTTGGGGGCCGAAGGAAGCCGACGATTTGCTGCAACGCGACGGACGGCGTTGGCGGAGGCTCTAAATCGGCTAGTTTTCAGTGTTCAGTTTTCAGAATCGAAAAATCGAACGACACTTCTTTTCTAACGTTTTTCGGTTCGGCCTTCACTCTCGACACCGCTAAAATCTAAGATCGTTCCGCCGCTGGACTTCTTCCTGCCCTCGACCAAACAGTCCACAATTCCCCCTCTACTTCAACCGTGAGCGCCAGCGAACATTTCTCTGCCATCGACACCGATCAGCTCGGTCGTGAAGTGGCGCTTGCTGACATCGACAGCGAATTGCGTGCGATGTTCGTCGGCGACGATGGTCTGTCGCGCGCATCGCTGACCAACCTGGCGATCTACAATGAAAATCCCGGAGCGCTGGCCGCTAACGCGGCGATCGTCAGCCAGCTGACTCGTGAGCACGCCTGTCGGAGCATTTTAATCATTGCCGAACCTAACGGCGATCGATCTGCTCAGGCCTGGGTGCAGGCGCATTGCAACCTCTCCGGCGCCGGCAAGAAGGCGTTCTGTTCCGAACAAGTTGCCTTCCATCTGCGCGGCGGTGGTGCCAACCTGGTGCGCAACACGGTGTTCGCTCACCTCGACTCCGACCTGCCGCTGGTGTTCTGGTGGCAGGGTGAGTTCTCCGATGTGTTCGAGGAACTGCTTTACAGTCGCATGGATCGGCTGGTTTTCGACAGTCGCCACTGGAGCCAACCGCGAGCCCAATTTCTGCGGCTTAATGCCGCACTCAAAGACGAGGGGGCGCGTTTCGCTCCTCATGATCTCAGCTACACGCGCGGCAGTCAGGTGCGTACCGCCATCATGTCGTGCTTCAACGAGCCGCGTGCTCAGGCGGTGATTCCATCGCTCGATCGGGTCGTCGTTCGTCACCGTCCCGGACATCGCATGACCGCCGTGTGGATCGCCGCATGGATCGCCGGCCGGCTCGGTTGTCAACTCGACCACAGCAGCGAAGAAGACGGCGCCGTGACCCGTTACCACTTCAAGCGACCGGCCGCCGGACACTGCCCCGTCGCGATCGACATGCAACTCATCGATCTCACCGAGTGTCGCTCAGAGCCCGGTGAAGCCGCCGCTCTGGCCGAAGTCGAACTGCACGCCGGTGACGAATTTCATTTTGCCATCGAGCGCCGCATCGATGCCGATTTCTGGAAACTTCGCATCCGCCATGGCGACTGTCAGGCAATTGAAGAATTGATCCCCGCTCGCCAGTGCGGCGATGCCTTCCTGGTGAACGAAGTGCTGTCCCGCGCCGGAAGTAATCGGGCGATGCGTGAACTACTGCCCAGCGTCCGGCAGTTGCTGTCAGCCTGAGGCCGGAGTAGGCTTGAAGCTGTGAGTATCACCCGGCGCGACGTCATTCAGCAATGCAGCCGCCTCGCCCTTCTCGGAGCGACGGCAGGTGGACTCTCGGGCTGCGCAGTCAAGACCACCGACAGCGAAAAATTTAAGGACAAGCACAAGGGCTTCCGCTACTGCTCCGTCGATGCCGTCAAGCAGTCGGAGCAGTTGTCCTGTGGCGCCGCTGCACTAACCTGCGTGCTTAACTACTGGAAGGAAGATGGCCAGCCTGCCTATCAGGAAAAAGATCTCATCGAAGGCAACCCGGCGCGCAGCGACGAAGGCTACCCGATGCTGCAACTGCGCGAAATGGCGATCGATCATGGCTTGGTCGCTTTCGCAATAACGCTCGAAGCAGATCCGTGGCGCCAACTACTCGAACACCTCGATGCCGGTCGCCCAGTCATCACCGCCATCGAATGCCCACGCGGTCGGTATTTCGGCAAAAGCATTCCATTGGTCGAAACTCTCGATCGCCGCGCCATCATGTCGACGGGTAACGAGTGGAAAAGCCACTACGTCGTGGTCATGGGACGCAATTATCAGGACATACTGTTCATGGATCCCGAGTACGGCATCGTGCGCACCGACCGCGATGACTTCATGGCATTCTGGCGGCGTCAGGATTACGCCGCGCTGATTTGTTCTTCAGCGTAGTAGCGAGGTTTGGACGATACTCCCATTTAGTTCGCGGTTGTAGGGCGGGCGCTTCGACTGCCTCGGTGCGTTGGCGGGAGTTGGCTTCGAGAAAGCGAACATTGCCCGCGTGCGTCGCACGCTTCGGGTGGCAAGCCGAGCGCTTGCCCTACAATTTGCCAATGTCGTTCGCTTTCGGTGGCGCAGACAAATCCTCCCCCTGACAAGGTGCCTCCTCAGAAGAGCACGCTGAACATTTCTTTCAGCGATTCGCCGAGCCGTGATCCGAAGGTATTGAAATTGTACCACCAAGCCCGCACGAAATCGGCGGTCGACACATCCGGGGCGGCGATGATCAACATGCCGGAAATCAGCAGCGTATTGACTAGCAGAATCAGGCCGATCGAAAAGGTGCGCCCGTAGTGATGCAGGTCCGGCTGTTCGCGCGTGATCATCCAAATCGTGAACGACACGTGAAAGGTCCAGGTGAAGCCAATCGCCGCAAACAACAACTGTCCCCTTTCCGCCGTCCAGTCTGGAGCAATTTTCCCGCCCAACCACCACAGCGCAATCACGATGGCCGTGTAAAACGGCACAAAGTAAGGCGACAACACGATCAGCAGATTGTTCTTGTTGGTCAGCACATAGCCGCCCTCTGCGGAGACGTGAACCCCCTTCACGTTCCCTCCTGACAAAAGCACAAAAATGGCATGCGTCAGTTCATGCCCGAAGACGTACGCCCAAAGCATTGGCCGACCACGCAATCCGAAAAACAGCACCAGCCACATCACTGTGCCGATGCCAAAGAACCACATCTCCGATGTTTTCCAAAAGGCCCCCTCGAGGGCGACTTGACCGAAGCAGCGCGAAAACGTCTCGATCGTAATCCAACCCAACGGAAACAGGGCCGCTCCTATGATTCGTCGTGCGATGACGCGAAAGCTCGGCGACATCAGCGGTGAGACCGTCCAGCGCGCGGCGTCGCCGACGAAGGCCAACATCGGGCGTTCCGCCGTCGCCTGCTTGCGTCGCCGCGCCGCCGTGTTGCGACGGTTCGCCGAGCTGCCGGTGTTCCGCTTGGCCTTTGCTGTCACCACCTTTTGCTTAGCCCTCGGTTTGGCTACAGCTTTCGCCTTCGGCTTGGCGGGCGCCCGAGTCGAGGCGGCTTTGCGCTTAGTCGCCGTCTGCTTCTTCGCCGCCGCTTTCCGTTTCGGTCGAGGAGTGGCGGTAGCCGCTCTCACTTTTTTCGCTTTGGCATTCGCTTTAGGCTTAGCCTCAGCCGCTCCCGAAGCCCGCGTGCTGCGGGTTCGTTTGGGAGCGGGCTTGCGGCTGGCCATGCGATGCGGCGAGGCGGAAAGACGGATGACCCGACTTAGCTGAACTAACTGAACTAGACGCGGCTGACGTACTTGCCGGTCTTGGAATCGATGCGAACCACGTCGCCTTCTTTGATAAACAGCGGCACCTGCAACCGGCGTCCCGTTTCGACGGTCGCTTCCTTGGTTGGGTTATTGGCGGTGTCGCCTTTCATTCCCTCGGGACTGATGGTCACCTTGAGTTCGACGTTGGGCGGCAGCTCGACCGTGACTGGTTTCTCATCGAGGAAGAGGACGTCTACCTCAAGACCATCGATCAAAAGATCAGTCGAGCCTTCGAGCAACTCCTCGGGCAGCGCGATCGTCTCAAAGGTCGTCGTATCCATGAAATGGTAACCCATCGGATCGGCGTAGCTGAACTCGAGCTTCTGGCGGTCGGCATTGACCAGTTCGACTTTTTCGCCCGAAGCAAAGCGGATGTCTTTTGTTTTGCCCGTCTCGAAAGAGCGCACGGTCGCCATGATCAGCGCGTTGCCCTTCCCCGGCGTGCGATGCTCGATGCCGAGCACGATGCCGCGCTCGCCCTTATAAGTGATGCACTGTCCTTTGCTGAGTTTGGTTGCGACGATGGCCATAATTAAAAAAGTGAAATGGGAAGAGTTACGAAATTCGAGAGTCGAAAAAGTGCGACAGATTACGAAACAACGGCCCGCACGCAACCGATTCGAGCATTCACGGCATTCGGCGATGGTTAATTTATATTAATTACCACAAATTGCGAGGCCGATTTCATAGCGATATTCGCAGTCGCACTTATCGGCATCGGCGCTTTCCACCGAACGCAATGATCTGGTAGAAAGAACGACGATGAAAATCAACTCCGCCGGAACATCTTCGAATTTCGCCTCCTTGCTCCCTGCTCTGGCAAGGCCTCTGCTCGCCCTCATGCTTGCCGTCGCCGGCACCGTGGCTTGCGACAGTGAACCGGATACACTGTTCACCGGCGACTTTGAAGACGCCGAAATGGAAGAAGCCATGGAAGAGGCACGGACCCATCTCGATCATTTCATCGGGGCGATCACTGCGAGCGATCCCGATGAGTATTCGATTAAAGTCCGGATTGAGGATGGCGAAGACGTCGAATACTTCTGGACCGCCGATGTGAAATACGCCGACGATAAATTTTCCGCCATTATCGCCAACGATCCCGGCATGGTCACCAACATCAAAATCGGCGACCCCGTCACCGTCACCCGCGACGAAGTCGCCGACTGGCTCTACCTCGACGGCGACCTGATGCACGGCAACTACACCCTGCGCGTCATGCTCCCCGGCATGGATCCCGAAGAACAAAAGCTCTGGAAGTCCCGCATGGCCCCGTTGCCGGAGTGATGGCTGAACGCTCATCAACCTTTCGGCCCGGGTCGGGAACGGTCAGCCCTGGAAGTCGACGTCCTGTTGGGCTTGACGGTTGGAGATGAACTCGACCTTCTCCCCCTCAAATCGGTCAAATATACGCCGATGACTGGCGTGGGAAAAATCGTCATCCCGTGCGAAGTAATCCTGAACCCAGTTGATGAGCATGCTCAGATTCCGATCCTGCTCATCCTTCGAGCGGTACTTGTGTGGCTCCCACGGGCGATTGCGACAATTCTCGACGCAGGCCTGAACCGGTAGATTCAAAAAGTACAATTTCGACGCACGCTTCGCCACATACTCGATCAGCGATGCGTAGCACCCCTCAATCACCCAATCCTGATGGCAACCAGTGAACGCATCGATTAACTCCGCACTCGCTTCGACAGACAGCCGCGTGGTCGGATGATGCTTCTGCCATGCGACCTCATCCAGGTCCAGATGAGGAAGGCCGTTCTCGCTGGCCAGTCGCCCGGCAAGGGTCGATTTGCCTGAGCCTGAATTACCGATAACGATGACTCTCATTGTTAACAGACGGTTCAGCGATTGGTCCGCACCTGGCTCAGTGTTTACTCCTTGTTATAGATAACCGGCATTTGCCCCTGCCACTCATCCCAAATCGTCGAGTCAGTGATCAGGTCGGCCATGAAGTGACCCACATTGATTCGGCTGGTCTTACCGGCATCGAAGATCGCGCTTCTAATCGGCGAAGGATGCAACTCACGCGCCGTTACTTCCTCGTCATCGATCAGGCCGTCGGGACGCACCACCACCCACTCGACGGCGCTGTGGTTCTGACCGATGTCAGTGCGCAGGTGCTCCGCCGCCTCTTCGTTATCAGCGTGAGGGGGCAGACACTTGCGCAGCAGCCCGATCACGCACTGCTGAGCGAATGAAATCGGTTCGTCGAGATCGCGATTTCTATTTCCCGTCGTGTTCATCAGCACGAACTTAACCGCCTCTCCCGGGTCGCTGGCCCTTATCGCATCACACAAGCGGCGTGTGGCTTCCGTCACCAGCCTCCGCGGTGACCCGAAGATTCCCCTGAAGCTCAAATTGTGTCCGAGGCAGGACGCCACCGCGTCGCACCCCCGGACATACTCAGAGATTTCAGAGTCGCTAAGGTCGAGGATACTTGCCTGAATAACAGACAGTTGCGGGTGATCCGTGAGAGTTTTTGGCAAGCTGTCCGACGACCGCACCACCGCCTTGACCTTCTGTCCCCTGGCAAGCAACTGCTCGACAAGCAGCTTTCCGGTGGCCCCGCTGGCTCCTACTACAAGTGTTGTCATCTCGTTAACGTCATGTGTAATCTACGGCGGGAATGTTGTACGCCATTATTGCTGAACACCAAACGGTTCGCAGAAAATGACAAAGACGATATCATTTTTGACGGTTGCTCTGACGGTACTCAGTTTTTCATCCTGCAGGACGCCAACCACCATGATTTCTGAAAAGTCGGCGATAAAGATCGCAGAAGCGCAATTGTCGAGTTCAAGAACGGATCTCACAATTAAGGGTCTAAAACCAGGCAACAATTTTGTGCCGGCGGGACCACATTCTGGTGGAGGACCCAAGTGGGTAGTAGGTTTTTTCACTCACTCGAAAGACAAACAGGAAGATAGTATCCACTACGTTACCGTTTTTCCAGACGGGCGCACGAGCAGCTCAGAAATCCTGCGAGGCCCTGACATGGGGGCTAGCCTCGACCCAGGCGCCGCAGCTACAATGCCATTGGAGGGGACTCAAGATTGACCTGAGTCAGCAAGTCGAAAGAACTAACCCAACCGCTCACCCGTTCGGATCCAGCTCCTGATCGAAGTCGACGCGGTCCGCCATGTTGCGGGCTTTGATCCGGTGATCGCGTTTCGCCCGCCGCTCGATGGTCATCTGGCGGCGTTTCTGGCGGCCTTTGAGCTTGGCGATTTCTTCGTCGAGACGCAGAAATCCATCGTAGCGCCTCTGGTCGAGTTCACCGCTTTCGACCCCGGCGCGGATCGCGCAACCTTTGTCGGCGCCGTGTTTGCAATCGTGAAACTGACACTGCATCGCCAAGTCTGTGATGTCGGCAAATTGCTCGCGCAGCGTCCGTTCGTCGGTCCACATCTGCACCTCGCGAATGCCGGGGTTGTCGATCAGGATGCCGCAGTAACTTGCGCCGTTGCCATCACCATCTTCGCCTTCGTCACGCAGCACCATCAGCTCACGCGCCGTCGTGGTGTGCCGACCTTTGCCGGAAACTTCGTTAACTTCGCCAATGATCTGCCACTCTTCGCCGCCGAGCAGCTGATTGACCAAGCTGGACTTTCCGACACCACTCGAACCAACCAGAGTGGCGGCGACGCCTTTGCTGAGATAGCTGCGGATCACCGCCACGCCCTGCGCGTTAACAGCGGTGGTGATGTGAACCTTTGCCTCGGGATTCAGTTTTTGTATCGCCGCAGCCGCCTGCCCGCTCTGCTCGGCAGGGACGAGGTCGGACTTGTTGACCAGCACCACCGCCTTAGCCCCACTGCGCCCGATGATGGTGAAGAAGCGCTCCATGCGGCGCAGATTAAAATCGGCATCGGCATCGGTGACAACGATGACCAGATTGACATTCGCGGCGATGACCTGTTCGGCGGTCGTTTTGCCGGGGGCTTTTCGGGAAAAGCAGGTCTGCCGGGAAAGCCGGGCACGGATCACCGGTTCGTCGAGTTCGCGACCGGTATCGATCGCTACCCAATCGCCGACCGCGGGCAGTTCGGCATCGGTCGCCGCGCGGTGATAGACGTCACCGCTCATGATCACCTCCAGTTCGTCACCGCCATCGAGCAGCGCGCCGTAGGTGATTTTGTTGTCGCGGATCAGCCGTCCCGGATGCCAGCCCTTGGCGGCAAACGGCTTGAACTCACGCTCAAAAGCGTCGTTCCAACCGAGGTCTTCGAGTGTTAACGGCATAGGGTAGGCGATGGCGTAGGCACTGACGCAAGAGTGCGCTTGCGTTGGCCAATGATGGGCTGGACTCTACCATCAAGCACATGTCTGAGCTTCCAAAAAAATCACCGCGTTCCTCAGTCGATGCCGTCTACGATTTCGTCGGCCATCTCGTGCCGAGTTGTTCCACTGCCCTGCGATTGGTCGAGCTTGGACAGGAGCGTCCGCTGACTCGGCGTGAGAGATTCGTCTTAAAATACAACTCCCCGCTCTGCCTGCACTGTAACTGCAAGCGCGAGACTTTCGACGCGGAGCTTGTGAAAATGCGTAAGTTCGAGGCTGAGCGAAATGGAGAAACGGGCCAGGCTGGATGACCGAGGGCGTCAGGCCTTTCCATCCAGATATTTCCACATGCCTTTGAAGCGCTTGAACCGCGAACGCTCGTGCAGCTGATGCGCCTCTGAATCGCCTTCGAGAAAGTAGTCGGCGATGAATTCAACTTTGCCGGTCTTGTCGTCTTTGGCTCCCTTTGAGGAACTGACGACGGTCAGGAAGCTCCAATTCACTTTGCGTATTGTGGCTTCCAGTTCGGCTTTGAGACCGGGATCGCGCGTCGATGGATGGGTAGTCTCCACGAGGTAGTCGACGAGGCGGAAAAAGTAAGCCGTGTAACGAGATCGCATCAGTTGCTCGGCGGTTTCCGGCTTGGCTTTGCCATGGTGAAAGCGCATGCAACAGGTGGCGTAGCTGTTGCGGCTCTTGCAGGGGCACAGGGACTCCTCGCGTTCGCGAGGAATTTTTTCCGGTACGCCGCCGCCACCGCTCCCGGCTGGCGACCAGTCTGATGAATCGCTTGCCATAGATTTTTATGATGGGCCGTCGTTCGATGCCTTGTCCTTGATGGTCTCGACGGCCTTGATGACAGCATCGACGCCGGCACTGATGGTGGTCGGCGCGCCTTGCCCCAGCGCTCCCATTTCATTATCGAGATCGGTGGTCTCGTGACGAAGCTCGGCGTACAAATTGGCGACCGTCTGACTGTCAGCTCCGCTTTCGCTACTTTGTTCTTCGAAGTCGCGACGCAACGCCTGTTCCATCGTCTGCAGGCGCTCTACTTTCGGCACCATGTCGTCGCGTGCAGCGATCTGCAGCTCAGCGACGGCCTCCGCGATTCGTTGAATGTCTGCGCTCAGCTCCTGAACATCTTCACGGCTTGGTGGATTGCTGTTTTTGTTACTCATATCGTGACTACTTTACGCCTCTGGCCCCGCTCCGGTTGAGAGTCGTATCTTGTGGGGCTCAGCTTCATACTATCGCGAAACTCACCGGGGATCATCCTTGAATATGGAATCTTTATCAGCCATGCAGAAAATTGCCGCGCAGCTCGCATTGCGCGATCGCCCCGGCGATCGTAGGCCAGTGATGAAACAACGCTGGGACAAGCTGCTGTTTCTGCATTGGCAAGTCGACGCCGCCGAGCTATCCCAACGACTGCCACCGGGACTGTCGGTCGATCTTCACAGCGATCGAGCCTGGCTGGGTGTGGTGCCGTTTCTTATGCGCAAGATTCGGCCGGCGGGCGGTCCATCGCTACCGTGGATTTCGAACTTCCTCGAGCTGAATGTGCGCACCTATGTCGTCGACGAAAACGGCACTCCAGGCGTGTGGTTTTTCTCATTGGATACCGATCGCTGGCTGGCCCGCACAGTGGCTCGGCAGTTTTTCAAGCTGCCGTATTTCTGGGCAAAGATGAGTGCGCCGATCGGGGCAGACGGCTGGGTCGACTATCGAACGCTGCGCCGCGAAGCAATGAGCGCCCCCATCGATGAGTCAGCGGCAACTGCAACGGCTGAGTATCGCTACCGAGGCGCGGGCGAAGACCGGCTCGCTGCGCAGGGCAGCTTGGAATTTTTTCTGCTGGAACGCTATCTGCTGTTCGCCTGGGATTCGGATCGTGAGCGATTGCTGAGCGGGCGAGTCTGGCATCAGCCGTATCGTTTTCGCGACGCCGAGCTGAGTCAATGGAGCGCAGCGCCGATCGCTTGGGACGGCCTGACCATGCCGAGTGGTGAGCCGGAACACCAGTGCTTTGTCGAGCGGGTCGAAGTTGATGCTTATGCGGTCGAGCAGGTGAAGTGAGCTTTATCTACCTCTGCAGGACGGTTGACAAACCCCGCCGGTTTTCTCATCTCTAACTGAGCAACCGACCGCCAGCCTGAATACCTCCCCCCACGGATGGCCTCCCAAATTTCAATAGCATCTGCCCGCCGTCCTGTCCGCTGGATTTGGGTCGCGTTGGTATTTCTACTCTGGGCCGGGTACAATGCGCGAAATTTCTACGCCTATTCCGAATACCTTCGCTCACAGCGAGTGTTCGCTTACGAACGCTTGATCAGCGCCGGTGTACTGGCAGCGCAAAAAGCTAACGCGATTCCCGAGCGGTTGCGACCGATCATCGGCGCAGAAGTCAGTGATTTTATTGACGATATCGACGATTATTGCGAGACCGGCCTGAAACACGGTGAGTTCCCGGTGGAAGCGATGCCTGACTGGGCACTGGCGCATTTTTTAATTGGCAGTAAAGACCGCGCCCGCGATTTGCTGGCCATGACTGATCAGGCTGAAGCAGGCAGCATTGACTATACCGCAACGGCTGATGAACTCGTCATCGTTACCGAGTTCATCGAAGGAGGTGATGTCAGTGCAGCGAACCTGGCACGTGCTCGCACGGCATTGAGCAACAACCTCGCCAGCTGGCCGGTGCTTTACATTTTGGCAACTCTCGATGATCCCGAGGAGTATGCTCTGACGGATTGGATGGACGGTGTCGCCGACGAGATGATATCCGAAGGGGCCATTGCAACCTCATTGATGCTACTGGCAGAATATCTAGGCCTGTTGTGTGTCGTAATCGCAGTACTATCGCGACACCGGTTTCCGGCTCCGCTACCACATTTTCGCCTACCGTCTGCATGGAAAGCATCGTCGATCCTCTTTGTGCTGTTCGTTTCCCTTCTGATCTCGAACATCGCGTTCACGACGATCATGAGATTGCTGGACATCTTCTATCTCTACGATGTCGGTCTGGTTATCGGGACAGTCGTGTTTGTCGCGCTACCAGCGGTTTGGTTTGTGGCAAGGTTCACGCCTGGATGGCGAGCTGCCCGACGCTTGTTTGGCGGCGGCACAGGGTCGGCAACTTACCCTGCGAGTTGGATCTTCCTGCTCGCGCTCGGAGCGGCCGGTGTGACCCTGCTCATTGATGACATTGCGATCAATTTGCTGTCGATCGATGCCGCCCATCTGCATCCGGAAGACTGGATCGTGGCGGACTATCTCGACCGACCGATTAACCTCATTCTGGGTTTGTTCATGGCAGTCTTCGCTGCGCCGATTTTTGAGGAAATGATCTTCCGTGGCTTCGTCTTTGGAGCACTCAGAACCAAAACGCGAATCTCCCCTCTTCTCGCGGCGATTCTGAGCAGCGCGATCTTCGCCACCATCCACTGGTACTCGATGTACGGCTGGGTGACCGTGTTCATCTCGGGCCTGATTTTTTGTTGGCTCTACCATCGAACCAACTCGCTCTGGCCGGGCATTATCTGCCACGGGATCTACAATCTGGTGGTCGTCTACTACGCCCAGGCTTGGTACAGTTTTTAGCGCTGACCGATCGATCGAAGCCGTGCGGAGCTAAAAATCAGCGATTCTCCCTTGGTTGAACACGCAAAGATGCTAATTTCCACGGACTGCTCAAAAAACACCAACCCCAAAAACATGCCCTCTCAAGGATCCGCAGGAAACGTTATCGCCGCGCTTTGCAGCTTCTTCATCCCCGGTCTCGGACAATTGGTTCAAGGCCGATTGATCATGGCTATCGTCCAATTTTTGCTGGCCGGCGCCCTTTGGTTCATCCTCATGGGATGGGTCATTCACCTCTGGTCAGTATTGGATGCCGCACTTTTTAAGGGTAAACCGGCAAGCTGATCGCCGGTCGCCTGCCCTTCAGTTCAGTTTAAGAAGTGCGCAGCAGCACTAACAAAGCCCCACAAAACCCGCCAAGCACGATGGCACCCAGGCAGACGATGAGCACGCCAGGCGCAACGGGTCGAATCGGCGGCATCGCTCGTTCGACCAGACGGACCGAATCGGGGCCACCTTCGGAGCTGGAACTCGCCTCCAATTCGCGCGCGCGCGCGTCTAGCTCACCGCGCTTGGCGTAAAGTTCGCCAAGCTCTGCGATAGTCGTTTCGAGTGCTGCTTCGGGGTCGAAGCCGTCGTTCTTTTCGAGTGCCGGCAAACCGAGTTGCGGTCGGCGAACTTTCAAATACTCTTCGATGCGGGCTTCGATCAGTTGCTGTTTTTTCAACGCGAGTTCCGTGGTTGCCTTATCCCCCTCCTTCGCGGATTCTGCGATGCCGTCTTTATGAACACGAAGCGCTTCGAGCAATACCTCGGGTGAAGCCATACTGCGACCGTCACTCAACTCATTGATTGCCTGAATCCGCGCCATCAGCGTTGCGGCAGTTTCCTTCTCCGGGTCGAGGCCGATAAAGCCTTCGATGATCGCGTCGGCCGACGCAGCCGCCTGCACAGGATCGGCATCGCGCACCGTGACGGCGATCAGTCGACTGTTGCGCACGGTTTTAACCTGAGTGCGTTGAGCCAAATCGCGGGCGTCCTCCTCGGAACCTGCCGCCTTTTTATAGAGAGTGGGGAAACGCAGTTTTTGTTCGATCGTAGCAATATCCGCCGGCGCAGCGACTTCAGCGTAAGCCGTAGCTTCGTAGACCGGGCCGCGAATCGACGTCCAGACGATGGCGGCAACAAGAAAAATCAATGCAACGATGACGATCGTGCGAGCACCTGCGCGCACTTGGCGGCACAAGCGAGTGAGATCGCCGTCGGCGTCGCTGTTTGGGGTGGATGTCATGATCGCAGGGCCCAAGCTACGGTTCGGCTCGCGGCGTTGCAAGCCGCTGCTGGTCTTCTATGTTGCATGCGTGCCAGCCACCGATCCATTCTCCACTCCCCAGCCGCCCATACGGCTGGCGGATTTTCTGGTGATCGGTGCCATGAAGGCGGGCACCACGACGCTGTATCACGATCTGCGCTCGCAGCCGGAAATCGTGCTGCTGGACAAGGAGAGCAACGCCCTGCTCGACGACGATCCGGCGGCGACCTATCAGAAGTTTTTCAGCACGGCGACCGGCAACCAGTGCTGCGGCGAAGTCTGTCCCGACTACAGCAAGCCAACCTTCGACGACCATGCAGCGAGTCAGGCAAAGATCCTCTACGTCGACCGCGAGCCACCGAAGCTGATCTATCTGGTCCGTGAGCCGATCGCGCGGCTGCTTAGTCACCACTACTTCGTCAGCACACAACACGGCGACGCCAATCCTGCAGGGATGACCGGCGATCTGGAAAAAAGCCTGAGCGATTTTCCCGACTTGATCGATACCAGTCGCTACGCCAGCCGCCTTCAGCCGTGGCTGGACGCATTCGGTCGAGAGCAAATCCGCGTGGTCCGTTTCGAGGACTATGTCGCTGACCGCGCGGCAGTTCTAAGTGAGCTTGCCGAATTCCTCGGTCTGGCGAATTTTGCTGCGCAGAATATTCATCAGGAGCGGGTTCACAATTCCAGCACATCCCGGCCCGTGGCGACACCTTTCTGGCGTCGGATCATGCATCACCCTTGGTATCGGAAATGCCTGCGCCCTTTCCTCTCGCTGGAAATGCGAGACCGGCTTCGCCATGGCTTACTTCCTAAGCCACCACCTCGCCCGGCTCCGCCCTCATCTGAAACGATCGCCCGCCTGATCAACGAACTGCGTCCCGAGATCAGAGCGATCAGCGAAATCGCCGGCTGCCACGAAGGTAAAGCGCTCTGGGATTTGGATGAAATTTACACTGACGCGAGCACGAGCGCGCGCGCGAAAGGCGACGCATCGTGACCCCCAACTCGCGTAGTCATATCACCCGGGTTGGCGCGAACTATGCGCAATTGTTGGGCAGCTTCATTGTCGGACTGTTCATCATTCGGCTGCTGCTCGGCCTCGGCGAGTCGGTCTACGGGGTGATCGCCGTGCTGGTCGCCGGTACCGGGCTGGCGCGGATGCTGCGTGAAGTTTTGCAGACCGGGTCGGTGCCAGTGCTCGGCCAGGCTTGGCACGCGAACCAGTTGGAATCGGAAAAGCAAAACTTCGGCGGGATGTTTCAAGCAGCGCTGTGGGTCGCCGCTGCAGCTGGACTGGTGACGGTCGGCTTGTTTGGTGTGCTCGAATTATCACTCGTGTGGTTCGACATTCCCGATTCACTGCGCCAAGCGGCTTCGACTTTCGTTTGGATCCGAGCGATCCAGGCGGTGGTCGCTACTTTGCTGAGTCCGATATTAACGATGATTTTGGTGCGCGAAAAAATGGTCGCACACAACGCCCTGATTCTAGCCGAACGGATCTTCGAGCTCGTTGCGGCGCTGGCCACTCTGCATTGGGTCGGCCCCGCCGACCCGGCGCGGGCGCTGGTGATTTTTGCGATCATCGCCTGCGTTGGCACGGTGGCGATGCAATTGCTTGCCGCCGCAATTTTACTCGCCCGCGAACCACAGCTACGACCCCGTCGAGGCCTACCCTCAAGTGGCGAAGTGCGTTCACTGACGTCCTCACTCAGCTGGAATGCATTACACGCGCTGGCCATGAACCTGCACCTGAGGCTCGATGTCATCCTCATGAATTCCTGCTTCGGAGTCGTCGCTGGCATGCTGTTTTCAATCGCTGGTCAGGCGGCATCGTACGTACGCCAACTGACCATGGGCCTGGTAGTGGGCATCGATGCTTTGTCGGCTCGCCATCGCGGATCCAGCCAGGCCGAGCACTTGCAGAAACTCGCCAAAGGACAGATGACCCTGCAGGCCGTCGTCGTCCTGCCCGCGGCTGGCACACTTCTAATTGCTGCTGAACCCCTGCTCTCGCTATGGTTGCGCGGCCGTTTGGAAAACCCCGCTCAGAGCCTTCCCGAACTGGCGCTCTATTGCCGGCTGCTGGTGATCGGGGTCGCTGCGCGAAGTTTATCGGAAAGTTGGATGGCGACCCTGACCGGTACCGGCAACGCTCGCCGCTTCGCGCCGCTGGTGCTTGCCGGTGCACTGCTCAATCCGATCGTCATCGGTATCGGCGTCGCGATGCTGCCGGGATCCGTGGGTCGACTGATGCCCGCGCTGAGTTTTTCAGCGATTTTTCTGGTGGTTCACCTCGGACTGATTCCCAAAGTGACCGCAACGTTTCTGCATGTAAGGATGCGCGATCTATACAAACCTTGTGCTGCTCCATTGTTGGCCATTGGGTTCGCCGCAGTCGCTCTGGTGGTGACAAATGCCGTGATTGATTCCACTATCGTTACGATGCTGGTGTTCCTCGGCGCGTATGGCATCGCGCTGGCATTTTCGTTTCGCTCATATTTAAAGAATTTTTTCCGTCATCCGAGGGGCCACATCGATGCCTGATTCGAGCCGCCAACTACCCGCTTTTCGGAATGGCCCAGCCTCGGCGCTGTTGGCCTTGTGCGGGGTGCTGGCATTGATCGCTTCAGCAGCCACGTTGGTCGATAGTCGCTGGGTTTTTGCCGCCACTGGGCTGTGGGCGCTGGCGATCATGATGCTGCCGGTGGCGTTGAGTCGCGACTACGATCCGTTCTCGATCTGGTCGTTCGTGATGCTGACCGTCGTCGTCGGCGTGACCCTGCGCGGAGCCTGCATGAGCTTCGGCTTTCCCGACGCCGAGCGCCTCGATCACTTGTTCTTCCGCGGTGAATCGCCCGCGTATTTTTACGCCGCGGCTGGCTGCCTACTGCTCGGCCTGCTGATGCTGTGCTTGGGCTATCTGTCGTTCCCGTTTCGATCGTTGGCACGGGGTTTGTCGCTTCGGCTGCATCACCCGGGACGGGTAACGATCGTGGGTTTCACGGTCCTTGTAGTTTCAAGCGCCGCAACGTTTTGGTTCGTTCAGAAAACTGGCGGCTTCGACTCCGGCCTCTGGTCTGCCAAGCGCACAGTGATTCCTGACATCGATCTGACGGGCAGCGGCTATCAAAGTTTCGGTGGCCTACGCTTCACCGCCGGACTCGCCATTTTTGCGCATTTGTTAGTGCTTGCCGAAGCGCTTTCGACGAAGCGTCGACGCGGAAATCACCTCCTCGGATTACTCGCGCTGGCATTGCTCATCGTAGCCTGCGCGGTGCCCTTCTACACCAGCTTACGAACCACGGTAGCGATGAATCTGTGCATGTCGGCGGCGATGCTTTGGTATGCAGGCCAGCGCTTTACCAAAATCATCCTGATCGGCATCAGTGTCGTGCTTTTACTCGCCGTCTACACCATGACGGCATTGCGACCCGGAGTTGCCGATGGCGAGAATGGTCTCGCGTCGCCGACCCTATCGCGCGTTTTCAAAGCCGCAGTTATCAATCGCAATCAAATCGAGTTGGCAAAAACCGCGCACATCATGGACGCGGTCGGCGACGAGCTTTCGCTGCAGTATGGGCGAACTGTTTTTCGTTGGGTGCTGGCTCCGATCCCGCGCAGCCTATGGCCCGACAAACCCGTCATTCCTCCCGGCCCGGAGATCGGTCACGAGGTCTACGGCCAGCCGGTCGCAGGTGTTCCGCCGTCGTTGATCGGTGAGCTGTATTGGAACTTCCATCTACCTGGAGTCGTCGTCGGTGCGTTCGCGCTCGGCGTGCTGCTGCGATTTTTGCAGGCGCGATGCCTGCCTGTTGATGGTAATTTGTTGGCGACAACGGTTTACGTCGCCGGACCGATGACGCTCGGTTTCGAAGCGGTCGGCAGCAGCATCGGTTCCGGTATTTTCAGGGCTGCACTGCAAACGGCGGTGATGTTACTGCTGGTGATGATCGTGATAAAACGCCAGCGTCAGGCGCACTGATTTTCTGTCATGAATTTAGTCCACTCCGTTGAAACTTTGTCGCGCCTTGCTGGCGGGCTGCCTATTGCAGTTACCGAATTGGCACAGGCGTTGTCCGACTCAGACGCTGACAGTTCGGTGCGCATTGTCAGCCCGGCATCGACCCGACAGTACGAAGTCTTGATCGCTGACAAAGTCTCGGTGACCTCCATCGATCCCGGCCCCCTGGTGGGGATGCGCACCCGCCGCGACCTGGCCAAGCTGCACCGCCGGGAAAAAATTGATGTCGTTCACCAGCACGGTATCTGGGCACTTCTGCCGGTGATGAGTGGACATTTCGCCAGTCAGCACGATGTGCCGCTGGTGCTTTCGCCACACGGCATGCTGGAGGCGTGGGCGAGATCCCATCATGCCTGGCGCAAGCGAATCGCCTGGAAGGCCTACCAACGACGGAACCTCGATTCTGCGGCGGTGCTGGTCGCATCGTCGGACAGTGAAGCCGAACAATTTCGCCAACTCGGATTCACGCAACCAATCGCCGTCATCACTCACGGCGTGGCGCCGCTCAGTAGCGAGACCGGGGGTGGTCCAAAAGAATGCAAGCGACACGCGCTGTTCCTGTCACGCATTCATCCGAAGAAAGGCATCGACCTGTTACTCGATGCCTGGGCAACGCTTGACGCCCACGACTGGGAATTGATCATCGCCGGCAACGACGACGGTGGGCATCGCGACGCACTCGAAGCACAGGCAGCACATTTAAAGATCAGTGATCAGGTGCGCTTCGTCGGTCCGCTGTTCGGCGACGAAAAGGATCGGGCTTTTCGGTCGGCGGATCTGCTGGTGCTGCCCTCCCATTCAGAAAATTTCGGTATCGTCGTCGCAGAAGCGCTGCAGTATGGCCTGCCGGTGATCACCACGACAGAAACGCCGTGGCGACATCTCGTCGATGAACAGTGCGGCTGGTGCGTCGAAGCGATTGCGCCGGCCATCGCAGGGGCTTTGCAGGAAGCTATTGGTCTTTCCGATGAAGATCGCCAGGCGATGGGCGAGCGAGGTAGGGCGTTGATCGATCGCGATCACCGTTGGCCGAAAATCGCTGAGCAATACTGGGAGTTGTATCGCTGGCTTGCAAAAGCGGGGCCGGAACCGGACGGGTTGCGTCGCGATTGATGCACCGCCGAGTCGGTGTCATGGTGTCTTGCTGCCCCGTTCCAATTTTTCCGATGAGTTCAAATACAAAGGTCGATCTGTCGACATACCAGAAAGGCGCCTACGATCCGGGACCGCTGATCAAGCGCATGCTTTGGTATTTTGTTAGTCTGATCTGGTTCGAGTCAGCGATCCCGTGGCCACAGGGTTTGAAGCGACTCTTGTTGGGTGCGTTTGGAGCCAGGCTGGGTGAAGGCGTTGTGCTCAAGCCGAGTTTGAAAATAAAGTTTCCGTGGAAATTGTCGATCGGTGATCACTGCTGGATCGGCGAGGAAGTGTGGATCGATAATCTCGCTGAAGTGAAGATCGGCGATCACGCCTGCCTTTCGCAGGGCGCCTGTGTGATGACCGGAAATCACGACCGCACTTCGGTGTCATTCGATCTTCGTATTGGATCGGTGGAGATCGGCGACGGAGCTTGGCTTGGCGCCAAGTCGTTGCTGGCACCGCAGACGCGCATGGAGACCAATGCGGTGCTGCAATGTGGAGCGGTCGCCAATGGTGTGCTTGAGGCGGACGGCATCTACGCTGGCAATCCAGCGCAGCGGATCGGCACGCGGGTCATTTCATGAGCGAGATTTCGCAGCGCCGGGTTCGATCGCCGATTGTAATCGTTGGCAGTCCGCGCTCTGGAACGACGCTGTTGGGAAATCTTTTGGCGGCGCATCCACAGGTTGTCTACTGGGAAGAGCCGCGCACAATCTGGAGCCAGGGCAACGCCTGGCACGACGATGATGTTCTCGATGAGCATGATTTGACGCCCCCAATCGGTGATAAGATCGATCGGCGATTTGCTGATTATGTGGCTGCGTCAGGGTGTGTAAGATTCGCCGAGAAGACGCCGAGCAACACCTTGCGATTGCGTTTTATCCACGCCCTTTATCCGGACAGCCGCGTGATCCACTTGATGCGCGATGGTCGGGAGGCATTTCCAACATGCGCAGCATCGACGCCACCACCGCCCGACCATCGCGCAGCAAGTGGATCACGCGGCTGTCC